>JBDGXD010000178.1:0-10430 GCA_039584755.1 Gemmatimonadota bacterium
GCTGCTGACCTGGCTGCGCACCATGTACTGCTGCGTACGCAGCAGCAGGGGAGCCAGCCCGGTGACGGATGCTTCCTTCTCGGGGAACTCGCTCTCGAGCACGCGTGCCACGTCCGCGACCAACTGCCGCAGGGCATCCGAGTCAACCACTCGCGCTCGGCAAGAGATGCGCAATGTCAGTCCAGACGAATCGTGCACGACGTATCCCCGCAGACCTGGTTCCACCGCCAAGCGAGACCACAGATCAGCCGGGAACCGGCCAGTAGTCACGTCGTAGACGGGTGGCATGATGCGGGGCCGCGCGGTCTCGGCCAACTGCACGAAGTCCACGGCAGAACCGACGAACCCAATCTGTGGGATCTTCCGAAGTCTCTCCTCCACGCGTAGCACTGCTGGGATCAGAGCGTCCAATTCTCCAGCTGCCCGCTGCACTATTATTCCGATCGGCAGGCTGCCGCCCAGGCGTTCATCGATTATCTCGGTCGAGATTCGCAACGCGTTATCGCGCGAGAAGAAATGCAGCGGATTCGCATCGAACCGCAGGCGCGCGATGCCCGCTGTAGCGACCGTTACCAGGACGACGGTGATTGCAACGATCAGCCCGGCGCGGCGGCACACCACCGCTGCCATGCCGACGGCCATGCGCCGTGGCAGCGTGGCGACGCGACCGATCACACGGTTTCCGGAGAGCGGCAGGCTAAGTAACGCGGGTAGCAGTACGCTGGAGGCCACCATGGTTAGCAGAACTCCGGCTGCAAGGAAGACCCCTGTCTCTCGCACGCTCTCCAGCCCGCTCGTCGCCAGAGCAATGAACCCTGCGGTCGTCGTCAATCCCGTTAGGACACTCGGGGGAAAGACCACCTCCATCATTGCCCGGAACCTTGCCCGCTGATTCTCGAGTCCTGCGCCACCGTAGAAATGGGTCAAGTAGTGCACTGAATACGCCAGGCTCAGAACCAGTATCAAAGGCACCATCATGGTGAGCGACGCCGACATTGGCGTTCCGGTCGCAGCCAGGAGCCCGAGTGTCCAGGTGAGAGCAACTGCTGCCACTACGCCAGCCAGCACGACGGGGCGCCAGTGACGAAACAGCAGCAGCAGTATCACGGTGACGATCAAGACGGTGAGCCAGCCGTAAAGCCGCACGTCGTGGCGGGCGCTTTCCTGCAGCGCGCCATTTAGCAGCGGCATGCCTGTGAGGTGAGCATTGAATTGCCCGCGTGACTCGGCTCGAAGCACGCTGTCCACTTGAAGGGCCAGACGCACCTGCCGCGCTTCACGTCCGACGCTTTCTTCCCGCTCCAACTCAACGATGAGCCCGACCATGCGCCAATCGGATGACACAAGCCCCCGGCGATACAGTGGGGTGTTTTCGACGAGTTGCTTGAGCCGTACTACATCGGTCTCAGCAACGCTGTCCGGGTTCAAGACCCGGACAGCACGCGGTCCGCGCTGACTCCAGCGTATGAGGCGGACGTCCGCCAGTCCGAACACACTGGCGACGCGCGGTAGAGCACGCAGTTGCCGCGTAACACGCTGGACGACTCGAAGCTCGGCTGCGCCGATCGAGCGGTCGAATTCCAGCCCGGCGACAAGCAGCGTTTGCGCGCCGAATCGGTCTCTGAAGTACTTTGTTGAGCGGACGACCGGGTCGTCGTGGGGCGGTGCGTACTTGTCCTGCGAGTGCTCAATGCGCAGGCCCGCGGCTATGCTGAGCAGAGCCGCGAGCGCCACAATCCACGAGGCGCTGCGCTCGATGAACCGGGTCGTACGGCGCATGGCAGCGGTTACCTCATGTCCCTCTCTCAATGGCGAGGGCGGCGTCGCGTAGTCCGTGCGCGACATCGCTCTTCGGGCTCATCGGGAGCAGCTTCGTCTGGGCTCCCAGTCGGCTGCGGGCCCGACGCAGGTAGTTCAAGCAGGTACCTGCTGGCAGGACAGTCACGGCGGGCGCCGCGAGAACACCGGGCTCCCGCCGAATGCGGTAGTGCCGGTTGTTCTCTTGGAGATAACGATCGCACTCGGCAGCGAAGGCACTCTCGTCTGCAGGTGGCCGCTGGAACTCGACGAGCCACTCGTGCTGCGGCACCAAGCCGGACGGCAGCGCATATGTCACATGGTGATGCACGCACTCGGCGCTGGTGAGACGCGCGGCAACAACCAGCGCCCGTTCCACCTCGTCGGCACGGAGGGCCTCACCGTATTCATCGAGGATCGTCATCGTGCGACCGACCACCAAGAGGCGCGGCGGTGACGTAGAGGTAAAACGCACTACGTCTTGGACGCCGTAAGCCCACAGGCCACTACAAGTGGAAACGAACAGCGCGTAGTCCACTCCCGGCTCCACATCCGCCACGGTGTAGCGCCTTGGCGAATCACGTTCCAGATCCTCCAGCCGAACGAACTCATAGAACACGCCGCTGTCGACGTGGAGCAGCAAGTCGGAGGCATCCACGTCATCCTGAAAAGCGAAGAATCCCTCAGAGGCGGAGTATGATTCGATGAGGTCGACGCCAGGACCGAGGTACCGCTCGAGAATCGGTCGATAGGATCGCAATGCGACCCCGCCACCAAAGAAGACCTGAAGACGCGGCCACACATCGCGGACGGTGGCCGTCTGCTTCCCCCTGAGGCTCGCTGCGTGAGCGAGCACGGTATCGAATAACAGCGGCGCCCAACTCGGAACCATGATGATTGCCCGAACGTCCAGGCGTGCAGCCCGCTCCGCGACCTGGTGCAACTTGGTGTCCCAGTCCTCCAACAGCATCACCTCTTGCGGTACGGCCTGGAAATGCCGAGCGAGCAGCACCGGAGCAGCGCGCGCCATCAGGCCGCTGACCTCTCCCACCAACACGTCAGGTAGATCGCGGTCCGGAGATACTCCGCCCGGTATGCTGAGGATCTTCCCTCCCAAGTATCCCGTGTTGCGAGTGGCGTACTGCAACCCGGGCGTGAGGCTGCAGCGCGCCATGGCCCGGAGCATTGACCGGCTAAGCGGAATCAACTCACCGGAGGAGACGGTGCCGCCCGAGATGCCGAACTGGCGTGTGCGGCCCGGCCACAGCACGTCCGCTTCTCCGATGCGCGTGCGTTCCACATAGGCGCGCACGTCGTCGTACCCGCAGAGAGGTGTGTACTCTTGGAAGGCCGACACCAAGTCTTGGTGGTGAAGGGCGTCGGCAAACCCGTGTTCGCGACCCCACACCGTGTGCCTTGCCCGCATGAGTAGCGTCTTCAGCATGCGGAGTTGCGTGCGTGCGGGATCACGCAGCGCGCGCCGCAGCCGACCGAGAGGTGTCAGCGGCGAGCCGACGATGCGATCGAGCAAAGGTCTACCCACCGGCCTGTCCCGCAGCAAGAGCGGTGTTCGCTTTCCCTGCGGGCTGGGTCGGAGAATATCGCAGCCCAGTCCGCATGGTCCCGCTGCGTGACATGCGCGACCGGAAGCCAACGTTGAGCGGCACGACGGCGTGCAGAACAGTACCGACATCGAGGTAGCCGAGCGACCGCATGATACGGCGACAGACGGAGTTGCGCCGGTAGAACTGAGCACGGACCCAGTACGTACCGCGCTGTAGCGTTTCCACGCTCATATGACGCGGTTCAAACACTGCGTGGTTGAAGTCGTATTTGGCCCAATCGTGGTCGATGATGCGGCCGGCTCGCGTCATCTCATCGTACAGCGGGGTTCCGGGGAAAGGGGTCAGAACGTTAGACGCAGCGAAGTCCACTCCCGCTTCGTCGAGAAACTCGAGAGTCCGCGAGAACACGTCGGGAGTGTCGTCGTCCATTCCGAACACAATGCCGGCAAACACGGCGATGCCGGCGTCGTGTAGCTTCTTCACAACGCGAGCATATTCTTGGGGACGGTTGAACCGCTTACGCCACGATTCCAGGTTGTGCACAGAGAGCGACTCGAACCCGACGAACAACCCCCTGCATCCGGCAGCTGCGGCGCGACGAAGCAACTCTCCATCGGCGGCGATGCTGGTGCTGCACTGGCCATACCACTTCTTCTTCAACGGCGCGATGGCCGCAAACAGATCCATGGCGTAGTCGCGGTCGACTATCAGGTTGTCATCGACGAACAGCACGCGGTTGCGTAGGGTCCTCAGTTCCTCGACGACGTGTTCAATCGGACGTGTTCGATAGCTGTGCCGATGGAACGCCGTAATCGAGCAGAAGGTGCAACGGTGAGGACATCCTCGAGTCGCCATGATGGTGTCGATCGGAGCGTGACGCCAGCGGCTCACCTGGCGACGATTGGGTAACGGGATATCGGAGAGATCTGGTGCAGGTCCGTCGTAAATCGGTTGGAGCCCTCCGTTGGTGAGATCCTCCACGATCTGCGTCATCTTGTTCTCAGCGTCGCCGACGCAGACGGCATCGGCATGGGGTGCAGCGTCTTCGGGAGCCATGGTTGGGTGGAACCCTCCCATGATCACAGGAATGCCTCTTTGGTGTCGGAACCGGTCGGCAATCTCGTAGGCTCTCGGCGCACTCAAGGTCATGAACGACAGACCTACCAGATCGACATCGCAACCGAAATCGATCGGCTCGACGTCCTCGTCGACGATGCGTGTCTCCACGTAGGACGGCGTGGCTGCCGCCACATAGAGACACGGGAGGATGGACTGCTGGAAGATGCGATCGGTGGGCCGGCGGCGCCCTGGGAGAGCGCGTGCTCGTGCCGACGCGGGGTGAATCAGTAAGAACTTGAGCCTAGACATTGGTTGACCTCCCATCAGCCGCCGGCGTCGCGGGACGAACCTCGGGACGGTGTGCAAACTCCGGACTCGGCACGGCTGGGGTGTCGGGGTTGTGCGATGGCACGTATGGTGGGAGCGGCAGTCCTCGCGGATACCGTCGTCCATTCAGGAACACTCCGATAGGTGTGGAGCGAACCGCGAAGTCGTAGGTAACCCAGCAAACAGCAACGACACCGCTCAGTAGTGTGAGGTACTTGATGCCAGCGCCCCACGATTGAGTGCCGAGCAAACCGGAGCCCCAGGCCACCAGCGGCAAGTGAACCAGATAGAACCAGTACGAAGCGTCGGCCAAGTAACGTCGTAGCGGACTCGGCTGCGCGAAGTAACGCAAACACAGGCCGGTCAGGCCAAACACGAACAACCAGGCCATCACTGCCAAGCTCGCTATGGCGACAACATGCGCAACTCCACTCGGTTGTTCTCCAAGGCGGACAACGGCCAGCGCATGGACCGGAAACAACACGCAGCCGCCCAGAGTCCATCCCCACCCGCGGACAGCCAGGGTCGGGAGCAACGCTCGCTGGTGGTAAAGCAACCAGCCGAAGCCGAAGAAGACTCCATGGGCAGCCAATGTGGCGATGGGCCTATTGAACGTACCGGGCGTCTCCAGCAATCCTGATTGCATGGGCGCCAGCGTCAGCACGGTGGGGACGGCCAGGACGATGGGCGCATACCAGCGCTGCAACAACCAGCTGATTCCAGCGCTAAGGCGACGCCGGGTCACCGGAAGGAGAAGCCCAACCAGACCGCAGATGACTAGCGCAACAGCATAGTAGATCAGAAGATCAGAGAGAAACCAGAGGTGGAGCAGCTGCAACTGCGCCAGAACTTCCAGGCTAGTGACGTAGCGGACGGCTGCTGGCACCGCGTCGGCGGTTCCACCAGACTGTGCGAAAGCGAACCCGCCGACAGTGAGTGGAAACAGCACGAACCATCCGATGACCAGGGGACCGAGCACGCGCTGCGCTCGATTTCGAAGCATGCGGCGCACACCGCGCCGTCGGTACAGCAGTGCCGCGAAGAAACCTGCTAGGGCGAAGAACACTGGCATGCGAAATGTGTGCACAAACGCCACGAACACATCCAACCCGCCGAGCGACTGGGCGTCCTGGTAGCCCCACAGCTCGCCCAGAGGTGTTTGCATGTAGGCCACCGCCGCGTGGAGGGCGACGCCGAGCATCATCATGCAGCCCCGGAGGCTATCCAGCTCGTGGTAGCGCCTCGGGGGTTGCTGCGGTAACGAGGTACCCTGTGGTTCGTTGGCCATCAGCAGCCTGCTGTCCGGAATCCCGCTTGGTTGATAGTTGGGCGGCCACAACGTGCCTCGTCGCCCACAGTGCTCCTGTAGTGTCGCCTGCCGGTCGTCAAGAAAACGTAAACCGCATGAGCTGCGAGGCTCTGCGGTCCATTAGCTCAACCAAGCGGTCCGGGCACTTGGTCTAAACAGCACTCGACGTTCGGGTCGGCACGATACTGCCATTTGACTCTTCCAGACGTGCGCCGTAAGCTGGGTTTCATGTCGACAACAGCGGTCACAGTCACCAAGGTGCGATCAGTACTCGACCACCACGCGTTTTGTGATCTACCGTACGCATTTTATCGCGGCGATCCGCACTGGGTGCCACCCCTCAAATACGCTGAGCGGCGACGATGGTCCGTGAGACACAACCCCACGTTGGCGCACCGGTGGGTGGAGCGTTTCTTGGCACGGCGCGGGAGAGAAGTCGTGGCGCGAGTCGCGGCCACCGTGGACGAAAGCTTCGCAGCCCGGTGGGAGCCACGCTCGGGGTTCTTCGGATTCCTCGAATGTATCGACGACCATGCCGTCGCCGATGCAATCCTCAGACACGCCGAGTTGGCGTTACAGGCGCGCGGCGTGACTCACGTATTTGGACCAGTGAACCTGACCATGCACGATGAGGTCGGCCTCCTGGTCGAAGGATTCGGCTCGCGGCCGATGCTGTTGTCGCCATACAATCCGCCCTGGTACGAGACGCTATTGAGCGGAGCAGGCTATGAACAACGGATGGACTATCATTCGTTCAGCTGGGACCTAGACCGACCGATGTCACCTGCCGTCCAGCGGATCTTGCACCGGATTGATCAGGGGTCGGTCCAGCTGCGTCATTCCGATCCCAGGCATTTCGTCGAGGAGGGCCGCACCCTACTCGACGCGTACAATGCATCGTTCGCCGACGTGTGGGGATACGTCCCGCTCAGATGGGATGAGTACCTGCACCGAGCCCGTGACTTCCGTCGCTTCTATCGACCGGAGTTGGCGGTGTTTGCCGAAGTGGATGGCCGCGTCGCCGGCTTCGCCCTGGCGCTTCCCGACATCAACGAGGTGCTCGCGACAGCACGGGGGCGCCTGTTGCCGTTCGGTTGGCTGCGTCTGGCGCGCGCCGTGCCGCACATCCGATCTGCGCGGTTCATACTCCTTGGTGTGTTGCCTCAGTTTGCCGGCCGCGGGATAGCGGCGCTACTTGCCTACCAAGTGGCGACTGCCGCGCGCGCGTCGGGCATCGAGTCCGCCGAACTCTCGCTGGTCCAGTCGTCCAACGAACGAGTGCGGCATATCATCAGTGCGTTCGGTGGCCGACCGGCCAAGACGTATCGCCTGCTGCACAAGTGCCTGTAGCGAGCCGGGGGGCGCCCGCCGAGATGGCCAACGACGTGGTGAGCGACTGCAGTGGGTCACTGCGCCGCAGCGCAGGAGCTGGCAACGGGGCGTTGGTCCTCAGTCTGAGAATCCTCCAGTCTAAGGCATGCACAAACGGTCGGCCTTCCAACCGACCGTCATTCTTCTCTCAGGGCCTCCATCGGGTGGATTGCTGATGCTCTCAGCGCCGGGGCCAAGCTAGCAGTGATAACCACGAATAGCAGCAACACTGCGACGGAAAGGAAGGAGATGGGATCGACGGGGCTCAGCCCCAGGAGCGTGGAGCGCAATGCCGCGGCCGTTCCGGCTGCCAAAAGGCCCCCTACCAACAACCCGGGCCCAGCCATGCGGAGGGCGTCCCCGAAGACGCCCCGGATGACCACCCCCCGGGTGGCTCCCAGGGCAATTCGGAGGCCGATCTCCCGGGTGCGATTGGTTACCGCAAGGGCCACTACCCCGTAGACGCCCATGGCCGAGAGGAGCAGGACCAGTAGGCCGAGACCCCCGGAAACCTGTCCGCCGGTCAGCTGCTCTTGGAAGGCAAGGGTCACCAGAGTTTGGGCGGGAACCAGCCTCGGATTGGGTAGGCCGGGGTCCACCGATCGCAGCGCCTCACGAACCGGCCCAGCCAGTGCCGCCGGATCGCTATCTGAGCGGACCAAGATGATGAAAGCAGGACTGCGCGCCTGCCTCAGCGGAAAGAACACGTGAGGCAGATCTTCCGTGGCAGCACTCGATGCCATGTGTCCCACTATTCCCACGACGGTCCACGGGGTGTGGCTCTCGGCACCGGCCTGCCAGAACTGCCTGCCGAGGGCGTCCTCGCCCGGCCAGAGTCGGTCCGCAAATGACCGGGTGATGACCGCCACCGGGGCGGACGACCGGTCATCGGTTCGAAGCAGAGCTCTGCCTTGCAGCATGGGTGTGCCGATAGTGGAGAAGTACCCTTCGGTGGCCAGGGTGTAATCCACCCGCACCCCGGTCGAATCTGTGCTTGGCTGATCCGCCGCGGTGACTGAAAGATGGGCTCTCCATCGATCCAGCGGGAAACCGCTCGACACGGCCACCGCTGCTACGCCCGGACGTGACCCGATGGACTCCATCAGCTGGTCCACCAGGGCCGCTCCTCCCTCAGCCATGCTGGGATAACCCTCGGCCTCAGGGTCCAGAAACCCAAGGAACGTCCCCCCGGTCCGGAAGTCGGTAACAACCATGCCCTCCGGCCTGAATCCGATTTGGCTCTCATCCACATTTGTCAGGGAGCGGAGGAACAGGGCCGCCATCAGGAGCAGCAGAAAGGCCGCGCCGGTTTGGGAGGATGCAGCAAAACGCTGCAGCCTTCCCACGCGCCGCCCGCCTCCACCGCTGTCGTCCTTCAGGGCTGAAACCAACTCCGGCCGGCTGAACCGCAGCGCAGGTAGGAGACCGAATGCCAGGGCCGCTATGAAGGAAAGGCCCAGGGACATTGCCAACGTCCAGCCGCTGGGTTCGAAGGTCGCGCCGGGAGCGGAAATGTTCAGGTCCATGGGTGAAACCCGGGTCATTGCCGTCAGGGCCAGAGCGGTCCCGACTCCCCAGCCAATCAGGGACAGGAGTACCGCCTCTACCATCAGATGCCGCACCAGGCGGACACGGCTCGATCCCAAGGCCAGCCTCACTGCGACTTCCTGCTCCCTGGCAGCCGACCTGGCCAAGGCCATTCCGGCCAGGTTGCCGCAGATGATCAGCAGGAGAACGGCCAACAGCCCAAAGATTGCGACTACGCCAACTAGGTCGCCGATGCGGTTCTGGGCTGGGAAGCGCCCATAACTGACGGCCTTCACCGTTCGGTCCTGGTTGGTCTCGGGGTATTCGGCGGCAAGGCTGGCGTACACCGTCTTAACCGCGGCCCGGGCTCGGGACATAGTTGCACCCGGACGGAGCCTTCCCAGTACCTGAACCGAGGTCAGACCCCTGTTCCTGAACACCGACTCATCGCCGACCGCATCCGGGTGCTGAAACAGAGGCACCCACATGTCCACGCTGCTCCTATTCACGCGCGCACCGATGAACTCCTCCGGCGCCACGCCGATCACCGTATAGGGAATGCCGTCCAGGGGAAGCGACTGGCCCAGAATGTCGGAACGCCCACTCAGTTGATCTTGCCAGAAGTCATGGCTCAGCACCACCACCGGGTGTTGACCGGGACCCCCATCCTCCGAGTCCAGAAACCCCCTGCCCACCGTAGGAAGCGCTCCAAGAACATGGAAGTATTGGGAGGTAGCATAAGCCACCCTGGCCCGCATCCCCCCTTCCTCGCTACCGAAGGTGGCGTCCCGCTCGGTCCATGCAGCAAGGGCCTCGAAAGGGGTGTCCGCATCTCTGACATCCTCAAAATCAGGATATGCCCAACTCCAGTATTCATCTCCCCTGATGACGGGAACCATGTCGACGATGCGGTCATGGCCTGTCACACCCGGAACCGGGGCAAGCCAGACGGCATGAATCGCAGTGAACAGGGCGGTGTTCACCCCGATCCCCACGGCGAGGGAGAGGACCGCTACAATTGCGAAGCCGCGGGCTCTGCGCAGGCTCCTGAATGCGAAGCGAACGTCATTGAGCATGTCGTAGAAGAATTCGCGCATGAACCGGCGTCGCATGCCGCCCCGATCGATCCGGCGGCAGCGTTGGACCACCGACTCCGGGTCGCCGAATTGCCTCAGAACCTCTTCCCGCGCCTCCTTTGCGGTTTTCCCCTCGGCAACCAACTGCTCGATCCTGGTTTCCAGATGGAAGTTGACCTCCTCATCCAGACTCTCCTCCATTTTTTTCCCGAACCGGTCCCAGTGAAAGAGCCGCTTCAGCCGGGGGCGTTTCATATCACTTGCTCCGTAGGGACCTCGAGGAGCGAGAGCATCGCCCGGGTGCTTGCGACCCAAGACTCCAACTCACTCGACAGTGCGCGCCGTCCCTTTCGGGTCGTCTCATAGAACTTTGCCCGTTTCCCCTCCTCCGTCTTCCTC
>JBDGXD010000179.1:0-15505 GCA_039584755.1 Gemmatimonadota bacterium
ACGGCCGGTCCAACCGTGCCTATTCGCGGTGCCTTGAGTGGGTTCACAGCTATCAGTGGAGAGGTTTCCGTGAGTCCGTACCCTTCGATTATCGGGATGCCGGCCGCGTAGAAGAACCGGGCGATCTCGGGCGAGAGCGGCGCACCTCCCGAAACGAAAAAGCGAATCCGACCACCAGTACGAGCCTTCAGTTTGGCAAACACCAGTCTGTCAGCCAGCTTCTTCTGGGTAGCCAGACGGAACGGTACGGTACTTCCCGCGAGTTTCAAATCACCCCAGGCTTCCGCAGTCCGTCTGGCCCAGAAGAAGATCCGTCGCTTGAGGGCACTGCCAGCCATCGCGTTTTCCAACACGCGGGCGTAGATCTTCTCGAAGAGCCGTGGAACTGACAGAACGATACTAGGCTTGGTCTCGAGTAGGTTGGCCGGTACCTGCTCTGCGCTTTCCGCATAGTTGATGGTCGTACCCGCATGGAGCATGATGTAGTGACCTGCCATCCGCTCGAAGCTGTGCGACAGCGGTAGCAGAGAAAGACAGCTATCGTCCGGCCCAATTTGAATCACCTTAAGTGCCGCGATTACGTTGGACGTGATGTTGTGGTGGCTCAGCATTACGCCCTTGGGATCTCCAGTAGTGCCAGATGTATAGATCAACGTGGCGAGTGAATCGGGATCGACCGAGCACGCTGTCTCCCTGTAGTCAGGGTACTTCGACTCACCCGCCGCTCCTTGTTGAATGAGTTGTTGCAGGCTAATGACGTCAGGCCCCTCAACGTCCTCATCGAACGCGATGATGTGTCGTACGCCCGGGGTGTCTTTTCGTCTGATCTCTATCTTCTCGTACTGCTCCCGGTCTGCTACGAAAACGGCGCAAGCACCCGCATCGTTCAGGATATAGGCAACCTGCGCGGGTGGGATCGTTGGGTAGACCGGCACATCGGCACAACACGCGGTTAGGCAGGCGTAGTCGGCCACCGCCCATTCCGGTCGGTTTGCCGACAGGATCGCAACCTTGTCTCCCGGTTTGGTGCCCAGCTCGATCAAGCCCAATGCCGCATGACGTACTTGCCGCGCCAGCTCGAAATGGGTGATGTCGTGCCAGGCGCCGTCCTGCTTGTATCTCAGGGCTGCTCGCTTCGAGCTGAAACGATCGATGGCGTTGAAGAACAGCTGTGTGAGATTTTCAGGTGACTTCACTGCCTACCTCCCCGTTTCGTTGCGGATTTCAGCCGGCGCCGAAGAGTACCACGAATCTCACGGGCGATCCCGTCACGGTGTCGCCAACCGCCGTCACGACCGTGGCGTCAACCACCGCGCTATCTGGCAAAGCGAAATCGGCAATTCGCTTCACTACAGCTTGCGCCACGCCTTGTTGATCTGTTCTGACTGCGATCTGGTGCTGTTCCTCTCCCTGCTGATCGCTCTCGCTCGTCGTGAGGTAGATCCCGGCCGCACCGGACGAACCGGGCGCGGGGTCGACCACGCAAAACTGCACCAGCTTGTCGGGGAGTGCCACTGCTGTACTCGATTCAGTGGGGAGGTCGAAGACCGAGACAGCCATTGCGCTAGACACCGAGTCATTCGCTCCCATGGTGATCCGCTGACTGCCGGCTGCGGCGGCCGAGTCGGGGGCCGGTGTCACTGAGATATCGACCAGCGCGAGAGTGAACACATCTGGTAGCCGAGGGCGGACCCTTCCCTCACCCGGTGCCAAACCCGTCACGAGGCCGGTCAGGCTATCGAGAGTGAAACCAAGTTGCCCAGTGTCGCTATCAACTATGATCCAGACAATGCCGGCATCAGGGATGGTATCACCGGCGTTGTTGATCGCTGTTGCGACCAGGGTCAGGGTATCTCCGACCTCTAGGCTGCGTTGGGGCAATCCCTGGATGACCAAACCAGTTGGCTTGTCCGAATCGCCGGTGATCGTACTGCAGGCTGCTAGGCAAACCGCAAGAGTGACGTATCGTCTCAGGATCCCTCCTCCGGTTCAATCTCGGCAAGTGCCTGCTGTGCGTGCTCGATCCATTTGGCGGCATCAGGGCCCCGCGGGGGGCGAGCGAGAAAGATCCGCAGGTGCTTTCCAGCATACTCCGTGTCGCCACGGCGGAGCAAAAGGAACGCTAGCCCGTAGTGGGCTCCTGCCAACGTGTCGTCGACTTCGAGGGCTCGCCGATAGTACCTGATAGCCTCGTCATGACGGTTGGTCTTGGTGTACGCGATCGCCATGTTCTGAAGCACCCGGAGATCTGCCGGATGGTCACGCAAGGCCAGCCGATATGATGTCAGTGCCGCGTCGTAGTCACCTTGACGCTCCAGAGCCAACGCCTCGTTGAGGTAGTCGAGGCGCTGCGGCTTGAGATCGGTGCCCCGGCGGCGTGAGAAGAGACGTTTCCAGAAAGGCATGAGTAGCCCCAAGATATTCGGTGCGTGGTGGTGTGGCAACGCGAAGGGGTAGAGAGTAGCTGGGGCAGTGTGGGCGGAGGTCGTTGGCACGCAGTCTTGCTGCCGCCTCTGCCCCCAGTGCCTCCACTGTCTCCAACTGCCTCTTCTCTCATCCCAGCCCTTCACCTCTCCCCGTTAGCCGACTACGTTCATCGTGTGCCCCCCATCCCTGCCAGCAACGACCACAAGGACGTCCTCGAAATCGACTGGGCGCTGTTCGGCGAGTTGTGCCGTGCGTTGGCGCTGAGAATCTCCGGCAACTTTGAGCCAGAGTTGGTGCTAGGGATTGCGAAGGCTGGCGTTATCCCTGGGGCAGTGGTCGCTTCGATTCTTCAACGTGATTTCGCGTCGATGAGTGTGACTCGCATTGGCGCGGCCGTCCGTCCCACATTGGTGACCGAACCGCCTCCAAGCGTCACTGGACGCCGAGTGCTTCTGGTAGACGAAACTTGTGACACCGGTGATACGCTGAAGTTGGCAATCTCAGCTGTGAAGAAGTTGGCACCGGCCGAGGTTCGGACGGCGGTTTCGTTGCGCACAGGTGCGTACGAGCCCGACTACTGCGCGATGGCCACCGAAGCCTTCATTATTCTCCCGTGGGACAGGGAGATCATAGTTGATGGAGAGTTGATCGTTCGTCCCGACTACGCGGACAAGCTGGGGGAGCAGTCAGGCGAATAATCCTAGGTAGGAAGTGCCGACTCGTAGTCGCTGCCGGCCGCCAACGCCTCGTAGACGGCTTCCATGATTTCGGGAGCGCCGACCAAGAACCGGCAATGTGGCTGTTGCATGGTACGACACTCGACTTCCATGACCGCAACAGGCGTGCCCGATAACCGGCCCATGAAGTCGGCGAACAGCCCGGACGCTATATAGCAGGAAGGGAGTGTGGCGTCTTGATCCGGCTCCGCTTCGGCCCAATTCGCTGAAGTGATGGAAAGTGCAGCTCGACCTGCCGGCTCAATCGAAATCTGACCCCACCCCAACTGCTCAAAGTACGCGGAGAGAACCTCACCCAAGACTGCAGCATCCAAATCGGCCGGATCTTCGACCGACGCATGTATGGGCAACCAGGTGAGAAAGCTGTCGTACATCTGCTCTCCGGCCGCATATCCAGCTTCCTGCAGGCAAACAGCCGCGCGGTCACCCAGGTCTCGTGAAAGGGCGCGGCGCAACGTGTGCAGGGCGCCACTCCCAACAGCGACTATTTCATTGGTCAATGCAGGCGTTGTCATCTCACCAGGTCACTTTCTGTCCGGGGGCAACATAGAACGAACGCTCGGTGCTGCGCAAGCCTCAATGCCCCTTGGCTTCTTCCTGGACAACCGTCATGGCCACGTCGACCAGGCGGTCGAGTTCCTCCCCAGAAGTCTTCGAAAGTACCCCCTCACCCCACGCTCCCTCTCGGTTCATGTAGGCGTCGAGCAAGCGTCTCAGGAATCCCACGAGAGCAATACGCTCAAAGTCTGCGGTGCGGGTCTTCGCCGACGCTTCCGATTGGCGTCTCACGAGCTGTTCGTACCGGAACGCATTGCGCAACGTCTTGGCCGCGAGCCCGGCCACTATCTGCGTGAAGTGGACGTCCGCGTCTGAAAAAGTGGGTCCGTCGCGGAAAGTTCTCAGGAAGATTGCACCGATCGACGATCCGCGCCACATGATCGGAACCACCGTGATGCTCTGGACCTTACGGTTCCTCAGCACCCCTTTTACATGCTTCAGGTTGGGATCGTTGGTGGCATCCGGAATGAACACGGTCTCTCCGGATTCCAAAGCATGTTTGAGTTCCGGATAACGGTCGACGTCGACGAGGTAGTTGCGGATAGATGGGTCCTCATAGGAGGCTACCAGGCGTGCCTTGTCCGTGCCATGCTGGATCAAGAAGATGGAACAGCGGTCTAATCCGAACGTTTCACCAAGCTTGCGCGCGATAACTTGCAGGATATCCACGAAATGGAGCGTCCCGGAGATGTCCTGCAGTATGTCGACAACGGCGAGCAAAAGCTTGCGCTCGTGCTCGAGTTCCTGAATTCGAGATCTTGGCTGATCGGGTTCGCCGGTTGACTCGGAATTGTTGGGATCGGGCATGATAGTCTCGGGTACCTAGGGTACCGTCAAAGGGATGCTGAAGTTTGCTGACCTCGACGGACGTCCGTCAAGGAGCTAGAATGACAATAACATAGCAAGCAAGCTAGCGCGCGGTGCTCATGGTGGCCTGAGTGCCAAAGACAATCGATGTAGTCGAAGGCCTGATGCAATCAGCCGGCCAAAGGTCGGCGGGAGCGTACGATGAAGCACAATCATGATGAAGACATCGAGTTGGTCGACGAGGATCTGGAAGACGAAGACCTCGATGAAGATCTGGAGGAGTACGAGGAGTTTGATGGAATGCTGGGACTGAGAGGCTTCGCCGCAGGCCTGGTCATCGGAGCGTTGGTCGGTGCGGGGATCGCGTTTCTCGTGGCGCCTGAGCGAGGTGAGGTGGTTCGCAAGCGTATCTCACGAGGCATCCGGGACATTCAGGATGATGCGCGTGATCAACTGGACGATTGGCGCGGGGACGCCCGGCGTGAACTGGGAAAGCAACGCCGCAAGATGAGACGCCGTCTGCGACGGTCACGAGGCAGATAGCCTTCTGGTGGCCTGGTTTCTAGCTCTTGTCTTTGATCTCGTCCAGCAGACGAGTGGCCGTCTCTTTGTGCATCGGGTCGAGCACATCCCCATTCGGTAGCGTTAGCAGCCGCTCGAGCTGCTCCCGCGCCATGGCGTACTGTTCGAGGTCGAGATACACTTCGGCGAGTTCGAGTCGGTGGTAGATATACTCGGGCTTGAGTTCGACCGACCGTTCCAGATGGACAACGGCCGAATCCCAGCTGGCCATACCCATGAACCCACCGCCCAGGAACGTCTTGGCGAAGAACTTGGTGATTCCGGACAGCCGCTTGATCTCGGCATGCCAGGCTCCCAAGACGTGGTAGGCCCCGTCGTGCAGGGAATCCAACTGCACTGCAAGCGCGGCCTCACTGTAAATCTCTTTCCCAAAGCGGACCCGTTCCTTGCCACCCTTGGTTCTCGAGAGCCTTCCCAGTAGCTGGGCCAACATGAAGTGGCCGTCTGCCCCAAGAGAGTCTATACGGACCGCCTCGGCCGCGTATATCCAGGCATCGTGATAGAGCTCGTCACGGCGCTCCTCTTCTTGCTCTGAGACGAGCTGTTTTGCCACATCCACTTCCGCTCGGGCAAGTTTCCACAGGGCTTCGTAGTTCGCCACGTCAATGAACAGTGCCGCACGGTACTGCTCCAACGCATCTCCGGGCCTCATCGCATCGTACAGGCTATCACCAAGAGTGATGTAATCCGCAACGGTCTGTGCGGCAACGGTATTTGCCAATACGGCTGATACAACAAGTGCGTAGATACTCGAGATCGCTCTGGGGGGGGAATCCAGACGCCTTGAGGCGCAGGCGCGTGACAACTGAGCCATGCGGGTGGACATCGAGCGGGCCCTATCTAAGACGCATCCCGGCGATACTTGGGAGCGCCTGGTCCCCAGTCGGGGAGATCTTCCACAGCGTCGTTGGGAGTTGCCATGGCATCTAGTTCCGCCAGCTCTTTTTCGGCCCGGGCCAGCTCGTCCGCGTCTCCTACCACGGCGGTGTGTGTCCCATTGCGGAATGCTGCGCTGGTCTTTCGCCTGGGTACGATCAGGAAAACCGCGAGCACAAGGACAACGACCATGATTACGGCGAGCAACGTCATTGAGTCGCCAAACCAGCTTTGTCCTGCCAGAACGAGGCTAGCCTGCGCCCGATCTCGTCTCGGGTGTTTTGAAACGCTTCGACCTGGTAGCGGATCATTTCCCCCTGACCAGCTGGATCTGGCAGCGGCCAATGCAGCTTGTTCGCGCTGCCGCCGACTACCGGGCAGACTTCTTCGGCGCACAAGGTAATGACGAAGTCAGCCTCTGCAAGTGGGATCTCATCCAGGCCCTTGGAGTGGTGAGCTGTGATGTCGATGCCGATCTCACGCATTACTTCGACTGCCAGAGGATGCAACACCGTTGGTTGAGAACCAGCACTGAAGACCCGCCATCCAGGGGGGGCAGACGCGCGTGCCAAGCCCTCCGCCATCTGACTGCGCGCAGAGTTGGCCACGCAAAGGAAGACTACAGTGGATTCGCCCCGAGAGACGTTGGTCATATTGTTGGCCGGTTCGAGATCACAAATCGTCCAGCGGGTTCTTCGACCGCAGTAGCACGAGGATCGCCGCCTGGGGAATTACGAGGTATCTCTTGTCCTCATACGAAATCTCCACTGCGGCCTTCCGGAAGAACAGCGCGTAGTCACCCACCTGGGCCTGCATCGGCACGAATTTCCAGCTGTGTGGGGTCCGGCAAAGGAGTCCCCGGCCCCGTCGCGATGATGCGTCCGCTCTGAACAGTCTGGCGGTCGACAGCCGTTGGTGGCAGGTAGAGCCCAACGTTGGTTCGTTCCTCACCCTCTTCCGGAACTACCAGGACGCGATCCCCGACGACAATGAGGTCCTTGCGAGGTTTGGCCATAGGGAGAATCTAGCTGCCCGGCAGCCCGGACGACTAGTTGTACCCTCTACTGCGACCGAGAATGCTCACTCAGGTCTGGTCCAGGCTTTGGGCTAACATTCAGCTGACTGGCTTCTCCTTTGTCGAATGTTTCCGGAACCATCCTCTCAGGTATAGCTGGGAGCGCATGAAGTTGGATGGCTTGCTGCTGGTGCCGTGCCACTCGCTCTTGAACCGGATCATCACAGTCGGGACCTTCCGCAGCTTGAGTGCCTGGTAGAACTCCTCCGTCTGTGAGATTGGTGTTCTGAGATCGTCTTCACCAGTCATCAACATCGTAGGTGTCGTGACATTGCCAACGTACATCAGCGGCGAGCGGCGCAGATGCTCTGACGGGTCCTCCCAGGGAAGTCGGTCGAAATTGCGATACCAACTTGACCCGTCGGTGGTGCCCACGAACGAAAGCCAGTTCGTTACCGGGTAGTTGGCTGATGCTGCAGCGAACCTGTCGGTGTGGCCCACGATCCACGAGGTGAGGACACCTCCACCGCTACCGCCATATACGAACAGATTGTCAGTGTCGATGTAGCCACGATTGATGATGCTATCGACACCGGTCATGAGATCATCGTAGTCCATTCCGGGATAAGCGCGTTTGATCGCATTGCCGAAAGCGCTGCCGTATCCCGAACTGCCCCTCGGATTCGTATAGAGAACCACGTATCCGTTCGCCGCGTGATTCTGCCACGCGAAGTTGAAGCCCACGCCATACATCCCATGTGGCCCACCGTGGATCGCGAGGATCAGTGGGTATCGCTTGGTTGAGTCGAAATCGGGAGGTTTGATGATCCATCCCTGAATCTCCAGTCCGTCGACGGACGGGTACCATATCTCTTCTACTGTGCCAAGTTGCCGGCCGAGTAGTACGTCGCCGTTCACGTCGGTGAGTTTGCTGATACTGAGATCGCGGATATTGAATGTCACGACGTCGCCCGGGTCGTGGTAGCCCGAGAGTGTGCCAACGGCTAAACCGCGATTGGAAATCGTTGAGACCGAAAGCCTGTGGTCACCCTGTGTGACGTCAGTTACGTTGCCGCCCACGGACGCGAAATGGAGATTGGTGGTGCCCAATTGGCTGACACTGAAATAAACGCCGCCGCCGTCCGGTGCCCAGATGACGTTTCTGGGTGAACCATTGAGGTCACTTGCTATCACATGCGGGTCTGAACCATCAATCCCCATCACGTACAGGTTGCTCGTGATATACGTGTCGTCGGTCCAATCGTATCCCGTGTACGCGACCAGCTGGCCATTGGGAGATGGGACTGGGTTTCCGTCGGGACCATAACGCCTCGTCAGTGACCTGACCTCGCGGCTGGTGACATCCACAGCATAGATCTCTGATTCTCTCCATTGGTACTCGGAGTCGTCGACGCGCAGGGTGGAGAACAGCAACTCGGTTCCGTCGGGAGTCCACCGGGGTGTGCCGTGGTTCCAGTCACCCTCTGTCAGGCGACGTGGTGTTCCCCCAGTTGCCGGTACCACGAAGATGTGTTGGTGCGAGTCGTCGACGTACCCCCTGCGATCTCGGCGGTAGTTCAGCCTGGTAACGACCTTGGGGTCATCAGTCCATTTGGCACCTGACGGTCGGCCTGGTAGCTTGACGCTCCAGGACTCGTTGCTGGGTACCTGCATCGTGAAAGCAATGCGGTCCCCGGCAGGGGACCACGTGATGTTGCTCGGGGATTTCTCGACGCGCGTTACCTGGGTTGTAGCGCCTTCGGCGTCCATCCAACGGACGAAGACCTGAGTGCCCTCGGGGTCGCCCTGACGCAAGAATGCGATCCTGGTCCCGTCGGGTGACCAACGGGGCGACGATCCTTCGGTCAGGAACCGGTTCCGACTGCCGTCGACGTTCATGATCCAGAGGGACGATTCCCACCGGTCGCTCATCTTGTCGATCCAACGACGTGTGTAGATGACTTGCTCACCGTCGGGGGATACCCGTGGGTCGCTCACGCTCTCCCATTCTAGGTACAGGTCTAATGTGAGCCGGTCCAATTGCTGCTGCGCTACCATGTGGGAAGTGGCCACCAACAGCAGTGGCACAAGACAAAGGGCCGTCTTGACGCTACGCATGATACCTCCCGGAATGGGTTGCGGTATGGAGGAGTATGCCTTTCAGGTCTTGAGCTTGCAAGCGCGGGGTGTGGACTCCTACTCGCTCATCTCCCTGATGACTGCCAGGGGTGGTTTCTTGAACACATCCCGGGAGTTGAACAGGCCGATCGCGGTGGTGACGAGAGCCGTACCGACCCATAACACGAGGAGAGGGAGCAGAGGGGCGCTGAAGCTGAGCTGAAACATGTATGTGACAGCGATCCAACCGGCGACTACTCCGAATATGGTCCCGAATAGACCCGCCAGAATGCCGAGTGAGGCGTACTCGGTGGCCAAGATGCGACTGATCAGCTGTTTCCGGGCACCGAGTGTTCGAAGCAACACACTCTCGCGCACCCGGTGGTAGCGGGAGGTCGCCAACGCTCCGATCAGCACGATCACTCCGCTTGCAATACTGAAGAGCGCCATGAAACGTATGGCAAACGCCACGCTTCCGAGAATCGCTTCGACGACTTCCTGTACGGCCGTAAGGTCCATTGACGACACGTTGGGGAACGCCAGTACCAGGTCGCGCTGCAACTCCGCCCGATCGACGGCGTCGGGCACTCGAGTGGGAGCCACGAAAGTCTGGGGTGCGTCGTCGAGCACGCCGGGTTCGAACACCACGAAGAAGTTGGTCTCAAACCGGGCCCAGTCCACCTCACGCAGACTCGCGATAACTGTCTCGATCTCCACCCCCTGAACATCCCACGTTATTCGTTCCCCGAGTCCGACATCGAGCTGCCGGGCCAGGTCTTGCTCAAGCGAGATACGAGGGAGACCGGAAGGCCCCTCTGCCTCCTCTGCCCCCCACCACTTACCAGCGACGAGCTTTTCGGATCCAACCAGCGTATCCCTGTAGGTGTTCATGTACTCTCGGTTGAGCGGCCAGCGGGTGCGGGGTGGGTTGACAGTGTCGGCGAGGATCTGCCTGGTACTGCGGCCGTTTACCTGTGAGATGCGCCCGGGCACGATCGCAGTTGTCCCGAGCAATGGGAAACCACTTCCCGTAATGATCTGCTCTACGCTGTCCTTCTGATCTCGCTGGATGTCAAATAGCATCAGGGTGGGTCGATCAGGAGAGGCATCTAGTTGGACTTGTCGTAGCAGATTGCGTTGGGAGACGTACAAGGTAGCAATCAGGAAGACACCGAAACCGATAGCGAGCGTTATCGCGACAGTCTGGTTGTGTGGCCGGTACAGGTTTGCTATGCCCTGTCGCACCACGTAAGGTGCCATCCGAGGGAAAAACCTGCGTACGCCCTTCATTACGAGCCATGCTGTCAACCACAACAACAGCGTCGTTCCAGAGAGAGCGACCGCGAATGCCAGGCCGGTTGCCCAATTGGGAGCCTGCCACATGCTCAAACCAACTATCGTCGCAGCGATCGCCGCGTAAGCTGCTAATCGCTGTTTGCCACGCCGCACGGAGGTGTCGTATTCGCGACGCAGAGCCTGGAGGGGAGACACGTTGCGGACTTCCAAGAGTGGAAGCAGTGCAAAAACCACCGCGACCCAAGCACCGATACCGAGCCCAGTGGCGAGTATGGGCCATTCCGGGGCCACAGGTACTTCAAGCGGCAGGAAATTGCGGAGAACTCGAGGAAGGCTCATTTGAACCATGACTCCCAGCACAACGCCAACCGCTGAACCCAATACTCCCAGCAAGCCCGCTTGCAGCAGGTAAATGGAGAACACGGTGGGTTGTGGTGCTCCCAGGCACCTGAGTACGGCAATAGTCGGAAGCCGGCTCTTGACGAACACGTGGACAGCACTGGCCACACCGATGCCGCCGAGTAATAGGGCGATCAGACCCACCAGCCCGAGAAAGCGGGACATCAGATCCATGGCCTCGATGAAATCTTGCTCGCGTTCGGTTGCGGTATCGTAGCGCACCTGCTGATCGCGCAACAACTCAGCATGAGACTCTATGAAGTCGTCCAGTGAGTCTTCGCCATCGAAGGCCAGAAACGCACGGTACACGGTGCGACTGCCTGTAGTCAGCAGCCCGGTCTCATCCAGATAGGTGGCCGGTATGTAGACGCGTCCACCAAACGCCGCGAAAAATGCCGAGAATTCTCCGGGAACCTTGGAAAGCACACCATCAATCACGAATGCCCCGGTCCCGATCGAAAGCGTGTCGCCCACCGCAACTTCGAGGTGTACCAATACGGCTGGATCCACCAGCGCGAATCGAGCGCTCTGGAGCGAGCTCCACCGTTCCGGCGGGTCGGTCTCGATACTGCCGTAATAGGGAAATGTTCCGGTTACCGCCCGTACCTCCACGAGCCGGGTCTTGCCCGTTCTTCTTGCCAGCGCCATCGAAGCGAAGTTCGTTACGTACGATATGCCCGTACCGGTCGACTCGAGCGAGTCGATGAGCGTTTGTACGGAATCAGTAAACGGTTGCTGCGATCGCAGCTCGAGGTCGGCACCCAGCAACGCGCGTGATTCGTCGTGGATCGCCTCGGTAACGTTCACCCGAAAGGAGTTGATGGCGACCAGGGCGGCGACGCCTACACTGATCGACCCCATGTACAATCCGAGTCGGCGGCGACTCGAACGACTCTCCCGCCGAGCCATGATGATGGCGAAAGGGGTTTTCACCGGAGTTCTGTGCTCTGCTCGGCGACGATCCTGCCCCCGGAGATGCGAACCACACGATGAGCCCGGTTTGCCAGAGCATCGTCGTGAGTCACCAACACGAGTGTCGCTTGCTCCTCACCGTTGAGTCGCACCAGCAGGTCAATCACCTTCGATCCAGTCTCAGCATCTAGATTTCCGGTAGGCTCGTCCGCGAAGAGAATCTTGGGTTCGTTCGCGAACGCCCGTGCAAGAGCAACTCGCTGTTGCTCGCCGGCAGAAAGTTGGGCTGGATAGTGATGCGTCCGATCTACGAGACCCACGCGCGTGAGGAGGTTCTTGGCGCGCGCTGCTTCGTCCCCAACCGGCCGATCTGTCAGGATACGACGCAGTTCGACTGGCACCAGCACGTTCTCAAGTGCCGTGAGTGTCGGAATCAATTGAAAGTTCTGAAAGACAAAGCCTACTTTCTCGGCTCGAAGCCGGGCGCGATCATCCTCGGTTAGACCGGCGAGATCCTGGCCGTCCAGCTTGACAACGCCAGCGGTCGGCTCATCGAGGCCGGCCAACAGGCCCAGTAGAGTAGTCTTCCCACTTCCGGATGGGCCCACGATCGCAACAAATCCCTGGGCCTCCACCGTTAGATTGATTCCGTGGAGCACCTGGAGCGAATGACCCAGGCTCGTGTACGTCTGTTCCAGACCTTCGGCAATGATCATCATGATTCGTAAGATACTGCCGGCAATCGTAATACTCGTAGCGGGCACATCATGTTCGAGTGAGCCGGCTGATCAGAGCGGTTCCCGGTCTGAGCGCAGTGTGGCCAGCGGCAACGACGATCGACCGGTGGTACTGTTTCTGGGTACCAGTCTCACCGCAGGTATTGGAGTTGGCGTTGATCTGGCTTATCCAGCCTTGATCCAGCAGTTGATCGATTCTGCGGGATTGACCTTCCGGGTAGTGAATGCCGGCGAGAGTGGGGGAACGTCAGCGGGGGGTGTGCGCCGCATCGACTGGTTGCTGCGGCTGCCTGTCGTTGTATTGGTCCTCGAATTGGGTGCCAACGACGGGTTGCGGGGACAGGACGTGGCTGTTCTGAGGACCAATCTGCAGTCCATCATCGACCGAACGCTTGCGGTCTATCCCGCAGCAGTGATCGTCATCGCCGGAATGGAGGCACCACCGAATCTGGGGCCGGACTACACAGCGGCTTTCCGCAATGTGTTTGTGGACGTCGCGCGGGAGAACGAGGCGGTTCTGATCCCCTTCGTCCTGCAAGGTGTGGCGGGGATACCGGAACTCAATCAGGCAGACGGGATCCATCCCACGGCCGAAGGACAGCAGATAATGGCGGAGACGACATGGCTGGTGTTAGAGCCGATCCTGCAATCCATCGGGGTGGCGCTGACTCCTTAGAGACCGATCTTCGCCACGATTTCCCGAAACCGCGGCTCATCTCTGATGGGGTCCCAAATCGGTTCGACCTTCAAGAATGACAACCACGCCGCCCGCTCTTGATATGCCCGCTCGAGCCAGTCGAGAGCCAACCCGGAGTCGCCCAACCCGGCGTACACTGCCGCAATGGCACGGCTCGATACGTACTGGTCTTTTGACGCCTTGACCTCTAGTAGGTCCCGCAGCACGACATGAGCTTCCTGGGTGAGGCCGGCCTGCGCTTTGGCATACGCGAGTCCGGCAGCCGCGTCACGGAACTTGCCCCCGAGTCTTACGGTTTCCTCGATGTGCGCGATAGCCTTCTCGGCTTCACCCTTCATCAGGTAGCTCCACGCCAGGCCGTAGCGCGCTGGAGGGAAGTTGGGGTTGATCTCGAGCGTCCTGAGGAACTGAGTCTCGGCCCGGTCGTGTTGTCGAGCCCAGTAGTAGTGATGCCCCAAATGTGTATTGACGATGAGCGATATGGGGTCCAGTTCACGAGCCTTCTTGATTGTTGCAATCCCCTCATCGCTCCGTCCCATCCCGGCCAGGTAGAACCCGTACTTGAGACTCGGTTCCATGCAACCGCATCCGATCGCCATGGCCTTTACAAAGCACTCCTCGGCGGCATCCCAGTCCCAGTCGTACCAGAAGAACACAGATCCCAGCGTAGCGTATGCGTCGGCAATCGTGCTGTCGATTTCGAGGGCCTTTTCCGCAAGCTGTTTGGCATAGGGGAAGGCTTCATTGGGGCTCATGTCGCCTTGACCGGCGCCCAGAGCGATCGAGAAATGGGAGTTTGCCAGACCTGTGTACGCCAGTGCGAACTCCGGGTCGAGGGCGATTGCTTCCTCGAAACTCCTGAGCGCCTTGGCGTTGCTCTCAGTGGTGAACTGATTCCACTGGTACACCCCACGCAGGTACAGATTGTACGCTTCGAGGTTCTCTGTTGGCCTGCGTTTGATGCTGGCCTCGACTGTGGGCGAGAGTGTCGTCTGCAAGGCATTGGCGATCTGACCCGCGACGTCACTCTGGATCTCGAAGATATCGGTCAGATCGCGATCGTAGGTCTCGGACCAGAGATGCCCGTCGCTCTGAGTGTCTATCAACTGGGATACGATTCGAACCCGATTGCCCGCCCGACGCACGCTGCCCTCGAGGACGTGTGCCACGCCCAGCTCGAACCCAATGTCGCGCAGGTTCTTGGCGGTTCCCTTGTACTGCATGACTGACGTGCGCGAGGTGACCTTGAGGTCGGTAATCTTGGTCAGTTGCGAGATGATGTCGTCCGTGATCCCGTCACTGAAGTACTCGTTGTCTGGGTCGGCACTCATGTTGGCGAATGGAAGCACGGCAATGGACTTGCGAGGAACCTCCTGCGGTGGAGTAGGGGTGAACCGATGTGCTGTATGCGGTCCGTGGCCTGTGTGTGCGGCTGTCAAAGCCCCGGCGAAGTCGCTGGTGGACGCGTACCGCTTTGCAGGGTCCCATGCGAGGGCTTCCTGTAGAACCCGAGCCAATCCATCCGGGATCGCAGAGGAGTTCTGCGGAGTCAGGAGACGCTGTTCTTGGCCGAGAACCGGTCGCTCTCCGCAGAGCATTTCGGAAATCACACACGCAAGGCTGTATATGTCCGAGCGCTCATCGACTTCACCGGCCGAGGCCTGCTCGGGACTCATATAGCCCGGAGTTCCAATGGGCAGGCCCGCAATGGTGAGACTCGGTCCACTGGCATAGGCTGCGCTCAACGCCCTTGCGATCCCGAAATCCGTCACCAGAGAGTGGCCGCCGGATAGCATGATGTTCTCGGGCTTTATGTCCCGATGTACGATGCTCACACTGTGTGCATACTCCAATGCATCCGCCACATCGAGTGCGATGTGCATCGCGTCATCCAATTGGAGCGAACCTTCGCTCACCAGGCGTTGTCGTAAGGATTGACCGGCTATGAAGGGCATCACGTAATAGAACAGCCCCCCACGCTCACCAGCGCTGAAGATCGGCACGACGTGTGGGTGGGTGAGCTGCGATGCAATCTCCACTTCGCGCAGAAAACGTTCCCGACCGATCTGGCCGCTCAGCTTGGGGTCCAATACCTTGATCGCGACCTTGCGGGCAGGGTGCAACTGCCGGGCCAGGTACACGGTGGCCATTCCGCCCTTCCCGATTGGGCGCTCGAGCGTATACTGATCGGCTAGCCTCTGTTTGAGAACGGCAAACAACTCGTCCACTGAGCCCAACTCCCTGATAGATGAGACCATAGAACCTAAACTGTGTCAGACCGGTGTGACAGTGATCGGACAACTTCCAGTGGGATAAACGTTGGGGAAGAACGTCCGGTTCCAGA
>JBDGXD010000180.1:0-8693 GCA_039584755.1 Gemmatimonadota bacterium
CGCTCCAGTCTTCCGTCGTGATCTCGATCTCGTGACCAGCAGAGCTGTAGAATGCCCCCTGGGTGATCACGACCGAATCTGATCCTACGACTCGAGCCTCCAAAATTGTCTGACTCGATCTGGTGTCGACGAGATTGAAGCCCCTCTCGTTGACCGCGAAGTCGAAACGACCGTGGTCGTTGAACGTCCACTGATTGCGCCGTAGTCTCGCCACGTGTTGACCTCCGGCGGCGTAGAGATCCATAGTGAGCATCAGCTCGGCATCGTACGGTCCCCACTCCAGGGCAATCTGTTGACTGCCCCGTATGCTGATGATGCCATCGGTATTGCATAGCCGATTCGAGCCAATCGTCAACTGCATGGAACCTCCCAATTCATGTGACACAGCGTGTTGCTTGAAGACTCGACGGTCGACGAGAAAAGGGGACCCGCGCGTTTGCCAGGTCCCCTTCTTACCCTCACTGGTAGCTCGTCACACAGAAGCGCTGTGTTCTTTGACGTTAGACAAAGGTAATCGTGCGGTACCCTTGGTGAGTAGTGTCAGCTGCCTCCTTACAAGACCAGCGGTGGGGGCCCTTGTGACGGGGCAATCCACTTGCCAAGCTAGGTTGACTCGGCGTCGTTTGCCGGTTATGGTTCGCTAGCTTGAAAACAGGCCCCTTTTTGGGGCCGAGCACATTCGAACGTCGACGGGGGACCTGGCAACGATCGGGTCCCCCGTTCTTTTTGAGGTTTACGTCGCGCACGTTAGCGCGGCAGCCCAACGCGGGGGCATTGATCCGCGGAAGTGTAGTCGGTTGGTACGGCATTATCCGCACCCCCGGCCACAGCAACACAAGGGAGTACGTAATGCGTACCAAAGGAACAGTGAAGTGGTTCAACGACAGCAAGGGCTTTGGCTTTGTCACGCCCGAGGACGGTAGCAAGGACTGCTTCGTGCATCACAGCGCCATTCAAGGCGAAGGCTTCAAGTCACTGCGTGAAGGTGAGCAGGTCGAGTTCGACATGGTCGAGGGTCAGAAAGGCCCGGCGGCTGAGAACGTGATTGCTATCGGCTCGTAACTCAATAGCCTGATATGACGACGGGCCGTCCCGATCCAGTATCGGGCGGCCCGTTTTGCGTCAGAACAAACAGAAGAGTGCCGCTAGCGGTTCAGTGGGCCAAGACCTCGTAGGACTCCCCCCGGTCCGTCGCAACTACAGACTGAAATGCCAAGTGCCAACAGCAAGAGAGCAGTGTGGGATTTTGGCCTCAACTGGCAGCACTCGCCCGGTCATACACGATGACCTCGCCGGTCAAGTTCCTCTTATCGGACTTGATCATGGCTGTGCCGGTGAAGATGAACTCGGAGTCTGTGGACTCCGGTCCCAAGATCAGAGCTTCTCCGCCTAGCTGCGCCGCTTGCGCGATCAACTCTTTGCGCAGATCGTCGAAGCTGTCAAACACCGACTTCCCGTGCGACTCGATAACTGCAATGACTGTGTAGGGTTGTGACGGCTGCTCGAGCAGAACCGTCACTGAATCGGGCGAACGCGCCGGCCGTGCCGCATGATCCAGGCGTTGCACGTTCGTGGTGATGCAGCCGACGGCGAAGATGCAGATAGATACTCGGAGCCATTGTCGCATGGTTACCTCCGATTGGGGTAGCGCTGGGGCATGCCTCGTACATGAGAATAACCCATGGTTCTCCAGGGGTTCCCGGGTAGCCCCCAAAACCTCAGCCCTCAAACTCGGCCAGAATCAACTGGTAAGCCGAACAAGGTACTATCTTTATGTTCCACCTGGAGGTCCTCCATGACCGACTAACAGCCCAATTCTGTCCGACTTCGAGTTCAGCCGTGTGCACGGCTGAGCAGGCTGTGTTGTCCAGGAGGCTGTTATGTTGTCGCAGGTGTTGTTGTCGCGTCTTTCGTTTTCATACTCTAGCGCAATTGATGTACTAACCGAGGTCTCCCTGAGGCTTTCGCTGGGCTGGTCTGGTGTGGTCGGTCCCAACGGCTCCGGAAAGACTACGTTGCTGAGGATACTCGCAGGAGAATTGTCGACCGATCCGGCGATGGTTCAGTGCGTTCCCACAGACATGGTTGTGCGCTACTGTCCTCAGCGCGTGAGAGAACTCACCCCTGCCATTCGCGCTCTCGCTGAAAGCCGCGTGGGTCACGCCCGCCGCCTTGTGGGGCAGTTGGAACTCGTGCCCGACCAGTTGGCTCGCTGGCAATCACTCTCACCGGGTGAGCGCAAACGCTGGCAGATCGCTGCTGCCCTGGTCGATGCGCCGGAGTTGTTGTTGCTCGATGAACCAACCAACCATCTGGACACAAGAGCAAAGCAATTGCTGTTCGATCGGCTCGAACGATATCAAGGCATTGGTGTGCTGGTTTCGCACGACCGTGGACTGCTGGATTCACTGACGGGTTTCACGATCAAGCTTCACCCTGGCGGGATGGCACAGCTGTACAGTGGCAGCTACAGTGCGGCACGAGAGCTGTGGCTGACTGAGGAGAAGCACGTGCGTCAAGAGCGCGTCAAGCTCCAAACCGAGCGACGTAAGCTCAAACGTCGGCTAGACAGCGCTCGGCGGTCCCGTGAGAAAGCTGAATCCGGCATGAGCACGAGCAAACGGATGAAGGGTATCCGTGATACGGACGCCCGTAGCATGGCTGCAAAGGGCCGCGCAGCTTCTGGAGAACAGAGACTAGGCCGTGATGTCGAGCTGCTACGCCGCAAGTTGGGCAAGGCGGAAGAGACGGTGGACCAGCATCGAGTGGAAAAGCAGGTCGGCCGGTCGGTGTTTGTGTTGGAAGAGATTGCACCGATGCAGAACCTGATCCACTTGAAGAAGCGTGCAGTCAGCAAGGGCGACCGGACTCTGCTGCATAATGTGGATGTCATGTTGCGCCGCGACAGTCGGGTTCACCTGCAAGGCCCAAACGGCAGCGGCAAGACCACGCTGATCGAAGAGTTGCTGCAGGCCTCACGTCTACCGGCGGACCGTATCCTCTATCTACCGCAGGAACTGTCGCGCCAACGGGTCGCACAAGACAGACGGGAGATGGAGTCTCTCTCCGACGTAGTGAAAGGACGGCTGCTGCAGATCGTCGCTGCATTGGGCGTCCCACCCGAACGGCTCATGGCGTCCGAACAACCATCACCCGGCGAGGCCCGCAAATTGACCCTAGCCATGGGACTGTCGCGCCAGGCCTGGCTGTTGATGTTGGATGAACCGACCAATCATCTCGACCTGCCCAGCATTGAACGACTCGAAGCGGCACTAACTCAATACTCCAGTGCGCTGCTCATAGTCAGTCACGACGACCGGTTCGCAGGGGCGTTGACCCGAGAAGCGTGGAGGGTTGAAAGCGGGAAGCTGGTGAAGTCATGAGACGCCCTACTTCAGCCTTCCAGCGAACGATCAGAACTGGAAGGCTGAGTGTCGAAGACCGAAGGCTGAAGGCAGAAGTGTTTCTCACTCGACGGTAAACACCGTCGCTCCCGTCGTCTCTCTGGCCTGCAACTGTGCATGGGCGCGCGCCGCCTCACGCAAAGGCATGGTCTGCTGCACGGGCACGGTCACCGAACCTGATAGAACTGCATCGAACACCGCCTCGCAGCCGTCCCGGAACTCCTCTGGGTCGGAGTAGTAGTGCCCCAGGGTCGGCCTGGTTAGAAACAGCGATCCCTTCTGCGATAGTATCAGCGGCTCAAATGGATCCACTGCGCCCGACGCGTTGCCAAAGCTCACCAGCATGCCACGCGGGCGCAGCACATCGAGCGAATCCTGAAACGTGTCCTTCCCCACCGAGTCGTACACCACGTCCACGCCGTAACCAGCGGTGATCTCCCGCACGCGGGTCACCACGTCTTCATCGCGATAGAGGATCACATGGTGGCAGCCGTGTTGCAGTGCGAGTTCTGCCTTGTCCGCCGACCCCACGGTACCGATCACGTTGGCTCCGAGCGCGTTGAGCCACTGGCACGCGATGAGACCCACACCGCCGGCCGCGGCATGCAGCAACACCCAGTGGTCCCTGCGAACCGGGAACGTGCGTCGGACGAGGTACTCCACCGTAGTGCCCTTGAGCATGAGACCTGCGGCAGTGATGTCGTCAATCTCATCCGGAAGCCGTACCAGCCGGCTCGCTGGCATGACCCGCCACTCGGTGTACGAGCCGGCTGGGCCGTTGCCGGTGTATGCCACGCGGTCACCCTGCTTCAATCCATCGACCTCGGGACCCAGCTCCTCGATCACGCCGGCCCCTTCCACGCCAGGCGTGAATGGTAGCTCCAGCGGGTACAGCCCCTCGCGATGGTACACATCAATGAAGTTGAGTCCCACTGCGGTGTGTCGCACCAGCACCTCGCCGGCCTGCGGCCGCTCGAGATCAACGCTTTCCCACTGCAACACTTCGGGTGGCCCGTGCCGCCGTACCACTATCGCTCCGGTTGTCTTGTGTGGTTTTGTCATACAACAAATGTGGGGTGGTTAGCGCATGGATCGCAAACGGGTGGGAGCCCCCACTTCTTGCGCACTCTTCGCGTGCCGGATATTTCTGTTCATCCAACTCGGGCTCAGTCCTCAACCCGGAGATACACCATGCGCGCCCTGTGTCGGTTGCTCTCGCTTGCCGCCGTTGTGGTGGTTCCTGTCCTTGCTCTGATTGGCTCAACACCAGCCAGTGCTCAAACACCCGATTCGTACGATGCGCTCGCTTGGCGTTTCATAGGTCCCGAAGGGAACCGGTTCAGTGCTGCCGCGGGCGTTCCCGGCGATCCCCACACCTACTACGTGGGTGCAGCATCCGGCGGCGTGTACAAGACTACCGACGGAGGCGTTCACTGGGATGCCATCTTCGATGATCAGCCCGTCCAGTCCATTGGCGCGTTGGCCGTGGCAATCAGTGACCCCAACGTCGTGTGGGCCGGAACCGGTGAAGGGAAGATCCGCAGTCACATCTCCCTGGGACAGGGAGTCTACAGGTCGACCGATGCCGGGCGGACCTGGACCCTCATGGGGTTGGAGAACACTGGGCGAATTCCCCGGCTGGTGATACATCCGTCAAACCCGGACGTGGTGTTGGTCTGCGCTCTGGGACACGCCTACGGACCGCAGCCCGAGCGCGGCGTCTACCGCACCACCGACGGCGGCGTGACCTGGGAACACGTCCTCTTCGTGGATGAGAACACCGGCTGTTCCGACATCGCCATGGATCCGTCCAACCCCCGGATACTGTTCGCGGGCACCTGGCAGCTGGAGATCCACACCTGGGGTCGCTTCAGTGGCGGGCCGGGCGGTGGCCTTCACGCCTCACGCGACGGCGGCGCGACATGGACTCGGCTGGAGGGGAACGGGCTTCCCGCCAAGCCGGTCGGCAAAGTGGCGGTGGCCATCGCGCCATCGAACACTCAGCGCATCTACGCCATGTTCGAGACCGGTGACGGCATTCCCTGGAACGGCGAGCCCACCGAAGACGGGCAGGTGTGGCGCTCCGAAGACGGGGGGTACAACTGGACCATGGTCAGTCGCAACCGCAACGCCATGGGCCGGCCGCACTACTACTCCCGAGTGGTGGTGTCACCCAACGATCAGAACGAGGCGTACTTCCTTACGGCGTCGTTCGCGGTTTCATTCGATGGCGGGAGCACCCTCAGGACCGTGGCCCGGTCCGGGGCGCCCGGTGGTGACCACCACGACATGTGGATCGATCCCACCAACGCCGACCGCATGGTCGTGGCCCACGACCAGGGTCTCTCGATCTCCATCAACCGCGGGCAGACCTGGTTCAGGCAGCGTCTCACCAACGCACAGATGTATCACGTCACGGCTGACAATGCGGTCCCCTACAATGTGCTCGGCAACAAACAGGACGAGCCCACCTACCGCGGTCCCAGCAACAGCCGGCTCGGCGGTCGTGGTATCCCCCGCGGCATGTGGCATCACGTGGGTGGCGGTGAAAGCGGTTGGGCCACACCCGACCCCACCGATCCCAACATCGTCTGGTCATCGGCCTCGGGATCGGGAATGGTGGGTGGCATCGTGGTGCGCTACGAGGAGGACCGACGCCAATATCGCAGCGTGGAGGTGTGGCCGGAGCAGAGCAGGGGCGCTGCTTCAGGAGTTCGCTACCGCTTCGTGTGGGACGCACCCCTCCACATCTCGCCGCACGACAACAACACCGTGTACGTGGGGAGTCAGCACGTGCACCGCACACAGAACGGTGGCCAGAGCTGGGAGGTCATCAGCCCGGACCTCACGCTGAACGACCAGAGCCGCATGGGACTCTCCGGCGGCTTGACCGGTGACAACATCGGCGTGGAGTACGCCGGCGTGGTATTCGGTATCGCGGAATCACGCATCGAGCGGGGACTCATCTGGGCCGGCACCAACGATGGGCTGCTGCACCTTACACGCGACGGTGGAGCAACGTGGACCAACGTGACCGATAACATACCCGGTCTACCCGAGTGGATCGCAGTCCGCAGCATAGCTCCGTCGCGTTACGATGCCGGCACCGCCTACGTGGCTGCCGACGGCCACCAGGCAAACATCCGCGATCCCCACATCTATCGCACGCGGGACTACGGGGAAAGCTGGGAGAAGATCGTAGACGGGATCCCACCCGGCATGCTGAGCTATACCAAGGTCATCGCCGAGGACCCGGTACGACAGGGACTGCTATACGTGGGTACGGAGAACGCCATCTACGTCTCGTTCGACTACGGTGACAACTGGCAGCCGCTCCAGAACAACCTGCCGCACGCACCGGTCTCGGGTATCGTGATCCAAGAACACTTCAATGATCTGGTGGTCGGCACCTACGGTCGCGGCTTCTGGATCCTGGACGACCTGAGTCCCCTTCAGCAGCTCACATCCGACGTACTAGCCTCGGCGGCACATCTGTTCGAGCCACAAGACGTCTATCGCTTCCGTAACATCACGAGGCCGTCCACTCCGTATGACGACCCCACAATCGGAGAGAACCCCGAATACGGCGCGTCCATCAACTACTGGCTCACTGCTCCGGCCGAAGACTCTCCTACGGTCGAGATTCTGGACGCTGCGGGGACGCTGGTTCGGACGATGCAGGGAACGAACGACGCCGGTGTGAATCGGGTCCATTGGGATCTGCGCGATGAGCCAAACGACGCCATCCGTCTGCTCACCGCACCACTTTACGCCCCGCACCTCGCGGTGGGACCCGAGGGCCGCTCGGCACCGGGTGGTTCGCGCATCTCGATTCTAAGGCCGCCGGGCGTTTACACTGTGCGGCTGACGGTCGATGGCGAGGAGTCCACCCAGTCGCTCACGGTATTGAAGGATCCCAATACGGCTGGGAGCGAGGCCGACATTGCGGCGCAGGTAGCCTTCCTCGAGGGCGTGCGCGAGGACGTGGTTAGAGCCGGCGACGCGGTGCGTCGGGTCGAGGTGTTGCGCGTGCAACTCCAGAATCTGGCCCGCTTCTCCGAGGATGAAGAGGTAGACCAGGCCGTCCACGAGCTGGCGCAGCAGCTTCAGGACCTGCAGATGGTCATGGTAGACCTGCGCCTCACCGGCCAGGGCCAGGACGGTGTGCGGTTCGGGGCCCAGTTGCTGCAGAAACTCGGGTATCTCACCCGCAATGTGTCGGTGGTGGACTTCCCACCGACCGATCAAGACATGGAAGTTCAGCAGATACTGCGCGACCGACTCGCCGAGCATTTGAGTGCAATTGATGCGCTGGTGGCGGGTGGCGTAGCAGATCTCAATGCATTGCTGCGGTCGAAAGGGATGGAGACAATCGGGAACTGAGAACGATTCACCGCAACCACCCAACTGCGAGCTAACCCCGGGCGGCAGCCCGGGGTAGCCCGTTGCTGGAAGGCTGAATATCGAAGTCTGAAGTCCGAAGGCTGAAGTGTCTCGCCACAAGTGTAACCCTCGCGTTCTTCCCACCGTAAGGTCGTCAAGCTACCGTGACCAACACGCGCGGCATCCACCGCGCAGGAGGTGATAGATGAGTTTGCTCGCCGTCCGCTCCCGCTGGCTCGTAGCGCTCGCTCTTCTGTCGTGGTTCGCCGCCGCGCCGCTCGGCGCTCAGACCATATTCGCTGCGGCCCGGGCCGGTGATGCGGATCGGGTACGCCAACTGCTGGATGCCGATCCCGAACTCGCCCACGCTGCCGACGAAGATGGCCAGACCGCGCTGCATCATGCGGCGTCGCGCGGGCACGTCGAGGTGGCGACCGTACTGCTGGATCGCGGTGCGGAGATCGACGCCCTCGAGGAAGACGAAGAGACGCCGTTGCACTCCGCCGCGTGGCGCAGCCAGATGGCGACGGGCGATTTGCTGATTGCGCACGGCGCCGACCTGGAGGCCCGCAACCACTGGGGCCGCACACCGCTCTTGATCGTAGCTCGCGAGACCGGGAACGCTGACATGGCGCGCCTGTTGATCGACGCCGGAGCGCAGGTCAACGTGCGGGATCGCGGTGGCGAATCTCCGCTCGACCTCGCCGCGTGGCGCGGTTTCGCCGAGTTGGTGGATCTATTGTTGGACAACGGCGCCGAACTTCCGCCGCAAGGCAGCAACAACGCACAATTGATCGCAATGTTTGCGGCCGACAAGGGACTCGACCGCCTGTTCGACCTGTGTGTGGACGCGGGTGTGGACTTGGGTCTCAGGAACGAGGGCGACGGCTCGCTACTCCACTCGGC
>JBDGXD010000181.1:0-8671 GCA_039584755.1 Gemmatimonadota bacterium
CTCGCCGCGGTCGCGTTCATTATTGGTGTTCGAGCCAGCAAGGTCACAATCGCCTATCCAATCTTGATGTTGCCAAGTCGTCTTCTGCGAACGCGTCGGGCAGCAACTCAGCCAACCGCCAACGACGTACGCCACCGGGACCGACCGCTTCGACCGTCATATCTCCACCAAACTCCGATAGCATTTGACGGCATGCACCACACGGCGCGGCGGGCGGCGACGAAACTGTCACCACCACGAGTCTGTCGAACTGGCGCGCCCCCGCGGTCACCGCGGCGCCAAGTGCCACACGTTCGGCGCAGTTTGTGAGGCCCAGGGATGCATTCTCCACGTTTGCCCCTGTGAAGATACGCCCATCAGCCGTTTCCAGAGCAGCCCCCACGGCATAACGGCTGTAGGGAGCATAGGCATTCTCTCGAGCAGCTCTGGCAGCATCAATCAGCGCATCCACGGAGCCACCTCCGACAAAAAAGAGTCACCCACTGTGGGCTCTAGAGAAAAATACTCAGCCACGGTGGCTCCGATGTCCGCATAGGTATCACGCACACCTAGCGAGACCGGTGATACCCCTGGTCCAATCACTAGTATCGGAACGCACTCTCGCGCGTGGTCGGTCGACTCGGTGGTCGGGTCGTTCCCGTGATCAGCGGTCAATATCATCAGATCATCACCGCGCAACCGGTCCACTATAGCGGGAAGCGCCCCATCCAGCTCCCGCAGCCCCTTGTAGAACCCCTCAACGTCGTTTCGGTGCCCCCAGGTCTGGTCGAACTCGACCACGTTGGCAAACAGAAAACCAGACTCCAGACTATCCAGCGTCTGCTCGATGAGCCGGTATGCCTCACTATTGCTGCCGGTATGTACACTCGAGACGTTCCTGCCGGCAAACAAGTCGTCCACCTTACCAACGCCTACCCTCGGCACGTCGACCTCAGCCAACCGATCCAACAACGTCACCCGAGGTGGATCGACCGAGAAGTCTTTCCGGTGCGGAGTCCGCTCGAAGCTCCCCGGTGTCCCCAGGAACGGCCGCGCTATGACGCGCGATACCGCATACGGTCCGATCAGCACTTGGTCACGAGCAATCTGACACGCGGAGTACAACTCTTCGAGCGGTATCTCGGCTTCATGCGCCGCAATCTGAAAGACGCTGTCAACCGATGTGTAGACTATCCAGGCTCCGCTCTGGGACTGCTGCTGAGCGAGTTCATCTATGATGCTGGTGCCGGCACTCGGCCGGTTGCCAATGACCGGCCGGCCGGTGAGATCCGCAAAACGTTGGATCACTTCTGGGGGAAAACCATTGGGGAACGTCGGGAATGGCTCATCCAACACTACCCCGCAAATCTCCCAATGCCCCGTCGTACTGTCCTTTCCCGCCGAACGAGGTCGGGCAACGCCGTGAGCGGCGCCTGGCTCCCTGCATACCATTCCTTCGAGCGGGCGACAGCAGCCAAGTCCAAGCTGTTCGAGGAACGGCAGCCGCAATCCACCGACTGCATGCGCGAGATTCCCCAGAGTGTCGCTACCTTCGTCACCGTACGAGGCCGAGTCAGGTGCGCTTCCAGCACCCACACCATCCAGCACAATCAACGCGAACCTACCATAGCTCGAGCGAGTCAACCGTCCAGATACTCCCGCTTCAGTCGATCTCCGATCCGGGTGAGGATCTCGTAGGAGATCGTGCCAGACCACTTTGCAAGCTCATCGAGGGTTATCTGCTCACCCGAGTCCTCACCGATGATGGTTGCCACATCACCGACTCTCACCGAACTGGGTCTGGGACCAAGATCGACCATCACGAAATCCATCGTGACTCTCCCCACGACCGGATAGCGTCGACCGCCAATGAGAACAGTGGCTTTTCCCCGAGCCGCCCAGGGAAACCCGTCGCCGTAGCCGATTCTGACAGTGGCCACGGTTGTATCTTGCGGTGCAGTCCACTCGCCTGCATAGCTCACACTGTCACCCTTGGGGATGAGTCTCAAACTCACCACGTTGGCGCGAACCGAGACCACGGGAAGCGGTTTGGGCAGATCGTCACCACACCTTCCTCCGTACAAGAAGATCCCGGGTCGGGTCAGATCGAGCCGCCGCTGCAATCGCCACGAGCCTGCGCTATTGGCGGCGTGGAGCAGCATCCCGTCTTTACCAATCTGATCGATGGCGGCCGTGAACCGGTTCCACTGTCTGTCGACCGTGTCGGGCCTGATGTCGGCGGCGAAGAAATGCGTAAACGCGCCCTCCATGTTGTCGGTGGCAATCGATGCCAGCCTGACATCGTCGTAGCGGATGCCGCAGCGGCTCATGCCGGTGTCGATCTCCACGTGGTAGGGCAAACGCCATGTTGCCGCAACGTCCGGGTCATCGATCGTCGCGCGCAGACCGTATTCGGCGTACAGGTCTCGCTTCGCGGACGTTACAGGGGTGAAGATGACAAGGGGTCGATCGATGCCGGCCTCTCTCAACTCGATTGCCTTCTGAACGGTCGCGACGCCGAATCCCCAGGGTTCTAACACCTCCAGTGCACGGGCGACCCTGACTGCGCCGAGACCATAGGCGTTGGCCTTCACCATCGGAAGTAGCGGGGAGCCTCCGGCTGCCAGCTGCACTGTCCGTGCATTGGCAATCAGATTGGCGAGGTTTACCTCAACCCAAGCCCGACCCCTACGCTGTTGCGTTGACACATTCACTACCGGAGGCGTATTGTACCGGCCCGAGTATGCAAATGCAAGAACCATCAGCGCTTGGACGCATAATAGAGTTAGTCAGGGATCTCCGCAGGAGATGCCCGTGGGACGCCGCGCAGACACCGCAGTCGCTCAGACCGTATCTGGTTGAAGAGGTCTTGGAACTCGACCACGCGCTTGGGTCGGGGAATGCCGATCAGATCAGAACCGAGCTGGGCGATCTGCTGCTGCATCTGGCGTTCCAGATCGTACTGGCGGAAGAGCGAGGTGAATTCGGGGCCGAGGACGTCACTGGAGCGACAGAGCAGAAGATGTGGCGGCGTCACCCTCATTTGTTCGAGCAGGGGGACAAGCCGGAGTCTTGGGAGCGATCCAAACTGAACGATGTGGAAGGCAAGGGTAGCGTCTTGGACGGGCTTCCGCCGACCTTGCCGGCGCTCGTCATGGCACTGCGGTTACAGGAACGAGCCGCTGGAGTGGGATTCGATTGGCCAGATGCGGTCGGTCCGCGTGAGAAGATCGCTGAGGAAGTGGCTGAGCTGGACGTCGAGTTGGATGGCGCACACGATCGGGGCCGGATCGAGGACGAGATCGGCGACGTCTTGTTTGCAGTAGCGAATCTGGCCCGCAAAGTAGGCTGCGACCCGAGAGCGGCGCTGGAGAAAGCCAACGATCGGTTCCGCAAGCGATTCCACGGAATCGAGCGCCTCGCGGAACAACGCGGAATCGACATGGCTACTGCTGACCTCGAGGTGTTGGATGCACTTTGGGATGAGGTGAAGAGCGGCCACACAGACTTGCCGCGGTAGGTCAGCGACAGTCTGAGTCCAGCCGTCTACGGGTAGAGCCTCGTCATCATCCTCGGAAATGCAATCACTTCACGAATGTGCGGGACTCCACAAATCCAAGCCACAGTTCGCTCCACTCCCAGCCCGAACCCTGAGTGCACAAAGGTGCCATACTTCCTGAGGTCCAGGTACCAAGCGTAGGCTTCCTCGGGAAGGCCTTCTGCACGTATACGATTCAGCAGCAGATCGTGATCGTCCTCGCGCTGGCTTCCACCTATGATCTCTCCATACCCTTCGGGCGCGAGGCAGTCATTGCACAGCACAGTAGCAGGATCGTCAGGATTCTGCTTCATATAGAACGCCTTCACGTCCCTCGGGTAGTTGTACACGAAGACGGGACGGTCGAACTGTTCGGCAAGTCGTGTCTCGTCATCAGCACCCAAATCCTGACCCCACGTCGCGTCGACTCCCAGAGACTGCAGTCTCTCGATTGCCTCGCCGTATGATATCCTAGGGAACGGCGGCGCCACGCATTCCAGGGGCGCCCTGTCGCGCTTGAGAGCGTCCAATTCGTCTTTACACCGTTCGAGACACCGCGCAACCACGTACGAGACGAAATCCTCCTGTAGCTTCATGTTGTCATCGGAGTCGTACCACGCCACCTCGGGCTCCACCATCCAGAATTCAGTCAGGTGGCGACGTGTCTTTGATTTTTCGGCGCGGAAGGTCGGCCCGAAGCAATACACTCGCCCCAGAGCAGCGGCAGCAGCCTCGACGTAGAGTTGACCGGTCTGAGCCAGGTACGCCTTTCCCAAATCGAAGTATTCTGTCTCGAAGAGGGTCCCGGCGGATTCGCCGACAGATCCGGTCAACAGCGGTGTGTCCACGAGCACGAAGTCGCGTTCGTAGAAGAAATCACGTATCGCCTGCACCACCTCATGACGCACGCGCATAATGGCGGTCTGCCTCCGCGACCGGAGCCACAGATGGCGTTGTTCGAACAGGAAAGCGGTACCGTGCTCCTTCTTCCCTATCGGGAAGTCGGGGCTGGCACCCAGCGCAGCGATCGACGTCACCGCCAGCTCGACCCCTCCGGGAGACCTGCTATCCTCCCTGACTTCACCGGTCACCACGACTGACATCTCGAGGGTCAGCTCCCGCACGGTTTCCCAGGTGGACTCGTCAACCTCCTGCTTCACAGCTACGCACTGGACGTAGCCGGTACCGTCACGGACCACCGCGAACGCTATCTTCCCACTTGACCTCGTGGTAGCGACCCAACCACGGACTTTTGCCGTCTGACCCACAAGCCCCGGGAGACCCTTTACCATCGTCGTCTTGTTCATGCGGTCGGAATCGTAGTCGCGCCCGGAACGCGTGTCAATCGTGCAGGCCGTCTAGCGCCTGGTCTGCTTTGGCGGCCAGGATGAAATCACTCTCCGTGAGTCCGTCGATCTTGTGCGTCCAGATCTTCAGACCAACCTTCCCCCATGCAAGGTAGATATCGGGATGATGCCCCTGCTCTTCGGCAATCGCGCCAACGGAGTTGGTGAACGCCAGAGCGGTCGCGAAGTCCTTGAACTGGTATTCCGCCTCGAGATGATGCACGGCTGCTACCTGCCAGTTGCCACCCAGTTGATCAAGTAACCGTTTGATCTCCTCCGCGTTGAGTGCCGGGACTCCACCCCTGCACGGCACGCACTGCTTCTTGGCAAGTTCACTGCTCATTGTCGTCTCCTCTCTTCTTCCCCTTCTTCACCTCCTTGCCCTTCTAATCAGTCGAAGAGTCAGAGGAGACAGCGGGGACAGTGGGCAATCTCCGGACTACTACCGGAAGGCCTAATGTCGAACGTAGAAGTGTTCTCCACAACATCCGCGGTCATCCGCCCGTCTCTGCGTGAATCAGCGGCACTGCTACCCTACCCTGAACAGCTCCATCCCACGCTCGTACCGCCGTTCGACACGCTTACGCAATTGCGCGTGCGTCTTGAGCGACAGGTTGGGGTCGGCAACGATGATCTTCAACGCCGCCCTTCTCGCCGAGTCCACCAGATCGTCGTCCGTCGCGAGGTCGGCATACTTCAGATTGAAACCGCCCGACTGACGCACTCCGGCCAACTCTCCAATACCACGTTCCTTGAGATCGAGTTCCGCGATGCGAAAACCGTCGGATGTCCGCGCAAATTTCTTGAGCCTGCCCGAAGCACTGTAGTCGTCCGTAAGGAGTATGCAATGACCCTCTGCTGACCCACGTCCCACACGGCCTCTGAGTTGATGCAGCTGCGCGAGGCCGAAACGCTCCGGATGCTCGATCAGCATCACTGTAGCGTTGGGAATATCGATTCCGACTTCGATAACCGTCGTAGCCACCAGCACGTCGAGGTCACCATCTCGGAAGCGACGCATCACAACATCACGTTCCTCCGCTTTCATTTTTCCGTGCACGAGGCCCACGGAGAGGGGATCCAGTCGCTTCTCCAATTCAGCAGCCATTGTGGTGGCAGCCTTCAGGTCAACCCGTTCGGATTCCTCGATCACCGGGTAGACAACGAAGGCCTGACGACCGATACCGCACTGCTCCTGGAGAAAACCGTAGATTGTTGCCCGGTCACGACTGGACCGCACCCCGGTCTTGACTGGTGACTGACTTACGGGCTTCTGTTTCAAGGTCGATATGTCCAGATCTCCATACAGAGTCAGCGCCAACGTCCGGGGGATTGGGGTGGCAGAAAGTAGGAGTACGTCGGGCACTTCACCTTTCTCGATCAGCGCAGCGCGCTGCTCAACGCCGAATCGATGCTGTTCGTCGATAACGGCAAGCCCAAGCCGCCAGAAACTGGTCTGTTCCTGAATAAGGGCGTGGGTACCCACGACAATCCGCGAGGAACCGTCAGCGATACGGTCCCTTATCGCCTTCTTCTCGGCCTGCGAAAGTCGACCTACCAGCAACTCTGGAACCGTGCCCAGAGGGGCGAGCAAGGTTGTGATGGTATCCGCGTGTTGCTCAGCAAGCAACTCGGTCGGCGCCATGAACACGGCCTGGTATTCGTTTTCCAGCGCCAGCAGCATAGCAAACAAAGCAACAACCGTCTTACCGGTGCCAACGTCCCCCATCAACAACCTGTGCATTCTGTCTTTGGACATCATGTCGGCCGTGATCTCACGGATTGCTTTGCGTTGGCCGGTGGTGAGCTCGAACGGGAGCACCTCTTTCAGGGCTGACGTGAGGTGTCTCTTGATCTCGAATTGTGTGCCCTTCTGTGCGGTCTTCGCCAAGTGCCGTGCCCGCGCAACCACGAGTTGAAGATCGAAGAGTTCGTCGAATGCCAAGCGTCGTCGGCCAAACTCGGCCGCTCCGGGCGAGGAGGGTCGATGCAGCATGAGCAGAGCCTCCTCGAGCGGAAGGACATCTACAGTCGACGAGACATCCGGGGGCAGTGTGTCCTCAACACACACCAGCATCCGTTCCAGGTGATCAGTCACCAATTTCCGAATCTGGCGGTGGCTCAAACCCTCTGTGGCCGGGTAGACCGGCAGTACCAGGCCCTGTCCCAAATCTCCTTCGCGTTCCTCATCACCGGTTTCCGCCAAGACCACCTGCTCTCGCGGCACGATTTGACGACCGTGGTAATGCTTCACTGGACCGGTCACCAACAGTAGCTGGCCCTGCTTGATGACGCGGTCCAAGTAGGCCTGTCCCGGCCAGGCACATTCCACGATACCCGAAGAGTCCCTGATCACAGCCCTGAAGATGCGCAATCTGCGGCGAGTCGGAACGACGGCTTTGGACACCACCCGCCCCACCAACGTCACCTCACTGCCGACAATGGCCTTGGCGATTGGAGTAACAGAGGTTGCATCCAAGTAGCGGTGTGGGATGTGATACAACAGATCTTCAACGGTTGCGATCCCGATTCGCTGAAACGCTTCAGCTCGACGGGGTCCCACCCCCTTGAGAAACTGCACCGGTGTGTCTAGCGTGAGCTCCATCAGTCGGACAACAACCGCTCGGCAAAGGCCTCCGGTACGAATGGATCGAGGTCTTCGAGTCCTTCGCCGACACCGAGGAACCTGATGGGGATGCCCAACTCGTGATGCAACGCCAGTACGGCACCACCTTTGGCGGTACCGTCGAGTTTGGTGATCACCAGCCCAGTCACCGGGACTGAGCCCGCAAAGGTTCGTCCCTGTTGCAACGCATTCTGACCCACAGTACCGTCAAGCACCAGCAGGCTCTCATGTGGAGCGCCGTCCCGCTTTCGACCGATGACCCGGGCAATCTTCTTGAGCTCTTCCATCAGGTCGCTGTGAGTATGCAGCCTACCCGCAGTGTCGATCAGGACCACATCGATACCACGTGCGATCCCCGCCTCAACGGCGTCGAACGCTACCGCCGCGGGGTCTCCTCCTTTATTCCCTGTGACGCAGGGAAGGTCGAGACGTGAGGCCCAGACTCCTATCTGCTCTTGAGCACCGGCGCGGTACGTATCTGCCGCCGCCAGTAACACGCTGTGCCCCTCCACGACGAGTCGATGAGCCAACTTTGCGATTTGAGTGGTCTTGCCGACTCCGTTCACACCGAGCACCAGGATCACCGCCGGTCCCCTTCCGTCGCCGAGATCGAGTTTGTCATTCGGCGCACCACCAAGCCGCTCGACAATACCCTGTTTGAGCCAAGACCTGATTGCATCCGGTGTCTTGATCTGACCGCGGCGTAGCTTGTCTTCCAGTTGCTCGACCATGTCGAGCGCACTCACACCGAAATCGGCCTCAACCAAGACCCGCTCGACCTCCTCCAGAGCATCTCGGTCTATGCCCTTTACCAAGACCGTCACATCGGTCAAGGCAACCTGTCTTATTCGCCGCCAGAGTCCGCCCCTCATGGCAATCCCTTGCGATGACGCCAGCCCCACTCGGCCGCCAGTGCTAGCACTACCAGCGCAAACAGCCACCATCTTTCGCGGGCATACCGCTCAACCAGGGTCACCCCAGTCGAGCCACCATTAGTGAAGACACGGACGGTACGGGGGTGAATCTCCTCCGAATATTCCTCCACCGCGATCAACCCACGCGCCCCCGCTGCGGGGGCATTCCATCGATACACACCGGGCGACAGACTGTGAACCGCGTTTCCTCCCGCATCGAACCAGAGTGTTGCGGATTCCGTCGCGGCCGTTCCCAATGACCGAACGG
>JBDGXD010000182.1:0-9122 GCA_039584755.1 Gemmatimonadota bacterium
CTGGTCGCCAGCCTCTTGGCACCTCAGTGCGAGCCTGGACCCGATGAACCCGGTGCCACCCGTTATAAGGATTCTCGACATTAGAGTTCGGATGCAAACGCCTTCGCCTGGTCCGATTCCGCTACGCGGGCCGGGCGGTCAGATTGAGCGTTCATCGCCAAGAATGGTCCGATCGCCAGGGCGTCCAGGTGGCCCTTCTGGAAAGCGCGGATGGCGTCGTGTGGGGTGCAGACGATCGGTTCTTCGTGGATGTTGAAGCTTGTGTTCACCATGCACGAGAGACCAGTCAGCCGTTTGAATTCCTTGATGATCCGGTAGTAGCTCGGATTGTCCGACTCGCTCACGAGCTGCGGTCGGGCTGTGCCGTCAACGTGTACTACCCCGGGACAGGTCTGCTTCATCAATTCGGTACAATCGAACGTGATGGTCATGAACCGTGCTGTGTCATGTGCACCGTCGACGCCGATGAAGTACCTGTCGGCATCCTCAGCCAACGCGGCTGGAGCGAACGGCATGAACTCCGTGCGCTTGAGACGCTTGTTGAGCCAGTCATTCACCTCGGGCTCGTCGGGTCTATATAGAATCGAACGATTTCCTAGTGCTCGCGGTCCATACTCCATGCGGCCGTTGACCCGCGCCACTACGTATCCTTCGGCAACCAGCCGGGCAATCTCCTCTTCGGGGTTGTCGGGATGTACACGTGATCAAAGCACTTCACTCCTTTCGCGGCTGCCTCTGGGTTGGCTCTGGCCCACTGGGTCAATGCCGCACCGGCCGCTATTCCCTCATCCGACATGGCAGGATATACAAAGACACCGTCCACACCAGGTATTTCGTGTACGCGCTGATTGATCTTGACGTTAGCGAATACTCCACCAGCAAGCGCGATCTTGGATTTGCCTGTGCGCTCTTTCCAGTAGGCGACATACTGACCAGTGATGTCCTCGGCGACATCCTGAATGGTCGCAGCGATATGCTCCTTCTCCCAATCGGTTGGCAGATCGGCCTTCAGTTTCTTGAGTGCGGCATGACGGAAGGTGTTGCCCACATTCGTCATGCTCCCATCCTCGTATCGAATAAAGCGATCAAACACGTCGCGATACTTCGCCTCGCCGTAGGCGGCAAGTCCCGTGATCTTGCCTTCGTGCTTGCCGGCCTTGAACCCGCAAAGCTGTGTGACGTATCCGTAGTAGTCGCCCAGGGAGTCAAACGAAGGAACACTGTGAAGCAGACGCCACTTACCTCCACTGAAATCGTACACGTGGGACGAATGGCCATCGCCCGCCCCGTCGAGCGTCACGACGAGACTGTCTTCAAACCCGCTTCCGAAGTATGCCGCCACCGCGTGAGAGAGATGGTGTGAGACGAACTCCACCGGACTCGAAATCCCGAACTCGTTCCGCATCACTTCCCGGATACGCTTCCGCCGCCGGGCAAATGCCGGCTTCCTCAGGCTGTAGTAGAGATTCTCCAGAATGGGAACTCTGGTGCGCAGTCCACTCAGGTGTGAGCCCATTGAGAAGAACAAATTCCTCACCACTCCCTCGTCCACCCCAAACACGCCCTGATCGAAGTCCACGTACTCATCCATGAAGTGACCCCATTGCGATGCAATCGCAACCTGGTCGACCTCTTCAGGTTTCACTCCCGCGATCTCCAGGACCGCAGCGATCGACTTCCGGGGAAATCCCATCACCATCTTCTTCCGTGCCAACCGTTCCTCGTTGACTGCCGCAACCACACGACCGTCTTCGATAACAGCCGCGCCGCTGATGAAGTGGTCACTGATACCGAGAACTCGCATTGCCATCTCCTATATTCTGCATCGCACTGTTGGTGCTTCCCGTTGTACCCAACCCTCAGGTCTCACCCGCGTTCGACGATCACCAATGAAGCAGGAACATGCGTCGACGAGAAGAGAGGACGTGCATCAACAGAACCGTGTCCAATCGTGTTCTATGAGCACTTCCAGTGCCCAACAGTGAAGTAGGATTTGGAACTCCTCGACTTGTCCCAATCCGTCGAAACCGATACGACAGAAGCTCCACAGCGCCCCGGTGCACCACAGTCGACATCGAGTCAGCGATGATTGCCTCCGTCGCCACCCGGTATTGCAACAACCAGACCAGACAGGGCCTCGTGCCCGCTGGCAAACTCGCGGGTCTCAACGGGATACACTGGATGGTCAACGAGCCTGGAAGGCCCGCTGGGGCCCAGTGTCTTCCTGGCCTTCACGCCGATCGGCGTCCCCCGGGCGATTTCGTGGGCGTGGGGGGCTGGCTGCGTGGGCTCGGTTGGATCCGGAGTGAGGCGTGAGGGCGATGCTTGCCCGACGAACCAAGACGACTGGGGACAGTCGGAACTCGTAAGTGTCTGTCAAAGATAAGTTTGCGACGTATGTTGCAGCGACGCAACATAGCCGCCGACCAGGCCACCGATGACTATGGCAGCAGGACCGATTCGACGACAGACCTGAGGAATGGCTCCAGAACTGGGAACACCGGGTCTTTAGTATCCACCCTCCACGGCTCCCCCAGGCGAGCAACTACGATGTCGTGGCTCGGCAGCACGATGATGAACTCCTCGCTGTATCCCCAAGCGAAATACGCGTCCGTCGGCACCGCTGACATGACACCATCGGCATTGTTCCACCACAGCAATCCGTAATGCCGGGTTGCGTAGGAAAACTGCAGGCTGTCCAGTGACGGCAGTCCTTGAATGCCAGCCACCGGAGCCCCTGCGGCTGTCACATAGCTTGTGGGTAGAATCTCTGTTCCATTCCACTCTCCGTTTCGCAGGTACAGATGACCGATCCGAGCTAACGCATCCACGTTCGTCTCGATTCCGCTGCCGAACTCCCGACTGGCAACGCCACCGATTTCGGTGTCGCGGTATCGATTCGCTCTCCAACTGTACTGGTCCGTGGGGATTCCGAGATTCGACATGATTCTGCTGGAGAGTACTGCTAGAAGATCACTGCCGTATGCCAGCGTAATGGCGTCGCGGCAACCGTCAGGCTGATTGGACTGGGCGAGATCGTTGCGGGTGGCTCGGTGTCGGCCGGTTCGGTCGCCGAGCGGTGGTCGGCACAGGCGCTCGCCAGGAGAAGCGTGAGCGCGACAAGACCTGTACGAGTCCGCCCGGCCTTCCTTGGGCAGACACCGCGCTCTGTGGCCGTGACGCAACCACGTTCCTGTTGTGAACCAGCTGCGCTGGGTCTAGCAGGGGCTGTCTAGCCACCTCGCCAGATACTGGATTCGCTGCTTCCCACGCTCGCTCCCGATAGTCGAGATTGGCGGTTAGGCCCTGGTGTGGGGCACGCTGTGTGTGCGGAACCTCTGTCAAATCCGTCTGGAGTGCGTACCGCTTGCTCTGCCGTTGGTCCGGTTGCGTGCCGCATCGAGTCCGGATCTTGGACAAACCTGAGAACTGAGTACCGACCGTGCCGGCAAATGGTCCTAAGGCTTGCCTGGGTGGTTCTGTGGCGGTCGGGCCAGAATCTCGTTTTCGAGTATGGACCGTGCTATCGCCGCGGCCACAAGCTGCTGTGCAGCACCGTTTGGGTGAGAGTCGTATGCGGTTGCCCACCAGCGCTGCCAATCACCGCCCGCAGTAGCGAAGTGCGCAGCCAGGTCGAGCAACGAAAAGCCCTCTTTCTCCGCGACTGAGGCGACCCGCTCATGCACCGGCTGAAGCGGATGACTGTCCGCCGTCCACTCACCTGGTGCTAGGAACGGAAAGAGCACGAATAGCACCGGGGTATGTCGTGAACGTGCCGAGTCTGCGATGAGGCCGACTGCGGCCTGGAATTCACCCCACGTGCTCGATGATTCCTCGTACAGTCGGTCAAACTGCAGGTAGCACGGTTCTGGTGAACGCAGGGCATTGTACTGCCGTTCCATGAGTGCAACAACGGCACTCGATTGTACCAGGCTAGTCCGGAACCGGACTGGCACCAGTCCGTGTTGAGGACAGAGCCATTCTCCACCAACGCGTCTGAAGTTGGGGAAGCTCGGCAGCGCATCGTTGGCGAAGAACTGAATGACAACCATGTCGGGATCGAACTCCCAGCCCAACCTCTGGAGCAACTCGGCTTCATTGGCTGTCGTGTACCCACGTTGGGCCATGGAGATGACCTCAACGCGGCCCGCTCCAACCTCGAGTGCCAATCTCTCTTCTAGAATGGCGGGCCAGGTGCTGTCACTGTCCGCAATCTTGTCCCCCCAGGTGAAGGAATCGCCCAGAGCCAGTACTCGAAACACTCCACTGCGCTTGCGTACATCCTCGTGGTGCGATCGGAACCGGTGGACGTTTTCTTCCCACAGTCGGTCATACCTGTCTTCCCACGCAATGATCTCTGAGGGGAATCCCAATCTTGTGCTAATGCCCTCAGTGCGTAGCACTAGCTCCAGCACCAACAGTGTCAGTGCGATAGTAACGGATGACGCTGTCACCCCAACGATCATGGTTCGGAGAACTGTGAAGCGGCCAACGGCGGCGAGGATCCCGGCGAGGACTAGGCACGAAGTCACGATTGTCAACGCACCCGCAACTGTGAAGATCTGCGCAACAGCTACCGCGAGGATCCCAAGTACCAACAGCGCTACCCGTACACCACGATCCGCGAGAAGTCTTTTGCTCACGTTCGCGATTGCCGCTGCCGTCCTCGCGGGAAGGAGAAGACCGCAGCCAATCAGCCACGGCAAGCCGGCCACCAAGTGCCATACAAACCGAGGCTCGTTTGACAGGACGAAGACCAGCAGCAGCCCCAGCAGAAACCAGGTTGCTCGCAACTCAAGGACTGTCATGTGCTATCGGGATATTGGTGCAAACAGACCATCCTCGCACAGACGCACTGCGTCACGGATACACGATCACGGTTTCGGGCGACGGCATCACCTCGATGACGTTCGTCATCGAGAGGCCACCCGAGAAGTAGGTCCACTGCCTCCTCGGGACCGCTGCACATGTCTGCGCCGCCGCTGCTAGAAGATCGTGTAAATGAACGGAGCCAGTGCCGAGCCCTGTGCAAACACGAGAAGTGAACCTACCAGGAGCATGACGACTATGATCGGTAGCAGCCACCACTTCTTGCGCTCTCGCATGAAGGCCCAGAACTCACGTAAGAGACCGATTTGGCCCATCGCTATTTCCCTTCTCCTTATCCTGTCTCTGGCTCAGAACTGATGCTTCATGTGGTCGGCATCCCTGCGCTCATGGGTCTGCCAGAAACCGCCTTTTTCGGCGGCATGAACGAGCGGGTTCCGTCTGAAGGCGCGCATGATCACGCCGATCGGGAAGATCGTGATGTAATACACCAGCGCCATGAATATCGGCGTTGTGACCTTGGAGATCGCGTGGGCGAGCGCCATCCAGCCCCGCTCGATGGGTCCGAGCCATGTAGGGATGACTAGCCCGGCAAGGGCCATGACGGTTCCCAGTCCACCCGCCACGGCAGCGGCGGGTTGGTGATCGCGCCACAGTAGTATCGCCGCAACCGCCAAGAACCCGAATCCGAGCGTGAATCCGAAGCGCCTACCTTTGGCCACGGTCAGTCTAGTTGAAACTCTTCTCGCCAATCTTCAAGCTCCTCCCATTCGGGTTGCTCACGCTTGTCCAGCATGAATGGACCGAGCACCAAGTAGTCGATTTGGGTGCGCATGAAACAGCGGTATGCGTCCTCAGGTGTACACACGATGGGCTCACCGCGCACGTTGAACGAGGTGTTCACCACCACTCCACACCCCGTCAGTTTCTCAAACGTCTTGATGAGATCATGATAGTCCGGATTCGTCAGCCCATCGACAGACTGAATCCGTGCAGAGTAATCGATGTGGGTGACCGCTGGAATGTCCGACCGAGGTATGTTGAGCTGCTCGATGCCCCAAAGTCGCCGCTGCTCTTGAGTCATCTCTATCTGCCGCTCTTTCTTGACTGGTGCTACCAGCAGCATGTAGGGCGTCTCTCTATCCAACTCGAAATAGTCGCTCACTCGCTCTCGAAGTACGCTCGGCGCGAACGGTCGGAAACCCTCCCGGAATTTGATCTTCAGATTCATCTGCGCCTGCATGCGCGGGCTCCGGGGATCGCCCAGAATACTACGAGCCCCCAGGGCACGGGGACCGAACTCCATCCTGCCGTTGAACCAGCCGACGATCTTCTCGTCTGCCAGTGCGGCTGCAGTGGTCTCGAGCAGCTCGGTTCGATCGAGACGCCGATACACGGCCTTGCGGGAGTCGAGGTATTGCAGGATCTGATCCTCGGTGAATTCCGGCCCGAGGTAGGCTCCCTTCATCGCATCAGAGTCTTGTACCGTTCTAGGCTTCCTAAGTGAGCGATGCCAGATTAGCTGAGCCACACCCAGCGCACCACCCGCGTCACCTGCCGCGGGTTGGATCCACAGTCTTCTGAATGGTCCTTCCCGCACGATGCGACCGTTGCCGACGCAGTTGAGGGCCACGCCGCCAGCAAGGCAGAGATTCTCCGTTCCAGTCTCCTTTTGAGCCGTGCGAGCCATCCGTAGCATTACTTCCTCGCACACTTCCTGTACCGAGCGTGCCAGGTCCATTTCGCGCTGTGTCAGCTTTGTCTCCGGAACACGGGGCGGACCACCGAACAGTTCGTTGAACGCCCCGTTTGTCATCGTCAATCCCGACAGGTAGTTGAAGTACTTCTGGTTCAACTTGAACGACCCATCTTCCCGCAAGTCGACGAGCTCGCGGTAGATCAAATCCACGTACTTCGGATCCCCGTACGGGGCCAAGCCCATCACCTTGTATTCGCCTGAATTGACTTTGAAACCCGTGTAATAGGTGAAGGCCGAGTAGAGGAGGCCCAGCGAATCCGGCCAGTGGATCTCCTTCAGGATCTCGACTTCATTGCCACGACCCACGCCCATCGAAGCGGTGGCCCACTCGCCCACGCCGTCCATGGTGAGTATTGCAGCCTCTTCGAATGGTGAGGGGAAAAAGGCACTTGCAGCATGCGACTCGTGGTGCTCGGCGTAGAGCAGGTCTCCCTGGTAACCGAGCTCATCACGGATCTGTTTTTCCATGTGCAGCTTTTCTTTGAGCCACAATGGCGCCGCCTTTAGGAAAGATACGTAACCCTTGGGAGTCACTCCCAAATAGGTCTCGAGAATCCGTTCGAACTTGAGCAGGGGCTTGTCGTAGAATCCCACGTAGTCGAGATCCGAAGCAGCAATGCCGCCCGTTGCGAGGCAGTAGTCGATCGCACTATGAGGAAAAGAGGCATCTCCCTTCTTGCGGGAGAAGCGTTCCTCTTGCGCAGCCGCGACGATCTCGCCGTCTCGTAGAAGACAAGCTGCGCTGTCATGGTAGAAGGCAGATATGCCCAGAATGTCTGTTTCACTCATCGCCTATAGATCCCTCGAAATCCGGATCGTGTGCATCACCTGCTGTCGGAATACCGTCGTAGCGCAAGAGCTGGGCGCAAGCGGGACGCGGCAGCCAGATCCCATAACTACCTGTCAAGAAAGGAGTTGTGGCAGTGCGTGATCTCAGCCCAATCGCTGGTCACGTCTTGATGTAGTGTGCACGCAACGGTTCATGGTCTTGCTTCTGGCTCCTCGGGAGACGGGCTGACTCGCCTGTCCGACACGCCAATTGGCGCCGACATTCCTGTCGGCGTTGCCATCGTGATTGGTGAATTGGTCGGGTGAGCCTGGTCTCGTCGAGCGTTGAGGAACACCGCCGACGCGAGCAGTTTGCCACCGCTGAGCAGCCGCTGGTACCTGTCGAGCTCGCGCTCACCTGCGAAGCCCGCGCGTTGCAGCAGCCGCAGCACGGCGGTGGGGGTGTAGTAGCGGACGTGCCCCGGATCGGTGAGCCGGAAGTAGTAGTCCCATAGGGCAAACAAGCCGCCAAAGCTCATTCGGTCCGGTTCCAAGATGTAGATTTGTCCACCGGGTCGAAGTACTCGGCGCATCTCCAGCAGTGTAGCCACGGGATTGACGTAGCGGTGGAACGCAAAGCTGGTGATGATCGTGTCAAACCATTCATCGGGGAAGGCAATGGTCCCGACATCCCAGCGCTTGAACTCGAGTCGGCCTTCAACCCCACGTAGACGTCGCGCAAGATCGGTCATGGTGGACGAGGCGTCCACGCCGCATACATAACCCCGTCCCATGCGACGCCATGCTTCCTCAGCCGGCCAACCATCTCCTGACTCGACGTAGAGCACTCGATTCCACGCCCTGAACGGTACTTGATCGAGCAGCAGGTGGTGCACCTCGCGCGTGAACCGGTAGATACGATGATTCTCCTCACGCGGCCTACGGTCGTGACGTGTCAGTATGTCCGATGTGAGTTCTCTTGACATCTCTGCTCGTTTCTCTTGTCGTGACAGTTCCACTGTACGGCGATTGCAGGCAGTGACGACCGCATCTCGGGCGGAAGTGACTTTTTCAGCCGACTAACGGTGTAAGGGCAACCGTCGTTCCCATGTGACACACTCCCCCCTCGAGCCCATAAACGTTTCTCATTGTTCAAGTTACAGCTTCAGTGCGGCTGGATCTCACCGCTGACTTTGCTGCGTTCGCTCTACAGTGTGCGACCCATGGAACACGCCGACACTGACCTCATATTGACCAAAGTGATGTAGGCAATCCGTCCGCGAGGCAACTCCCCGTGTCGCCCAGTGTCTGCCGGTCAAGGCTGGGCGATTCACCTATCGAGAATGCACGTTTTCGCGGTGGGTCTGCAGCAAAGTCTCAGCGGGTCGCGTGAGATTCGCGCCTTCCGCCAAATCGACAGCCGTTCGTAGGAGTCCGTCTGTTTGGGTAGTGCAACGCAGATCATGGCTTGAGAGTTGCTATTTGGTCGCACCAGTGTGGAGGCGAAAGCCTCCTCCGGTGCGGCAAACCGGCGCTGTGCTTGAACATATGTGGATTCGCGGCGCGCAGGAGTAGCAACACGCGAAGTGCTGGCGGCAGGCCAATTCATCGAAAAGTCTGTCGCACTTGAGCCACACCGGGATCTGGAACGCAGCGCGCAGAGCAATGCGGGCTGCTTTCCACCTTCTGCAATTATGAAAGAACAAGGAAGAAATAATGAGACGTCGTGACTTTCGATTTGGCTTCCGACTCAATGCGACCCTCTTGA
>JBDGXD010000183.1:0-8558 GCA_039584755.1 Gemmatimonadota bacterium
TTTTGCCCTTCCGCCTGAGCGGCCAACTCCCGTTCTACAGGTCCGAGTATCATCGCGAACACGAGAGCACTTAGAGTTCCAATCGGACGGCACGGCGCTCTATGAGCCATTCTCTGTACCACCTTCCCGAGGTTTTGAGCCACAACTCTGCAATCGCAAACAAGGTGGTCTCTTAACAACTAGATTCCTCGACAGGGCGTTTTGTTCGAACCAAGCGCCTGGGCACATCCGGACGAGCCTCGAATATGACGGGCGCTCCAGCAAGAGATGATCCGCGTGCATGGCTCGACGAGACTGTGTATCGTCCCGCGAAAGCCAGTCGATTGCGGACGACTGGATCGGGAGGTGTCGTTGTGACCGTTGAGTGTGCCAAGTGCAGCAGCTACATGTGCCGCACGGGTTCGATTGATGTAGCGCCAGTCAATTGTCCCATGCACGGTGGGTTCCCCAGTTTCGCCGACTTGTACGCTGACGATGAGAGCAGGCGTATGGCATATCAGTCAGCACTGGTCGAAGCAGACGGGTACTGTCGCTGGACCCGTGTCCGGGAGGTCGCTGCGTTGTCGCGCCGGATGGGGTTCGCTCGTGTCGGCATTGCGCACTGTGCTGACATGTATCGCGAGGCCAATCTCGTTGACCGTTTTCTCACAGGACATGAGATAGAGACAGTTCTTCCACCCCGGACACGGCATTGCTCTCCGCGAAAACAAGCAGAGCTGTTCCAGCGCGAGGATACCGACTTCAACCTGATCGCAGGGATGTGCGTGGGTCACGATGCGGTTTTCATTCGGGAGTCACATGTCGCGGTGACGTCGCTCGTGGTGAGAGACCTGAGGTTGCGTCATAACCCTGTCGGCGCCCTCTACACCAGCCGTGGCTATCTGCGGGATGCCCTGCACGATACTTCGCGGCGCTCAGACCCACAGACGTTCTGCGGTACGACGCCCGAGAGGATCCTAGTCGCAGCCGAGCAGGTCCGAACGAAGGCGAATCGGGGATGGTGTCGCCTCGAGGAGATCATGGAGTTTGCAAACGCACTTGGAGCACGGCACCTTGGCGTGACATTTTGTGTTGGCTTCCGAGCGGAAGCGGAATCCCTGACCGAGGTACTCCGTGCGAACGGGTTCCGGGTTTCGTCAGCTTGCTGCAAGACAGGCGCGGTTCCCAAAGAGGTGTTGGGCATAGGCGAGCAGCAAAAGGTCCGCCCCAACCGACCCGAGATGATCTGCAATTCGCTGGCTCAGGCAGAGTTGTTGAATCGAGAAGGAGTTGAACTTGCTCTGTTGCTGGGGCAGTGCGTGGGTCACGACTCCGCGACGATGCTCCGTCTCGAAGCACCGGTGGTGTGTGCGGCTGCAAAAGACCGGGTACTGGCACACAACACGGTTGCAGCACTATATGAACTCGAGGACCAGGCGGTTGGTTAGCACTCCCGAACTCGTTGGGAGGGCAGCCTGATCAACGTTGCGGTGTGCTGCCCCGTTGGAAACACGGTGTTGACTGAAACAACCGATTGCCGGTCGCCGTTGGGTACTTGCGCACTCTAGGAGCGTGACATGGACCCCATGCTAGTGAATCTGATCGAGCCGGCCGTAGTCTTCGCTACGCTACTTGGCACGGCGTTCGGTGTGAAGCTATTGATCTGGGGAAAAGGACCGATCCGACGAGTGCGGCTGCCAGCGGATCAGCAGGGTCTCGAGCGGATTACGGAGCTGGAGGAACGCCTCGAGCAATGGTCTGAGTTGATCTCTCAACAGGCCGACCAAGTCGCCGAGCTCGAGGAGCGGCTGGACTTCGCCGAGCGATTGCTCACACGGCATCGGATGGAAGAACCACGAGCTCTGGAAGAGCCTGAAGCATCGACTCCCGCCTGACCGATAACCTGTATGACATCAGAGAGCGGTAACCTCGACGGCGTTCCAGCCGAGCCTGCGGTCTCCTTGCTAGTGTAGGGGAAGCTTGGGGCCGCTGAGTGGGAATCCAGATGGCTGCTCGTTGCGGACTTCGATGTCGATCACCTGAACTGGGTTGTCACCGAACATCGCTGGCACTACTGAAGTAGCAGGCCCATCTACCATGGTGACCTTCACTGACAATGGCACACCTCTGGCGACACAAAGCCGGTAGAGCCCCTGGGAGTTCGTGATCACTTGACGCCAGGTTGGATCTGCACCCTCCTGTAGCCAAACGACGCGGACATTGGCACCTGTAAGCGAGTCACTCTCGGCATAGGCGACCTTGCCCACCAACAGGCCTTGGTCGAAGCTGGGGGACTCGGGACACGCTCGCTCTACGACGGTCTCTGCCGGTGGCAGGGCCAGATCAGCCCGTCACCACTCCAAGTAGCACTGGTAGTGAGTCAAGCACACCCCGAAACCGATGGGCCGCGCAGCAACGATGATCGAAACTCATGCCCTAACGCACGCCGAGTGTACCGCTGAGATAAAGGGGACCTAGTCGTTCTGCTGCAGGATGAGCCGTCCCTGACGGACTTGAACGGCAATGCCAAGATGCTCGAGTTCTTCCTGGTGAGATTGGATCCAGTCACGGAGGATATAGTAGGTGACATCGGGCACGGAGCGCCCCTTGATGCCCACCAGACGGCCCAGCACCCAGTGAGTATAGGCGTCGACCACCGGTTGCACCTTCCAGCTCTGAGCAGCCTCGGCAACGTCGGCCGGTGGCAAGTAATGGATGTCAGCGTCGTCGATCACCGGCACCCCCACTGTAGCCGTCGGATCGCAGATCATATCACATCGTATATGATCTTTATTGATCTCAAAGATGCGGGTACTTGCGGCTGGCGTCAAGCAGGAGTCATCTTGACCGTCCCGTTCGGAAACCGACGACTACCGCTCGGCCGGCCGCCGGGACGCCAGGGACTTCTTCGTACTCGGTACCGAGGCCATTCGTCAGGTCCAGATACACTTCGCCCACCCGCGCCGGCAGCGCGACGCGTAGATCCAGCAACCAGTGACCCGTGTCTCCCTGGCGCCGGCGGTACCTCGCGCTCAGGTCAGCCGTGATCGGTCCCATACCGCGTCCGGCTTTGGCCACCAGATCGCGTACCATTGGTCTTAGAGCGTACTTTGACACGAATCCGGCGGCGTGGTCGGTCACCAGGTTGGTGACGGCCCCTTGGATCGACACGCTGGTCTGGGCGACGAGCGCTTTCACTTCTGCCTCCAAACCGCGGAATGTCGCCCGCTCCACATTCCGTGTCTCCCACGCGGTCTCGTCACCGGCCTCGCTTCGAGCCCAATCGATCAGGTCCACCGACCTGCGGTTAAACACGGTCAGAGCGAACGATACCTGATCGGTTACCCAAAGATCAGCGCCGAGTTCAGTAGTCCATCCTCTTTCCGGACGCAGATCTTGACGGCCGCGGTTGTATGGATCGACATAGTAGAGTTCGGTCCAAGTGGGAGCCCTGTATGACCCACCAAACGACCCGCGCAAGCGCAGCGGATGTATCCAGTAGGCTGCAGACAGGGACGGTGACGCCACGAAGCCGTAGCTCTGGTAGTGGTCTCCCCGCACACCTGTATTCAGGGTGAACGATCCCCACCCGGCAACCGCCTCAGCAAACAGGGCCCAGCGCTCCTCGAACCGATTTCCCAGGTTGCTGCTCTCCAGCGCGTCACGCGCCATCGACCCACCCGCGGCCAGCTTGATGCCGCCACTGCGATAGCGAATCACGGTTTCGACCCCAATCTGGCTCCCCGAGTGAGCGTTGGCATAGGAGGCCGGATCCTGGCGGTCGAGGACGAAGTAGTCCTTGTGGCGTCGCACAGATACTCGCGGTACTAAGTCGAGACCCGGAGCCAACTCTCGTCTCCAGGAAGCCGCGAACCTGGTGGTACGCGTCTCCTCGTAAGAGGCGAAGGGCGCATAGAAGTCAGCGGCGCCGAAGTGCTTCCAGGACTGGCCGAGTTGAGCGGTGAGGGCTCCGCCCACCAGTGGCGTCTCTGCCTTCAGATGGAGTTGACTCACGCGATAGTCGGTACCCGGTCGGTGTCCATCGGAGCGACTGAACGCCGCCCCTCCAGCCAGGCGTGTCTTCCCAACACCGATTCCACCACCGAGCGAACCAGTCACCGTTCCAAATGAGCCGCCCTCCAATCGCACGGCAATCGATTGTACCGCCGACTTGGTGACGACGTTTATGGCACCGCCCATGGCATCGGTCCCGTATGATGCTGAAGCCGGCCCCCTCAGTATCTCGATGCGCTCCACCTGATCGAGAGGGATCGCCAAGTCCATGTCGAAGTGGCCCGTTTGGGCGTCGCTCATCGGGTTGCCGTCGATCAACACCAGGACCTGCTCGAAGGTTGAGCCACGAATGGAGATGTCGGCTTGTGCGGGGGACCGGGACATGGCGTCGACCGCGAAAGCCCATTGGAGAGCCTGCGCAACAGTCCGAACGGGCCGGGCTTCTATCCAATCACGGCCCAACACCTCCACAGCTCGAGTCTGAGTCGGCAGTCCGGGCGAGAGCCGCGTTCCAACTGCGGTCACGGTATCTAGGGGGATCGGGACCTCTTGGAGATACGCGTCGGTCGGATCCAAAGTCAGGCCAGCGGTCAGCATTCCCACTACCACTGCACAGCGAAGTTTCAACGCATGGTCCACAGACCACCACTCCAGATCACCCGCGGTCATTGTCAGCTCAATACGCGCCGTAAGATAGCCCTACATGGCCGGCCAACAGCCGAGCTTAAAGACCACTTCATCTGCACATCATGCATGGCCGGAGCATCGCTGCTGGCTCTGTCGCAGCGACCTGCCACCCGGTACAATTCCAGATATTCCTCAGTAGATTGACTCGAGTAGACTGAGTCGCGGTTCTAAGAAAAATGAGAGACGGAAGGAGATCACGTGACAGACGAGATGGGTGGAGTACAACTCGGCCACCCCGTGCCGGACTTCAAGCTCGACTATTACGATCCGGTGGCTGAAGACTTTGGAGAGATCTCACTCGCGGAGCTGAAGAGAGCCGGTAAATGGACGATTCTGTTCTTCTACCCGGCTGACTTCACATTTGTCTGAGCTACGGAATTCGCTGCTCTGGCAGAGCAGCAAGACCGGTTCGCCAAGATGGGCGTAGAACTCATCACGGTAAGTACCGACACCAAGTTCGTTCACCTAGCATGGCAGCGCGACGAGGGCGAACTCGCGAACGTGAAGTACAAAATGGGCTCAGACCCAACTGGTAGCGTATCACGCATGTTCGGTGTCTACGACGACGCGACCGGACTCGCGCTGCGCGGCACCTTCGTCATCAATCCAGACGGAGTGGTGCTCAACAGTGAAGTCAACTTTTACAACCTGGGCCGCAACATCGACGAGCTCATGCGGCGGTTCAAGGCCAACCTGTACCTGGCCAGAAAGACCACCGAGGCATGCCCGTCAAAGTGGAAGGACGACGGCGACAAGACTCTGGTGAATCCTGGTGCCAAAATGGTCGGGAAGGTGCACGAGGCGTTGAAAGGGTAGAGCCGCCGATGTCCGCTGACTCAAGCGGATCGGTGCGGACCTGACATGAGATGCCCCGCGGTTCACACTCGAGCCGCGGGGCTCTCTTCTTCTTCTTCACCACATTCCTCTGCCCCCTCTGCCCCCTCTGCCCCCTCTGCCCCCCTGCCTATGGCACCTAGCCCACCACCAGTACCACCCATTGACTTCTGTTGCAGCATCTACTGCCGGAGCGTTGACGACTATCGGCGGCTCAAAGTCATTTGCGCTATCAGGTCTTCCGCGATTCCGGAGCCTCCCCCGCGGTCTCGAATCCGGCCTGCTTGTGCGCGCCGTCGCAGAACGGTTTGTCCTCGGAGTGACCGCAGCGACAGAGCCAGGTCTGGCCGCTGCACAACATCGCATGCGATCCGTCAGCGCTCTCCAACTGCAAGTTGCCGATCAACTGGATCGGCCCATTCTGCCTCAGATGGATCTCCAATGCACCACCAAGCTCGGCCGTAGCAGGTTGCTTGGCGAAGTTGCCATCGTGTTGAAACCCAATGTCTCCATGGCTGTTGTCGCAGTAGGGCTTGCTGTGCGCGGCACCGCAACGACACAACGCAACTCGTGTGTGCTTGCTGACACCATCCGGGGTGTGTAGCTCGATGTCACCCCGGGCATATATCGGCCCGTCAGCCACGAGCGTTACATAGTTGCGTTCAGGAGCCGCTTCTTCCGCCCCACCATCTTTGCGGCTGAACGAGAGCGCCCCGGTAGGGCACTGCATTACAACTTCCGCTACGGCATCGCCACTGGCCTGGGACGGGTCCACCCATGGTTTCCTGTCGCGCTCAAATACCCTTGGCAGGCGCTTGACGCACTCGCCTGTGTGAATGCAGCGTTTGTTGTCAAAGTGTACGACGATGTCGTTGGACTCGTACTCACGCATCTTGGATGGCATGCAGCTCCTCCTAGTCTTGCTGCGGTGGGTCTGGTGTCTCTGACCGCCCCGCGAGCCACTCCCAAGCGTCTTCCCGGCAGACCCCCATATAGTATCCGTGCCGATCGAGGTTGGCCAACAGCCTGCCACGGATTCCCCGTCTAGATTATAAGGCAGGACCACCCAGAGGAGATACGATGCCGTGTTTCACAAGAGGACGCCCGCACAGGCTAGCTGTTGTCGCAGCAACCCTTTGTTTCACAATGACTTCGGTAGCTGAGGCCCAAGCCCACCGCACCAATGATTCCGTGATCCACCGGATGTGGCAAGTGGGGATGGAAAACTCTCAAACTGAGATGCTTGCCCAGGTCTTGATGGACTCGATCGGCCCCCGGCTGGCCGGATCCACCGCACTCGCCACCTCCCAGGATTGGCTGGTCGATCTGTACCAGAGCTGGGGAGTGACGGTCCGGAAGGAGGAATACGGCACGTGGCAGGGTTGGCGGCAGGGTTATCTGCACGTGGACATGATATCGCCCCGAGTCCAAACCCTCGAGGCCGAGCTCCTGGCCTGGAGCCCGGGGACTGGCGGACCGCTCGAGGGCGACGTCGTAGCCCTGGCGGAGCTGGTCACTGTGGGATCGCCCGACACCTGGCAGCAGCATCTCGCAGGCAAGTGGGTGCTCGAGACAGTGCCCGAGCCCACCTGCCGGGCACCTCACGAGATGGAGCAGAATGCCAGGCCGGAGACGGTCCAACGAATCGGTGTACAGCGGGCGGAAGCCTTCACAGCCTTCAACACAGCAATAAGAGGACTCGGCGGGAGAAGTAGACTGCGCGAGATCCTGAACCAATCAGGAGCCCTGGGCGTTGTAACCTCGAACTGGTCCCGTGGCTGGGGTGTCAACAAGGTGTTCTCCGCCTGGACACGTGAGATGCCCTCGTTTGATCTCTCTTGCGAGGACTACAGTCTGCTGTACCGCATGGCACAACGGGACCAGGCCCCGAGAATACGAGTCGATGCCGATGCGGAGCTGTTGGATGACGTGCCGCAATACAACGTGGTCGCCGAGCTGACCGGGACGGAACTGCCGGACGAGTACGTCATTCTCTCGGCTCATCTCGACTCTTGGCACGCTGGTACCGGTGCGACGGACAACGGAACCGGCACCATCATGATGCTCGAGGCGATGCGCATTTTGCAGGAGACCTATCCCAATCCCAAGCGCACTATCTTGGTCGGTCACTGGGGCCCGGAAGAGATGGGTTTGACCGGATCACGTGCTTTTACCGAAGACCACGCTGACATACTCGATGGCATTCAGGTCGTGTTCAATCAGGACAACGGTACATGGGCAGTCGAGCGAATCGAAGGACAGGGGATTCTGTACTCGGGTCAGCATATCGGTCGTTGGATCGCAGCCGTGCCGAGCGAGATCAGCGACCATATCACGCTTGAGTTCCCCGGTGCACAAAACAACCGCGGTAGTGATCACGTGGCCTTCCTGTGTCACGGCGTACCCGCGTTCCGACTGCAGTCACCATACGACGAGTACCGGCAGTATACCTGGCACACCAACCGCGACACGTACGACAAGATCGTGTTTGATGACCTGAAGGAGAACGCAACTTTGGCTGCTATGCTCGCATACGGCGCCTCGGAAGACCCAAACAAGGTTCCTCGGGATCAAGCGATACTCCCAATCGACCCTCGTACCGGCGAACCCAGACAGTGGCTACATTGCGGGACTGCGAGACGGAGTAGTAGGTAGGAGAAGATCAGGAGGGGAAGGAGGGGAAGGAGGGGAAGCGGATGTCGGATACTGAGAGGGCGGGGTCAACTCCTGCCCTCTTTGCAATACAGCGCGGCCGCACCCGCACCCTCACCCACTGGCGGGAACGAGACCGAGTCTGCACTTTCTGTGGCCTTGTGGCAGGAGCCCCGTCGCCCGGGGAAATCTGTTCATTGGAGACACTCAAAGGAGGTAGAGATGGTCAGCGTGATGGCACTTTGGCTTCCGATACTGTTGTCAGCGGTGATCGTGTTCATCCTGAGCTCGATTCTGCACATGGTTCTTCCACACCACCGCAACGATTACGCGAAGCTGCCCAGCGAGGACAACCTGCGCGACGCCATTCGCAACGCGGGCGTCAAGCCTGG
>JBDGXD010000184.1:0-8543 GCA_039584755.1 Gemmatimonadota bacterium
ACGGTGGCATCCAAGCTGGTCTGCAACAGCTCACTGAACAGATAGCGGCCGCCGTAGGTTGCTACCGCGGTCGGATCACGCCGCTGTGTGACATACATCCCGATAGTATGTGTCTTGTCGAAGCTGGGCAAAAACGTCAACTCGATGGCGCTCGCCGGTCGGAATGTGACTTCGAAACCGGTGCCGACTCCCCACCCGTCGTACTTGTTGCGTGCATAGTAGGCAAACGTGGCGACCGAGACGGGTTTGCGAAAATCCGTACCCACAAAGCCGTTGGTACTCCAGCTGGAAGGGCTCTCCATTAGCGGCCCACCGCGGGTAGCCCTGTCGCTCAACGCGTCGAAGTTGTAGCTGCCGCCAAGGTTGAAGTTCCAGTAATTGAGGAACTGTCCCCCGATGCCAGCGTATGCCGACCGGAATTGGTTCACACCGCCGAAGTTCCAGCTCTGCGCAAACGTTGTGTTGACGCGAAAGGTCCTAAACACTTTGCCCGGATTGAGCCACCTGCGCTGGACGCGAACGCCACTGAAGATTCGATCGACCTGGGTCTCAAATCCAACGTCGTTGAGCTCGAGTCCCGGTGAGTACGCGTAGAAATCGGTGCCATATATCCAGTTGCCCGCTACTTTGCCGAACTGCAATGAACCTGCGTACCCCGTCATGCTAGTGGCGGTCGTGTCGACCGAGACGTAGTCCTGATCTGGGCGCTGGAAGTATCTGGCCGATGAGTGCTGCGCCGCGCTGATGGCGGTTGCGTCACCCCGTATGTGAGATGCGCTGAAGGATCCGTTTAGCGACCACTGGTTGCGCCAGAAGCGATGGAAAAAGTCTGTACCGCCGCTGTAGGCTGACGACCTCAGGAAGTTGAACCTGGGATCGCTGAGATCGCGGTTGACCCCGGTAGCCATAGCGCCGACGCCAGTGCTTCCCTCGCGAAAGTCCTTCCTCAGACTGAGTACCGAGTAGTTGGCCCGCGGTTCGACGAGGCGCGACTCTCGCGTTCCATCACTGAGTTGCACCTCGGCGTATTCGTGGGCAGTGAGTGCGCTCAGCAATCCGATGGACCAACCAGCTGTCTTGCCCGACAGTTTCGCGGCACCAAGGATGCTTGTTGCCGTCGGGTTGAGTGTGTAGCCATCCGTTTCGGAGGCCGGGAGTGACGGGGAGCGTCCGATCCGCCGCGAATAGAAGAGCTGCGGCGCACCAAAGACGAATCCGCCCGATCCCGCACCGAATTGGAACAGATTGGCGCCCTCAACAAAGAATGGGCGTCGCTCTTCGAAGTACGTTTCAAATGCACTCAGGTTCACCACCGCCGGATCGACCTCCACCTGCCCGAAATCGGGGTTGACCGTTCCGTCGAGCGTGAGATCGCTGGTAAGACCATACTTGAGGTCCAATCCGCCCGTCCAACTCTGCACGCTGCCATCGTTGAAAGGATTCAACGGGTCGGCTCCCTCGACAAAATCCCCTTGCGCCAGAGCGTAGGGCAGCAGTTCTAGCCTACGGGGCTGGGGGATGTCCTGCAGCCCATTGAGATGGCCGAAACGTGAAGCATATCCCTGTTCCTCTTTGGGCGTCCAGCTCCAGCGCACACGTTCGTTCTTACGTACGATGTCACGGGAGAGATTGATGCCCCAGGTCTGTTCTTGTTGGCTGGAGAAGCGCAGCTGAGAGAACGGGATCTTCATCTCGGCAACCCAGCCGAGTGAATCGGTGGCTGTAGAGACCGACCAAACCGGGTCCCAAGATCGGTCTACGTGACCGTGATCATTGGTTCCTATGCCGTCCCAGCGAACCCCGGCGGCGTTCACCCCGAACTGAAACGCGGTGCGATGATCGTGGTACGAATCGATGTCGATCCAGAACGCGTCACTCGGGCTGAAGGTATCCCGCCGTGTCAGTCGACCCTTGATGCCGCTGGGATCACTGTCGTACATACGGGCGCACACATACAGCGCCTCTCTATCGTACGTGATCCTGACCTCAGTCCGCTCACTCGGCTCGGTCCCATCATTCGGATTGACCTGGGTGAACCCGGTGATGACTATGGCGTCTTGCCAAACCGGATCATCCGGTCGGCCGTCGAGGTCGGGTGGGGCTGACTCAACCGGGGAAGCGAACGCCGCAACAGGTGTTGCGGGATTGGCACCGTTGGGGACCGAGAGTTTCTGTGCGTCCAGAGATGGTGTGATCGGCGTTGGCACCGGCAGCCAGCTACACAATGCCACCGCCGCCAGGCACTTCGTAAGTGCATGTTTGGCAAGTGTTTGCAACGGTCCCTCCCACCGTCGTCAGTCTTGGCGTCTGTTGGACGCCGTGCGTTTCACGCAGAGGTCCTCACGACTACGTGATTCTGTCTCGGTGGCCCCAGATTCGTCTCAACTGCCAACTGCCGGGCAAACCTTGGCGTGGTTCGAGCAGGCGGCGCCGCGTACATTCCAGTTCGGGCCCAGATCGCCTCGGCGCTGAGGCAAGTGGTGCTACGAGACGGACAGCCTGTCGGCAGTGGCTGTCTATTATGACGTGTGGTGAGGGCAAATGGTTGCACCGCTGCTCGACCGGCGGCTATGGGCTCAACGCAGCACACCCAGCCACGTCAGAGCTGCAGTAACCAGCGCGAGAACGGGGATTAGAATCGCTGTCCTGATCAGAAACAGAGCCACCAACTCCCGCCCGCGTATTGGAACCTCCCGGAACATGTCTATGATCATGGGTCCCACGGACGAGAAGAATATCAGTTGAGAGATCGATAGAACGGCAATAAAGAATCTGGCAGGCGTGGTGGCGTCCTGTGCCAACAGGGATGGGATGTACATCTCTGTGATTCCCACCAGGACTGCGGAGCTGATCAACTCCGCATCCGGAAGACCTAGGAGTGATAAGAGCGGCACGAGCGGTTTCCCCAACCATAGAAACAGCGGTGTTTCCCTTGCGACTAGCAGAGCGACAGTTCCAACGGTCAGAATGCTCCCCAGGATAGTGGAAGCGAGTAGCAGGCCGTCCAACAAGCCCGTTCTCAAAGCGCGCGCGACTCCGGACGATACCTGCGCCTGTTGCACGGCTCGATTCCACGCGCTGCAGAGTAGCTGTCTCGCTCCTGCTGCTGGGGCTGGCTCGGGATTGGGATCGCCCAGGTATTCAGTGGAGACAGCGGTAATGGGCCAAGTCCGGGCCAGCAATGCGGTCAGCGAGTAGATGGCTAGGAAGTAACACAGGAAGATCAGAGGGAAGAGGTGCAACAGGTCGAGCGTCTGAGCGACCACAGCAGCGAAACCGATGCTGACCGTGGAGAAGCATGTCGCAATCGTGTACGCTTCACGACGGCTGTACCAGCCCTCGTGAGTCAACTGCCGCGTCAGATACAGTCCGACCGAGTAGCTGCCAACCCAAGAGGTGATACTGTCGAGCGATGACCTCCCAGGTAGTCTGAACAGCGGTCTCATGATCGGCTGCATCAGGGTGCCGATGAACTCGAGAAGTCCGTAACGCACCAGTAGCACCAGCAGCGCAGCCCCAATCGGAATGATCACCCCCACTGAGAAGGCCAGGGTGTTCCACATCAATCTGCCGACGGACTCCTGGAGAACCACATCAGGTCCGAGGTGGAACAGGTACATGAGTGCGAGCGGAACTGCTGCGACCCGAGCCACTGCCAGGGGTCTGCTGGTCACAAACGGGATCGACCATCTAGGCGGAGAGTGGAGACCGACTGCCACCGCCGAGCCCACCGCCCCTGCGACGATGAGTATCAAGCAATACACAGCTACCACGGACGACGCGCGCGTAGTGATCCAACTGACGACCATGTCGAACGGCACGGTCACCCTGCCACCCGAGGGGAGTGGCAGCATGAAGAAGCAGACACCGAGAAATGAATAGAATAGGAATCGGAATGTTGCCTTACGGCTCGGCGTCTGCTGGCTCATGGGCCGTAGGATGATGCGTTGGTGGAGCGGGAGCGCGAGTCTACAGGTAAGAAGGGCACTGCCGACGCCGGTTTGAGTTCAGCGCTTCAGTCCACCTTGGTGGACCGTCGGGCCACACAATTCAGGGGGAGGCAGCCACTTGGTTGCGTCCTTGTTGCTTGGCTCGCTGCAGTGCAGCTTCCGCACCGCTTACCAGTTTGTCGGGCTCTGATTCCGCCGTGGGTACCTGTGCAGCTACTCCGGCACTGACCGTGAACAACCCATCTGGCTGGGCTTCCGAGTGGGGGATCTCCAAATCCTCGACTGCCTTCCGGATGCCCTCGCACATGTCAGTGGCCTGCTCGATGGTTAGTCCCCCGTCCATGATCAGGGCGAACTCTTGACCGTCGTACCGAGCTGCCAGGTCGCCGACCCTGCGGGTGCGTTCTGACACGATGGCAGCGAGATGGCGCAACCGCTCATCTCCGGCCTCGTGGCCGTAGGTCGCGTTGTATGACTTGAAGTGGTCGACGTCTATCAGACCGAGTGCCAGCGACGTGCGTGCCCGATAGGCTCTCTTCCACTCGTCCACCAACCGTAAATCGAATTGACGTCGCGTAGCCAAGCCCGTGAGGCTGTCGACGCGGTCTTCTCTGCGCTTCTGTTCGGTGATGTCGCGCGCTATGGCGTAGAGCAATCCGGTCTCAGGTTCGGGAAACGAAGTCCATGCGAGATCCTTGTAGCTACCGTCCTTGCAGCGATATCGATTCTCGAATGAGAGTGTCGGGCTGCCCGATGCCAGCTTTCCGATTTCCGCGTGAGTCTCCGGCCGATCATCAGGGTGTGTGAAGTCGACGAACGGTCTGGCCAGCAGTTCGCTGCGCGAATAACCCAGCGTTTCTTCGAATGACTGACTCACTCGCTTGAAGTAACCGTCAACCCCGGCGATGCAGCACATGTCGAGAGCGTACTCAAAGAACCTGTCGAGATCCACTTTCCCCGGATCATCGGGGGAGGGCGACAGAACCATTGCCCCGCAGCCAGGACAGAAGTTTGCCTTCTGCGGTAGGTCGGTCTCGCAATGTTGACACTTCTCAGATTGTGCTTTCATCGGCGTAACTCCGGACCAGGGGCGGCTCGACACACCAGAAACTCTACCATGCCGCCTTCGGAAACTGGCTGCATGCTCTGGATAGCCAGAACGGGCAGATGGGTGACGGCCCGGCCCCGGTTGGCCAAGGTAACCTATTATAATGGGCCCTGTGCCAAAGCTTCGCTAGCTGAGTCCGGTGGATTCGGTGACACGAGTCTCCGGGCTGCTTCGCGAACCGTGTTGCAGTGGATCTCTACCGTGTCCCGGTGGTGCAACGCATACCCACCCGCGAGCGTCACGGCTACAGGAACATCGGCTGCCCAGAACGTGTCGAACACAAGCCTGTCTCTTTCTCTGAGCCCTTCGATCGTGAGATCCAGGCCACCAAGCTGGTCATGCCGATAGGGATCGGCTCCGGCGAGGTAGAGGATCAGCTCGGGACGGTGTCGATCGATAACTGCCGGCAGGTGTTGTTTGAGGGTCGCGAGGTATTGTTCGTCTCCGGTTCCGTTCTCCAGACCTACATCGAGGTCGCTCGGCGGCTTCCAAGCCGGGTAGTTGCGTTCTTGGTGCATCGAGAATGTGAACACGGCCGAATCGTCGGCGAATATCGCCGCCGTACCATTGCCATGGTGCACATCGCAATCGATTACAGCCGTGCGATTGATCACTTTCTGGCTCAGCAGCGACCGGATTGCAATGGCGACGTCGTTGATCAGGCAGAAGCCTTCACCGTGGTCGGGGAATGCATGATGGAACCCGCCGCCCAAGTGTACTGCCACTCCAACTTCTAACGCACGGCTCGCCGTGGTTATCGATCCTCCGGCACAGATCCACATCGCCTCTCTCAGTTCCGGCGAGAATGGCACCTCGAGGACCATTTGTTCCTGCGTTGACAGGCTACCGGTACCGATCTTCTGCAGGAAATCGGCAGTGTGTACCAGACCGACTTGTGCATCGCTGGCCGGTTCCGGCGTTAGGAGATCGTCTGTGGTGATCGTGTCTTCTTCGAGCAAGCTAGCACGGATGAGGCCGTACTTCTGTGTCGGGAAGACGTGCGGTCCGATATCGACTTCGTAGGCAGGGTGGAATATGATCGGGAGCTTGGCTTGCATAGTGGGATTCTCGGGAGTTCCTCTATTGTCTAGGGTCAGTCCGTTGCTCTTGAAATGTGGCGATTGGTACCGGGTCTACAAGAGGAGAGGCAGGAGAGGTAGGAGAGGCAGAGGGGGCAGGCGCAGGGGCAGGAAAATGGTCAATCTCCGACGGCAGACGTCCAATCGCCATTCTCCGCTCGACCCGCTAGCTTGACTCCATGCGGATCCATGGCGGAGAGCGTTCGGGGCGTGGTGGCCATCATGCTGGCCGCGAGAGCGACGAGAAGAAGGGGAAGCCCAATCTCGCCAACGCTTGGCGCGAGGCGCGGCAGATCATCTGGGCTCACCGTAGCCGGTTGGCGTTGGGACTGAGCCTCATGCTGGTCAGTAGGTTGGCCGGTCTGGTCCTTCCAGCGAGCTCCAAATTCCTGATCGACGACGTCATCGTGAATTCCCGCTCTGATCTGTTGCTGCCGTTGGCCTTAGCTGTCGCAGCGGCCGCTCTGGTACAGGCGAGCACCGGGTTTGCTCTGTCGCAGGTTTTGGGTGTCGCCGCTCAACGTGCCATCACCGAGATGCGCAAGACGGTGCAGGAACACATAGCCCGTCTGCCGATCAGCTACTTCGACTCGACCAAAACGGGCGTCTTGATCTCTCGTGTGATGACCGACGCCGATGGCATCCGCAATCTGGTTGGTACGGGCTTGGTGCAACTGACAGGCGGTTTGTTTACCGCCGCCATTGCTCTCACTGTGCTGTTCTATCTCAATTGGCGCCTCACAGCTATCACTATCCTGATCTTGGCAGTGTTTGGTGGAGCGCTGGCCTTCGCCTTCACGCGTCTGCGTCCGTTGTTCCGTGAGCGGGGCAAACTCAATGCCGAAGTGACAGGCAGGTTGGGAGAGACACTGGGCGGCATCCGCATCGTCAAAGCCTACACCGCAGAACGTCGCGAGAAGTACGTGTTTGCCAAGGGTGTCCATCGGCTATTCCGCAACGTGGCCAAGGCCGTAACCGGAGTCTCAGGTATCTCGTCCTTCTCGACTGTGATCGTAGGCATGATCGGCGCCGTGATGATAGTCGTGGGTGCTAGATCGATTATCTCGGAGGCTATGACGCTGGGCGGCTTCGTCATGTACGTCTTCTTCGTAGGACTCGTTGCATCACCGCTGATCCAAATAGCGTCGATTGGCACCCAGATCAGCGAAGCGTTCGCGGGCCTCGATCGGATCAGAGAGATCCGCAGCATGGCGACGGAGGACGAAGAAGACGCGCTACGAGAGGTAGCTCCGGACATCCAAGGCAATTTCGTGTTCGAGGACGTGTGCTTCGAATACGACCCTGGAGTATTGGTCCTCAAGAACATCAACTTCGACGCACCGGCGGGTACGACGAATGCTCTCGTGGGCTCCTCCGGATCCGGCAAGAGCACACTCACCAGCCTGGTATCGGCATTCAACCGGCCGAAGTCCGGACGGATACTGGTGGATGGACACGATCTGTCGGATCTACGGCTGCGGGACTATCGCGCCAACATTGGCGTGGTCTTGCAGGAGAATTTTCTGTTTGACGGCAGCGTCGCCGAGAATATCCGCTTTGGTGCACCCCGCGCCACAGATGAACAATTGAGAGCAGTAGCCTCGTTGGCGCATTGCGATGAGTTCGTTGACCGGTTCGAAGACGGTTACGACACTATAGTGGGCGAGCGCGGAGTGAAGCTCTCGGGTGGACAACGACAGCGCGTAGCGATTGCGCGCGCCATTCTAGCTAATCCGCGAATCCTGATCCTGGACGAGGCCACGTCGAGCCTGGACAGCGAGAGCGAAGCGCAGATTCAGGCGGGGTTGGCTGCCCTGCGCGAGGGCAGGACTACCTTCGTGATCGCTCACCGGTTATCCACTATCCAGAGTGCAGATCAGATCCTGGTACTGGAGGATGGTGAGATCATCGAGCGCGGTACCCACGATGAGCTACTGAGCCACCGGGGACGTTATCGGGGACTATACGAGCGACAGTACGGTGTCGAGCTGAACCGGTTCATCAATCCCGGCGAGGATTTCATCCCCGACCTGCCAGGGACCGAGCGAGGCCGCGTACATGCTCGTAACAACAGGACTGGGATCTAGTCTGCGTCGATATTATCGCACAACGGGACCGGTCAGCCAGTCTCCCACCAAGCGACGATTCCACGATAGCCACACTCACGACACTCAACGTAGTCGGGGCGCCCGGAGAGCTTTATGCGAGATCCGGAATACGGACAGACGGCGTACCTGGTACCGACGTCGGCCTCGGTTCCTTCTGCTGGATTCTGACTCTCTGTCGGACGGTACACTACGGTGAAGCGATGCGGGCGGTCGCTGCGGATCTCCACCAGGGCCCGCGGCACCCTTACTGAAGCTCCGGCGACTTCAAGGTCGATAGTTCTTTGCTGATTATCCTGCT
>JBDGXD010000185.1:0-8529 GCA_039584755.1 Gemmatimonadota bacterium
TTTCCTCCGTGCCGGAATCCGGTGATACCATTTGAGGGTGCTCAAAGATCGCTAGTCCGAAGAGAAGTCGGGAGTGCCCAAGATGGAACACGATCTGCGTTGTGGTCTGAACTACCCACCTGAGTCCAACACGAGATGCATGATCGTGGTTGGCGGGGGCAGGGAGCGGGGAGCGGGATGGCTTACGGTACTGTTGCTTCAGAGTTCTTCTGAATCAGCCTCGTCGTCGGAATCCAACTCACGCGGTAGTGGTGGGGCGAAATCAAACCCGAAGAGTTCCGGGTTCTCTCCGATCACAGCAGCAGATACGATGTTGAAGATGTAGTGATATGTCTCTTGTGGTATCCGCTCGCGATATTGGACCAACAGCTGCCAGAAGTTCCTTTCTCGCGGGTTCGCCGGCATCGTGCGAATGAGTCTCAGGACGTTTCCCTGACCCCAGTTGTATGAGGCCATCACTAGCAGTCCCGAGGCCTGCGCGTCCGTGGTGTAGATGTATCGCAGATGTCCGGCTGCAGCGCGGGTGGACGGCTCCAGCTGATGGCGATCATCACTTGGATCAAACTGCTTCACGCCGACCAACGGTCCTATCTTCAGGCCGTAGGCACGAGCTGTTTCCGGCATCAGCTGCCACATGCCCTTGGCGATACCGTACCGAGTTTCCGGACCTACGGCCTCGAGTTTGAGACTGCTCTCCTGCAGCGCCAGGTACAAGAACTCCGGGGGCAGGTTGTGCTCCAACAGGACTTCAGCTATGCCGCTTGCGTAGTCATGTTCTTCAGCTCGGGCAACCGCCTCGCTGAGTCGCGTTGTCTGCTTCCACCGGTCGATATAGCGTTTGACTTCATCGACGAATTCGCGGGGAACACTCACCTCCGACTCCCCGAAACGATGCACGACCCGGTAGATGAGCTGAACGTCTTCTGGCGTGTTGTCTCCGTAGATTCCCAAGTACTCGAGGTAGTCCAGGTAGCTCTGTCGCATCTCCTCGCGCCGATCGTTGTACGATTGCATCTCCGGGGCGCTGAGCTGCAGTCGGTCGACCTCGAGCTCGAGCGATTTCATGGCGTAGAACAGTGCTGCGGCTGCCGCCCGGGCGCGTTTTATTTGCTGGCGCTGCACGTAAACGATTGCGCTCGTGCCGACTACGAGGAGAGCCAATACTGCAAGAGCGATCATGTACCGCTTGCCGCGTCGCTGGTGTTCGGTTCGCAGGACCCGACGCAGCATCGCGGTGTGTGGTGTCATGTCCGTCGGTGTGCGGCCACCGAGAAAACGGTCCAGAATCCGACTCTCCGTGGGGGGGGCATCAGCCACTGTCGGACGCGCGTCATCCGTCATCTCAGTTTTGAAGACCACTTCTGGACCGTCATGGCCCAATCTTACCTCGACTGTACCTGCCAATCGGATTCGATCGCTCCGTTTACCCTCCACGAAAACCCCATTGCTGCTGCCGAGGTCTCGTAGGTACCACCTACCGTCCGAGAGCACGACTGAAGCATGTTGCTGAGACACATTCTCGTGGTCGACGACGATGTCGTTTCCCTCGGCGCGACCGATATGAAACGACCGGGCGAACGACTTCGTGCCGGATTCTCCTGCGACCCATACTTGGATTGCGGGGGTCAACGTGGTGGTGTCTTCAGTCATAACGAACAGAGAAAATGGCACCCGGTACAGGTTTGCGGGAGTGGTGCGTGCTCACCGTGCGGTGTGGGAATGTACGGGCGGATGCAATTGAAGCTCGACGTCCGACGACGCCGAATTCGGTGTTGTGATGACGCAACGAGGTCGAGACTACCGTGGTCTGGAGGAATACCAGTCGCGTGTGAGCTGCAGGACCCGGTCGACATCGTCCTCAGTGTTGTACACGTGCAACGAGAAACGCAGTACACCGCGCCGAATCGCGAGTCTCACGTCATTGGCTGAAAGGTGCTCATGCAGACTGTTCATGGCAGGATCCTCGGCCGTATAGTGCCGCCCTCCACCGCTCTTACCAACGGCGACAATGTGACCTAGGTGAGGCCCTGGGTCGCCTCCGGCAACGTCCAATCCGATGTCACGTATGCCGCTTGCCAGCCTACGAGACAGCGCCCGCACGTGACGCTCTATGTTGGTGATTCCGATGTCGAGCAACAACTCGATCGACGCAGCGACAGCCGTGGCACCAATGTAGTTGTAGTTACCCAGATCAAACCGTCGAGCACCCTTGGCAAAAGTCAGGTTGGAACGGTCCATTGCGGTCTCATGTGCGTCTCCTCCCAGCGCCACGCCGTAACGTGCGAGGTAAACCGGTTGGATTCGCTCGGCCCACTCTCGCCTACAGTACATATATCCCGAGCCATAGAAGGCGAGTAGACCTTTTTGTGTACCGGTGGCCAATCCATCGAGACCGAGACCGTGCACGTCAGTCTCAATAAGACCAATCGACTGTGCCGCGTCCACCAAGAAGAACGCGTCCTGCTCACGACAGGCACGAGATATGGGTCCGAGTTCGGTCACAAAACCGGGTGAAAAGGTCACGGTCGGTACTGTCACCAATCGCGTGCGGCCATCGATAGCAGCCACAAACTCGTCGACTGGGATGTGACCCTGCTTTGGTTCGAGATTGCGCACTTCGATGCCAAAGCGTCTCTCCAAATTGAGCCACGGATAGACGTTGTTGGGGTGTTCCAATTCCGAGCAGAGGACCACATTGTCGCCCGCTTCCCAGGGCAGCGCTGTGGCGATGGCATTGAGACCCTCGGATGCGTTCTTGGTGAGGGCGATCTCATCGGGATGGGCGTTGGTGAGCTTGGCGAAGAGCTGGCGCGCCCGCTCAGCGGTATCGAGCAGATCCTGTTTGTACCACTCACCAGACTGGTGCTGGTCCAGAAATCGGTCGACGGCTTGGCGGACGGGATTAGCCAGCAGTCCCCGGAGTGAGACGTCCATGTATGTCCAGCGCTTCGCGCCGGGAAATAGCTCGCGTGCCGTTGCTATCGCGAGATGTTTAGGAACCATCGTCCCATTCCAATCTCATTGCCTCAAGCTGCTTCTTCTTGGGGGAAGAGCCCTTCGGAGTGCGCGACAATGGTGGTTCCCACCATGTCGCCCATGCAGTTGGTTGTGGTGTTGCCCATGTCGATCAGTCGGTATATACCGCCGACTATCGCTGCTATCTCGAGCGGCAGGTTGAACGCCTGCACAAAGATGAGCGCAACCACGAAACCGCCGCCTGGTATGCCACCCGACCCTTCGGATAGCACGAGTCCGATCAGTACGATCGTGATCTGTGAGATGATGCTGAACTCGACCCCCGCCGCCTGGGCCGTGAACATCAGCACGCCCGCCAGCATGATCGAGGTGCCGTCCTTGTTAAGCTGTGCTCCCAGGGGCAACGTGAATGAGTACACGCTGCGAGGCAACCTCATGCGTTTCTCGGCGACATCGAACGCCACGGCCAGACTGGCCAGTGAACTGCAGGTCGCAGCCGTGGTAGCGTATAGTGGGCCCGTCTGCCGCAGGAACTTGGCTGGCGGGTACTTGGCCAACACCGCCAGCAAGACCATGTAAAACACCACCATCGTGAGCTGGGCACCCCACACGCCGCCTATGAACAGTGCCAACGGCCCGAAAATGGCTGCCCCGTACTGTCCGACCGTGCTTGCTGCCAACGCGCCGATTCCAATTGGGCCAAAGTAGAGAATGATGCCGACGAGCTTGCGGAACACCTCCGCGAGTGTCCCATAGGCCTGCTGCAGCGCGTTGCGCGAATCGTCAGGCACCATCAACGTGGCGATGCCTAGGAAGATCGCAAAGACGACTACCTGCGACACGTTACCGGAGCTGAAAGCGTGGAAGACGTTGTCTGGAATGAGCCCTAGCAACACGTCCATCACGCGCGGAGCTTCACCAAACGACGGATCTACCTGCTCCGTGAGCTGCATTCCCACGCCCGGCTTCAAGATGTTCGCAACGGTCAGTCCCACGGTGAGTGCGACAACTGTGGTAGTCAGGTAGAAGACGATGATCTTACCACCCAATCGACCCAGCGCTTTGAGATCAGTCAGACTGGTGAGGCCGGCCAGGAGATTGAAGAAGATCAGCGGAATCACTGCCATCATCAGCAGACGAATGAACAGGTCACCTAACGGTTGGACGGCCTGAGCCCGCTCACCGGCAACGATCCCGACCACTGCGCCTAGCACCATGAAGATCAGCATCTTCACACCCAGCGATAGCCGTCGGTATCGCTGGTACAAGTTGGGTGGGCGCCCGGCGTCGCTTACGTTCAATTCTCTATACCGAGCCGCGCCAACGAACGGCGCAGCAGATCGGCGTGGTACAACTCGTAGTTTTCCCGCGTGACTGGGATGTACTCATCGACCAATGCCGGATTACCCTCCAGGACCTCACCGTTGGGCCGGATCGAGTGGCCGATGGACCACATGAACTGCACGACAGGCTGCCCAGAAATGGGAAACACGAGATCCTCTTCCCACTCCCACGTGTTGCTGTAGCCACCGGCTGGCATGCCCATGGTGTAGGCCAACTCGTTGTCGACCACTATTGAGGCGAACTGATCCAGGTGTGAACCACCACGGGGACTAAACCAACAGATCAGCGATCCGGTAAAGTGCACCTCGGCTGGCTGAATGATGCCGTCGGATTCTCGAGGGGCGTGCGCATTCTTGAAAGGTACGTTGTTGGTGTAGGCATCTCCGTTTGCAATCGCTGCAGCAACGTCCGTCTCGATCCAGTCGACCAACCAAGATCCGTCGTCCAACTCGGCTGCGGGGTAACGGGCATCGCTATCGCTGTAGCGCAATCGCATGCCCTCGGCAAAGAGCGTGGATGCATCGCTGATCCTGAGATTGCCGAACGTGGTCTTGAACGGCTTGGGTGAGAGCCGCCTGACGGTGTATGCACCCAGTGAGCCACCGCGACTACGCGTCGCGTCGACGATTATCGCGTGGTCGAGTAAGTCGTGGTCTGCTGCGTAGTCCATGAGCCTGTCGGTGGCTTCGACCAGATCTTCTCTGAAACCATGCCACGAGAGCAACACAACGGGATACTTGTCCGACAAGTAGAGATCGTACGATTCAGTCGAGTAGATGAAGTCGAAGTCGGGATAGTGTTGCTCGCCGTAACCGTACCAGGTAGTCCTAGCCGGGTCCAGGTACGGTAGTGCTAGCTCGTACTCGGATCCGTCGCCGCGCTGCAGCTCGAGTTCCAGCCTATCCTTGTACAAAGCAGGGGGAAACTGACGGCTCAACTGTGGCAGCCAAGTGGCAAGCTGCCACCAGAATCCGTTCACCGTCGAGTAGCGATGGTACGGCTCGATCGCAGTGACATAGTCTGCGAGACTCATTCCGTTTACGGCGATTACCTCGTCACCCACAGATGGGAGGTCGCCCGTTATGTGGGCAGCGATATCCTCCGAGTAGTCTGCCACGAACACCGAGTAATCAACTGAGGCCAGGTCAGTCGGATGCGGTGGTCCGCTACCGTAGTCCGTTGCGAACCTGATGGGAGCATGCAGCACCGTGCTGCCCGATACAGGATAGTTGGACTGGTAGGTACCGGCAGTATCGGACAGCGTGAGTCCACCATCGACGAGACTCACTGTCAGGTGCCGGTCCTTACGGGCATTACTGATCTTGAGCAGCACATAGTACAGTTCCTCAGCTGTCTCGGCTTCAATGAGTTCGTTACGGAAGCGTGACATCTCCTCCGCGACGTCGAGTCCGAGAATGCTGTCCTTGATGGGAGAGAACGCCTCTCGTTCCAGGGTCTTGTCGTATATGTAGTCGAACAGAGCGGCGCGATCTTCGGCACTGCTTTGATTGCCGGTGCTGGAGCAGGCAATCGATGTTGAGATGAGCAAGAAGATACCAGTATAGTAGGCTCTCTTAAGCATGCGAGATTCCCCAGCAGCAGTATCTGAGAAGAGCGCTGGCCGGGGATCGAGGAAGACAACCGAATGATCGCCGTAATGGCTGTGTAGGCTCGTCGAATCTCGATGGCACATCATAGGCTTGTCCGTGGTAGGTTGCAGCAGGTCGATCAAGTACTTCTGTGGCGTCTAACTCCGCACTGAATATGCTGATTCCTCGTTATCTTTCAAACCATACAACCGTCAAGCGAGGACGCATGAACCACGGTCTCAGCTGCAACAGACCGATCTTAGGCTCGGCAAACGGTCTGCTACTCGGTCTGCTGCTGTCGAGTTTGCCCCTGTCGCTCAGCGGCCAGATTGGCCGGTCCGATCCCGACGCAGTCAGCGCCAACCGATTCGACAACGGCAAGATGTGGACGTTCGAGTACGCGCCCACCCAGTATTTCACTGAGACATATGGCTTCGAGGCCGATGCCGCGTGGTTCGAGCGAGCGCGGCTCTCAGCGGTGCGGATTCCCGGTTGCTCAGCCTCGTTCGTCTCACCGCACGGACTGCTCGCGACGAACCACCACTGTGTGCGCGGAGCAGTAGTACGCGTGACGCAACCAGGGGAGACACTGCTGGATAGCGGGTTCTACGCTGCATCACTCGAGGCAGAGCGACGCATTCCGGGATACTACGCCGACCAACTGATCGCGATCGAGGACGTGAGCGACGAGGTGTTCGCCGCGATCGATCGGATAGATGACCCGGCCGAAAAGGATCGTGCGAGGGCAGCGGTGATCGGTGAGATCCAGGCAAGTTTGAGCGCGGGCTTCCTGAGTGAGGGTGCGAACATCCGAGTGCAGATCATCTCGCTATATCACGGCGGGCGCTACTCAGCGTATGTGTTCCGTCGCTTCACCGACGTACGGCTGGTATTCGCGGTCGAGTTACAGATAGGTTCCTTTGGCGGCGATCCTGACAACTTCACATACCCGCGTTACGCCCTCGATTTCGCGTTTCTCAGGGTGTTTGACGACGACGGCAACCCGTATCAGACTGATCATTACTTTGGCTGGGGAGAGGACGGTGTCGAGGAAGACGACATCGTGTTTGTGATCGGTAACCCAGGTCCCACCAATCGACTGAATACCGTAGCTCAGCTCGAATTCCAACGTGACGTGACTGTACCTGCGAGGGTAGCGTTTTTCGACAGCCGGCTCCCGGCACTGTGGGATTTTGTCGGAGAGCATCCGGAGGAGGCAGAGCGAGTCGGCATTCGCAATCGAGCGCTTTCCTTGTCGAATTCGTTCAAGGCGAATAGCGGCCGTTTGGAGGCGTTGAGCGACCCGGCCATCATGGCCCGCAAGGCCATTGCTGAGCGCGATCTGCGGGTCGCAATTCAAACACGTAGCGATCTGGCCTCGAGTTACGGCAACGTGCTGGACGAGATTGCTGCAATTCAGCAGGAGAAGATGACTCATGCAGCCACGTATGGCGCGTTCCAGTCGTTTGGCAACAGCAGCTCGGGTTCGGCAACGATCCGCCGCGCCTTGATGGCATACCGGATGATGGGAGCAGCCAATGCAGCCGCAGTAGGTGACTCGTTGGCGAGAATCGCGGGTCATCCGGCCGAGTTGGAGCAGCTCCTGCTGACGGCCCGCTTTGCTGACTTCCAGCGTTACTTCGGTTCCGATCACGAGATCACGAGCAATGCGCTTCAGGGAATGACGCCGGCTGCTGCAGCTGCGACAATGATCGGGCAGTCAGCGTTGAGTAGCGCAGCCAGTACGCAACAAGCGCTGGCGGCGGGAACGATTGGCCGCGATGATCCTGCGGTCAGTCTCGTAGCGGTCATTCAACCGTACTACGATGAGTACCGGCGGGACTACACGCGACTGATTGCACGTGAAAGGCAACTCGCCAGTGACCTGGGCCGAGTTCGCTTCGAACTGTACGGCAGTGAGATCCCTCCTGACGCAACCTCGTCACCACGTATCACCGACGGTGTTGTCAAACGTTACGAGTACAATGGGACATGGGCGCCGCCCTATACAACGTTCTTTGGCATTTATGACCGGTATTTCTCGCACGAGAAGAAGTTGGACTGGGAGCTTCCCGGCCGTTGGACGATACCGCCCGCCGGGCTCGACCTGAGGACACCGCTCAACTTCGTCTCGACAGCCGACACGTACGGTGGCAACTCCGGTTCACCAGCGGTTACTGCGGAGCTGGAACTGGTGGGCCTCAACTTCGACCGCAATATCGAGGGACTGAGCCGCGATTTCATCTATCTACCGGAGCGGGGCCGCAACATCATGGTCGATGCCCGCGCGATCCGAGCGGCGTTGCACCAAGTGTACTCGACCGATCGGATATTGGCGGAGATAGAGATAGGCAGATTATTCACTACTGAGAGCCATGCGGAAGGGGTGAGGCGGTAGCCCGCTACTATCTACTTGGACGTGTGAAGGCCCCGCTATGTGCGGGGCCTTTTCTTTTCGGAGTCGAGTAAGAAGACGCGATCGAGCGCCTACGGCACTATCCTGGGATTGAAGTTGCTGTGCCGCCACACGCGGGATGCGTTGCCGTCCGGTCCGATATCGAACCGGACTTCCTCTCCGAGTGACTTGTCGCTGCGGACGCGGCGAAAGGTGTGTTCGCCT
>JBDGXD010000186.1:0-8496 GCA_039584755.1 Gemmatimonadota bacterium
CGTCTTCGGCCAACATGTACTCCACGTGACGTCCCTTGTCTCTCAGCGCGACCACGATCTGCTCCGATTCGGCCTGGTTTACCCGGGGATCGTTGGCCCCCTGGATGACGAGCAGCGGAGCCGTGATGTTGTCGGCTGAGAACAGGGGCGACTGCTCGATGAGCATCTTGCGGTCCTCGGGATCGTCTGGATTCCCGAGCCGGACGTTGAAGATCCGCTTGACGGGGGCCCAGTAGGGCGGGATGGACGCGAGCAGCGTGAGCAGGTTGGACGGGCCGACGTAGGAGATGCCTGCCGCGTAGAGGTCGGGAGTGAACGCCAGGCCGGCCAGCGTGGCATACCCGCCGTAGGATCCGCCGAAGATGGCCACGCGATGGGGATCGGCGATCCCCTCTTCAATCACGTACTTCACGCCGTCAGAGATGTCGTGCTGCATGTAGCCGGTTCCCCACTCCTTGTTCCCAGCGTTCAGGAACGCCTTCCCGTAGCCGGTAGAGCCGCGGAAGTTGGGCTGCAACACGGCGTAGCCACGGTTCGCCAGGAATTGGGCGTAGGGATCATACCCCCACATGTCCCTCGCCCACGGCCCGCCGTGAGGCAAGATGACCGTGGCGAGACCCTGCGGTTCGATTCCGCGAGGCAGCGTTAGGTAGGCGGGAATCTCCAAACCATCCCGCGCGGGGTACCGAATCGGTGTTACGAAAGCGAGATGCTCACTGGGGAGCTCCGGCCGCGACCGATACAACAGCTCGGCTTCGTCGGCTTCCACATCGTAGAGATAGGTCGATCCGGGATCGACGTCCCGCGAGACGCTCACAACGAACACCGTCTCGTCGCTGGTGCTGGAACTGAATCCGAGTTCGCCATCCGGCAACTTCGCACGGAGCCGCTCGAGGAACTCGGCGAAATCGTCGGTCTGCGGATAGATCCGCACGCGGTCCCCTATGTAGACGGTGGCAATCAGCTCGTCAGTGACGTCTGAGAACACGGGACCGGCAAAGTCCACTTGGCTCTCCGGGTCCGATTCTACGAACTCCTCTTCACGGCTCTCCGGATCGAAGAGAGTGAATCTCGTGAGATCGACGTCGCTCCCCTTGTTGGTGACCATATAGACGCGGCGACCATCTTTGTGGATCTGAACCGGGCCACACGACTCTTCGTTCGAGCAGTCGTACACCGATTGGAGCCGGCCGTCGACGAGATGCAGGACTTCGGTCCCTCCGTTATCCGTGATCCGAGTGCCGAAACGGAGTGTTCCCCACTTGTCGGTTGTCCAGCCGGCAATGTTCTCAGTATTCTCGAACAGCAGCTCCCGCTGTCCGGTGTTCAGATCGACGCGGTAGGCATCGTGCCACTGTGCATCCCGGTCGTTGATCCCCACAACGATGTGGACGGGTGCCTCGCGCGGCACGGAGTAGATCATCGCGCGAGTCTCCTCGTACGGTGTAAGATCTCGGGCAGAGGGGACGCCCGTGGCCTGCTCTGGCTGAGCCCGTGGGTCCACCGCGTACACATGGAAATTCTCGTTGCCGCCCTTGTCCTGGACGTACAGAATCAGGCGGGAATCCTGGCTCCAGAAGTAGCCGGTGACCGGGCGAGTGGTATCGCCGGTCATGGGCCGGGCCGCGTCGAACGGCTCCTCTCGTAGCTTGAGCCAGATGTTCAACACCCCGCGGTAAGGTCTGATGAAGGTGATGTACTGTCCGTCAGGGGAGATCTGCGCTCCGGCAATCTCAGGATCGCCGAAGAAGAGGTTCCGGTCGATCAGCGGTACCTGCTGAGCCGCAGCAGGACCGGCCCCGAGCAGGATGGCGAACACAAAGCCGATTGCGAGAAGTCGACGCATCGTTGCCTCCAGCGTGAGTGGCCTAGAATGAACTCGGAATCTACGCCGCGGGACTGGCCCCAGCGAGGTTGCGGATGCTCAGCAAGGTGAGTCCGACGGGAATCGTTGTCTGACCGCTCCACCGTTTCAGCAAGCGATTCTCACACATTGTAGAATTTGCAGACGCATTGAATGGCCTGGTTGACTGCCACGGCGATTCCTGACGATCCTGGACTGCAGTTTCTCGAGAAGAGTGATCTAGCGCCCCAGCGGGCGTCTACTGCGGCGTCACACTACGGCGTCTTACAACGGCGTCAGTCTGGCGGCGGGGCCGTGAGGCCACCGGCGCTTAAGTTTTGTTGTACGTGGCGTTGAGGGCGAGGCCCCTAACGTGAGGTCAGGTACGTAGCCCCACAAGAGAGGTGGCTCCGCAACATCTTTGTTGAGCCTGGCGGATGAGTTGTTGAGACTGCTGTTAACAGAGAAGCCCCGAACGCCGCGAGACGCTCGGAGCCGTTGGCTGGATCGCGCCGCTCCGGCGCGTGGACTCTGTTGACCGAACGTTCCCCCCAATTGACTTCGAATTGACCGCCCAGATCTAGGTTGGGCCTACCTAGCGCCTGGTCCCGGCGACCGTGTGTCGGTGCCGAGACGGACGCGGTCTCTGCATTGAATTCAAAACGGCGAGGGACCAATGAAAAAGCCAACAATGCTCTTCCTCTCGTTTCTGATGGCCGTCGGGGCCGGACCGAGCTATGCCCAGCAAGGGCAGAACGGACAGCCTCCAAAATGGGGAGAGATCCCGCCGGAGCATCTGCAGATGGACCACTATGCTCCGGATTCCAGCGCGGCGGTCGTGATCTTGGCCGATTACGGCAACGTCTTCTTTGAGAATGACCTCGACTTGGCATTCGAGCGGCACACCCGCATTAAGATCCTCACGGAAGCCGGCTACGATTGGGGCAGCGTAACCGTCGTCTACCATGCCGACGACCGGACGCAGCGGGTGAAGGACATCAAAGGCCGCACGTACTACGCGGAGGAGGGAGGCCGCGTAGAAACACACGAGATGGAGAAGGGGTCCGTCTTCGACGAAGACGTGGATGGCGTGTGGAGGCGGGTTCGGTTCACGCTGCCGGCTCTCCAACCCGGCTCCGTCATCGAGTATCGCTACAAGGTGGTCTCGACGAATGCGAGGTATTTCCCGGACTGGGCATTTCAAAAGAGCGAACCGGTTCTCTGGAGCGAGTACCGGGCCGAGATACCTGAGATCTTGCGCTACGTGTCGGTCTATCAAGGGGAACTGGAACCGGACGTGGCGGAGCAGAGTTCGCATACGCGGACAATGCACTGGACGATCGATATGTCGAGTGACTACGCCACCGGGCGTGCCCAACGGATGGCTAACGCTTCGACCCAGGTAAAGAGCATCAGGCACCGCTGGGTGATGCGGGATGTGCCGGCGTTGCGCAGTGAGCCGTACATGACCACCCCGGAGGATTACCGGGCCAAGATCCGCTTCGAGTTGGCGGAAATCGGGCGCCCGTCGGCACAGTGGGTTCAGGTCACCTACCAGGGCCAGACGGCCCAAGTCCCCGCGGCTCAATTCCCCGTGACACCAGTGATGACGACCTGGGAACAACTGGCCGAGGAGCTAACCGAATCGAGACGCTTCGGCAAGCAGATCGGCAGACAACGTGAGGTACGGACTCAGGCGCGGGCGATAGTGGAGGGCATTGCCGAGCCCGAACAACAGATGCAGGCCCTGTACGACTACCTGCGCACGACGATCGTTTGGACCGGCGAACACGGCGTGTATTGTGAGCGCGATCTCGACGACGCATTGAAGGCGCGCAGCGCCAACAGCCAGGAGCTAGCTCTGCTACTGGTGTCGATGCTGCGCGACGTGGGGCTCGAGGCCCACCCGGTACTCATCAGTACGCGCAGCCACGGCCAGATCTTGCCACTCTATCCGTTGGTGTCCCAGTTCGACGCCGTGATTGTCTATGTCGAGATCGACGGTGTGGGATATCTGCTCGACGCGACGGACCCGTTGCGGCCGCATACGTTGCTGCCCTACGAGGCGCTCAACGGCAGCGGCTTTCTTGTGCGTCATCCGGGTCCCGCGTGGGTTACCATCACGCCGGCTGACCAATACCGGCATGAGCGCGTTGTCAAAGCCCAGCTCGATACTGCGGGGACGCTGAGCGGTAGCATCGAGACCTCAGACGATGGCTACAGCGCGCTTGCAAACCGACGTGCGCTAGACGAGGCCGAGACGCCCGAGGACTTCGTGCAGAATACCATACTGGACGACCTCGACGGGGCGCTGGTCGACTCCTGCACCCTAACGAACGAACAGGCAGTCACCGAACAACTCGAAACTGAAGCGTCGTTTTCGGCGCCGGGTTACGCGCAGGTGATGGGTGACTTCATCTACTTCAATCCGACGCCGCTGGGCCGCCTTACCGAGAACCCGCTGCGGTTGGCCACAAGAACCTTTCCAGTGGACCTGGCCTATCCCAGGCAACAGATCTACACCGTTTCCTTAAAACTGCCCGAGGGTTATGCGGTGCAAGAAACGCCACAGGACGTGAGCATCCTGTTGCCGGAGGGTGGGCAATACCAGCGGCTGATAGCGGTGCGGGGCGATACACTCGTGACGCAATCCGAGTTTACGATGTCGCAATCGATCTTTGAGCCGGAATGCTACGAACGGCTTCGTTCGTTCTTCGAACAGATCGTGGCCGCCGAAGCCGAGCAAGTGGTGCTCAAGCGCGTTACCGAGTCGGCAGACACGGTGGATGGAGCAGCAGAGCGATGAGACGATTTCTCATCGCACCGGTTGCAGCTTGCTTCGTGCTGGCGCTAGCGGGTCCGGCGACGGCACAAGACCTCCCCGATGGCTTCGATGAGACGTTTGCGGTGTCATCGCTCGACTCCAAGCTCACGCTTGGAGCTGACGCGGTGGTGCGTCTCGAAGTGCTCCGCTTCGAGGTGCACAATCAGGGAAGAGCAACCCGGACGGTGCGTCGCGTCGTTACCGTCCTGAATCGTGACGGTCGGGAGGAGGGTGAACTCTACATCCCCTACGACGGCCGGCTGGGGCGTTTGAAGCAGCTCACCGGTCGGATCTCCGATGCCAACGGCAAGGTGGTACGCAAGCTCACAGAAGCCGACCAGGAGGACTACAGCGCTACCTCCGGCTATTCATATGGGGAGGGACGGGTCCGTGTGGCCCAACTGTACTACGATACCTACCCCTACACTGTCGCGTTCGAATACGAAATCCTGCACGACGGGTTGGTCAACTGGCCCACGTGGTATCCGCAGCAGGAGGGTATCCCCGTTGTATACGGCCGCTTCGATCTGATAGCGCCCCGGGACGTCGCCGCCCGCTACACAGTGCAGGGTGGCACGCTCGAGCCCGAAGTGTCTCGGCGAGGAAGCCGTGATGTGCTGCGGTGGGAGATACGGGAGCAGCCGGCAGTGGAACTAGAACCGTTCGGGCCGGTGTGGCAGGACCAGGTCATCGTGGTGCACACCGCCCCGACGAAGTTCGAAGTCGAGGGGTCGCGCGGCGATATGAGTTCATGGAGGTCTTTCGGCCAATGGTATCACGCTTTGAACGACGGCCGTGCCGCACTGCCGCCCGACGCGCGCAACGATGTGCACCGGCTTACGAGCGGCCTGTCCGATACCCGTGAGAAGGTGCGCCGCCTGTATAGCTACATGCAGGAGAAGACGCGCTACGTGAGCATCCAGCTGGGGCTAGGTGGCTGGCAAACCTTCGACGCGGCCTATGTCCACGAACGTGGCTACGGCGATTGCAAGGCCCTCACCAACTACATGCAAGCGCTGTTGGGCGAAGCCGGTATCACATCCTTTCCGGTTCTCATCTATGGGGGCCGCCGCACCCCCGAGATCCTCACCGATTTCCCCAGCAACCAGTTCAATCACGTCATTCTCTACGTCGATCTGGGCGATGGCGAGGGAGTCTGGTTGGAGAACACGGACCAGACGATTCCGTTCGGGCATTTGGGGAACTTCACCCAGGATCGCCACGCGCTGCTGATTAGGCCGGGAGGCGGTGAACTAGTCCGTACACCCAGGAGCGAGGCCTTTCAAAATCAACGGGTGCTACACGCCGAGGTGATACTTGGCCCTTCAGGCGATGCTACGGCCCAGGTACAGAAGCGCCACACCGGCAATGAGCAGGATGCGATCCGCCAACAACTTGCCAACCGCTCTGGGCGCGAGCGTGGACTATGGCTCCATGAGTACATCGACGTACCCAACTTTGAAATTGTCAGCGCCGACCTTTCCGCGGTCGATGCCCGCACCTTGTCGCTGGCATTGTCCGTTACGCTGACGCTGCCGCGCTATGCCGCACGGACGGGCAAACGCCTCTTCTTACCGGTCAATCTCTTGCACCGCTGGACCTACGTTCCCGGCGCCACCGAGGAAAGAACGCAGCCCGTCGAGTTCTTTCGTCACGCCTTTTTCCACGTCGACACAGTCCGCTACGAGCTTCCAGAGGGCTTTGTTGTCGAAGCGATCCCGGAACCGGTCGAGATCGAGACAGCGTTCGGGCGGTACCTAGCGAGGGCCGAAGTGGAACCGGGTGGTACGCTGGTCTATTACAGGGAGGTGCAGGTCGCTCAAGCTATCTTCCCAGCTGAGCACTACGACGCCTTCCGAGATTTCATGCGTCAGATCTGCCAGGCAGACCAGGCCCAGGTTGTGCTCGTCGCGCAATAGTGACTCGGTGTCTTATTCTTTCTACTTGTGCTTCGTCCAAGCGCTCGTAGGTGGGGCCGTAAAGGCGAGCCAGGATGCCCTCGGTGACCGTGGGTTCGGTGTGGACTGGTTGCCACGTTCGTTCGAGACGGCATGGCTTTGTGCTTCCCTCGGTAGCGACAAACGTGTCTGTCAATCACAACACATTGCGACATCGTGACAGAAAAATAGCGACAGATCGTGCGGTCTATCTAAGAAATGACGACATAGTGTCGCGATTTGGTGTTCAACCACCTAGCTCTCCAGGCGCGCGCCCGCGTCCAACGGCCGCAAGCCCGTTGTCCGCGGACCAAGGCGCGGGTTACACGGGATCGCCCTCCCCACGAGCACTCCCAAGCCAAGGAAACCGACGATCCAGAGCCGATCCCATCCTGAACCGTCCCGGGGTTGCCGGAGGCTCCGTTTGTTGAGAGAATGGAGTCATGGCAAAGACCTACTACGGTGGAGGGACCTGGTATACACTGGATCTCGATTACGACCGGATCGCGGCCATGCTGCGCAGACACAATTATCGGGGGTAGGCAGGGCCCACTGGAGAAACGCAACGCACTCAGCGTACCGCATCAGGACCCAGAGAGCATCATCGCCATCTGCCACTGTGGAGTGATGATCTTCCACCTGCCGGTCGGCACATCAACGGCTTCGTTGGTACGTCCCGACGAGCTGTGACTCCGCGAGTATGTGACCGGCCATAGCTTCCTCCACCACTGTCTTCGGTGCCGCACCCAGATCGGGAAGCTCTACGTCGAGCGCGTACAGCTTGTGGAAGTAGCGATGACGACCGATGGGCGGACACGGTCCACCGTAACCCGAGCGCTTCCAGTCGTTCTGACCCTCTTTCGTTCCCGGTGGCAGCCCGCTCCCTGACACCCCTGGATCTAGATGGGTGCACGATGGAGGCAAGTTGTAGAGTACCCAATGTACCCAGGTCATTTTCGGGGCCTTCGGGTCCGGCGCGTCAGGATCGTCCACGATGAGAACTATGCTCTTGGTGCCCGGTGGAGATCCTTCCAAAGCGAAGGGTGGCGAGATGTCATTACCGTCGCAGGTGTACTCCGGAGGAATCTCTTGTCCATCGGAGAAAGCGCTGGAGGTGAGTTTGAATTGCATGGTTAAGTTCTCCTACGGAACTGGAAAACAAGACCTGTTTGCACTCGGCCTATACCGAACCGATATCGCCCCGCACAGCCGCATGCAAGCCTGTCAAGCTCGACCGCGGGTGATCCACGGGCGGTGGCGCACGCTTTCTAGGCGTGCCGACCCGGCACGTGTGTTCTAGTCTTCAGAGACTAGTGACTGTCCAGTCACGGAGGCTGCCATCACGCTTGCCCTGCCGCCCCACCGAAGGTCGTCAGGTAGTCCGCCGCCGAAGCGTCCGCAGCACCTCCTCGGTGAACGGGTTCCTTCCTGACCTGAGGGTTGCGATCCAACTGAGTCGCTGGGCTCTCTCCTCGCTTGTGGTTGCGCGCGCCGCGGATTGTTCGAAATCCTCTATAGCTCCAGCGTAGTCGGAGGTCATCGCGCGTGCCAATCCACGCGCCTCTCTCGTGCTGGCCAAGAGTGGCTTGAGCGCCACGGCCTGCTCACACGCGAACATGACGTCTTCGGCATTACCCCAGAGGCTCCCGTGCCAACACAGCTCGTACCAGAATTGAAGCGATCCGTTCAGCCGGGCATCCAGGCTCAGCGCCGCGGAGTAAGCCGTCAGTGCGTCGGTGATGTTGCCCCGCCGAGCCAGCGACTCACCCTCTAACGCTCGAGCTGCGGCAGCCGTACTGTCAGCCGATGTTACGCGTGATCTCCGCTTCAAGTCGAACGTCACCGGTACACGGACCAGCCTTCGCAGCGCTCGTGTGTCGCTTCGTGCCGGA
>JBDGXD010000187.1:0-14997 GCA_039584755.1 Gemmatimonadota bacterium
GTGCCGGCATGCATACGAAGCAAACCAAGCCGGATGGTCTCCAGCGAGGCAACAACATCCTGTAACCTGGCCTGAGCCCGGTCGCGCTCCTGGTTGAGGTCCTCTGCAAGGTGGTCACGCTGCGCCGTCAGGTCAGGATGGGAAGCACCCGAGGCGTCGCGTTGTGTCAGTCCGGCAGTCCCTTCACCTCCGATATCGAAGAGCATTCCATTCAACTCTTCGACGCGCTGCCGCATTCGCGAAGCGTCCTTCTCGAGCCGACTCACAACCTCGGGGAGTTCCTCGAGCTGTTCACGCTCGGCCTTCGGCAATTCCTCGAAGAGACGTTCAGCAGCCATGCCAATTGCCAACTCGGTGGGGCCATACGCCGAACCCGCATTCGGGAGATCCTTGAGTCGGACGCCTGCCGCCTTGAACAGCCACTTGCCCACACGACTCTCCCAGAACTTGCTCCACCATTTTCCGGGCAAGCCACGCCGGCTGCCACCTCTGATCGCCGTGACGGGAAACCCCACGACACTGGCGACCGCCCCCCCCGCCGTGAGCGCGACCAAACCCCCAAAGACCAAACCAGAGATGGCATTCAGGTCCAGGATATATGCCAATCCCGTCCCCACTCCCATTGCTGCTAGTCCTCCGTACAAGAGCCCAAAGGCCATACGATCGACCCAATTCCTCTCACCGCCACGCTCGAACGCCAGTTCTTCTCTGCGTGTCTGAAGATCTTCTTTGAGCGCTAGGAGAAGCTCTTGACGTCCATATCCCGACCCAAGGAGTTGGCGTGCCATTCGTAGCAGCATCCCGATTGGGACAGCACCCATTGCGAGGGTCATCGACAGCATGAGTAGGGCGACGATGGGTTCTCCACTCAAACCCACAACCAAAGCGACCACCGCTGAATAGACCACGAACAGAGCCCACAGCGGCAAGCCACTCAACCGCTCGCGGTTCTGTGTGAGGAACACGCGAATAGGCACTGGGATTTCTCGCCGCAACTCGATGGATTGGCTCAGGGCACCGGCGAGATCTTCGGCATTCGCGAAACGGTCCGCGGGGGCTTTGAGCAGACAACGATCGATGGCCCCGGCCAGATGCTTGGGCACCTCGGGCGCAACGCTTGAGAGGAGCGGCGCAGCTTGGGTGATGTGCTTCGCAAGCACCGCCGCGGGGGTCTCACCCTCGAAGGGGAGTCGACCGGTCAACGTGTAGTATCCGACCACCCCTAATGAGTAGATGTCGCTCCGCTCATCCACCGTCTCGCCTTTCGCCTGCTCGGGACTCATGAACTCGGCGGTCCCCAGCACTTCGCCGGTTCCCGTGGTTCCCGGGCTCCCGCCAACCTGAGCGATTCCGAAATCCGTCACTAACGCGCGCGCGCCGCCCGCTTCGAGCAGAATGTTGTCGGGCTTTACATCGCGGTGCACCACGCCCTGGACGTGCGCGTAAGCGAGCGCCCATGCCACCTCGCGCAGGACCCGGTTTGCCTCACCCGAGGGGAGGGGGCCTCGATCCCGGATCGCCGCGCCGAGCGATATACCGTCGACATACGCCATCGTGAAGAACACGAAGCCGCCCACATCGTCCACTGCATAGATCGGAACGATGTTTGGCTGCGAGAGCTTTGCCGCCGTACGCGCCTCACGCATGAACCGTTCGCGCAGCTCCGGGTCCGAGGCCATGGCTGGTGGCAGAAGCTTGAGCGCCACTGGCCGGTCGAGCGCGACTTCGTGGGCGAGATACACAATGCCCATTCCCCCACGGCCGAGTTCGCGCTGCAGGGAGTAGCGGCCGGCGAGTACCTCCTGTAGGGAGATGAACTCTTGGTCCGGGATCCGGTCGGTCATGGTTGGCTAATATAGGGTCCGCAGTACATCGCGTTGAGAAGACACCCTGGATTCGCACAGCATTGGCACACATGCATGAAGAGTGAGCGATCGCTCGCCGCAAGCCGATCAAAAAGACGTGCCACGCTACGGTATCGGCCCAAGGCTCGGCATGAACGTGTGGAGCACGGCCACCCTCAGCCGGCCGCTGCCCACACGATAGCGATTCAAGAACACGACGATTGCGGCTTCCTGCTCCGGGAATCGGGAGAAGTTCGCAACGAATCCGGCAACTTGGCCTCCGTGGCTTTGTGATGTGAGCCCCCGGTACGGACGAACACTCCATCCGAACGCATATCCGGTGTTTTCTCCATTGGGGAGTATGACCGCCGTCCACATGGCTGTCTTGGATTCGGTGCTCAAGAGCTGATCTCCGTAGAGCGCTTCGTCCCATTTCACCAGGTCATGAGCGGAGCTCAGGATTCCTCCAGCCCCGAGGGTTGACGACGTCTCAGTGGGACGCCGGTTGATCAGTTCGCCGGCCTTGTTAACCCAATAGCCGGAAGCACGGTGCGGGATGATGGCCTCAGGATCCGCCATGCGGGTCTGGGTCATTGCCAGCGGTACGAAGATGCGAGACTGCAGGACTTGGCCGAGTGGCCGGCCTTCGATCCGCTCCACGATCATGCTCAATAAGAAGTAGCCGGTGTTGCTGTAGTACCATCCTGCACCCGGAGCAAAATCCACGGGGCGTGAATGTGCGATCTGGATGACTTCCTCCGGCGTGAGGCGGAAGCCGTATACATCGTAGGTCCGGATTTCCTCGTAGTCGGGAATGCCGGACGTATGCGTCAACAAGTGCCGCACAGTCACGCCGAGCCACTCGCTTGGGAGATTCGGCAGATACTGATGAATAGGGTCGTCCAGCTCAAGCCTGTCTTCCTGGACGAGGAGCATGACGGCGGCGGAGACAAACTGCTTGCTGATGGAGCCAATCTCGAACACCGTACTGTCTGTCACGGGCACCGACAGCTCCACATTGGCCATTCCGTAGGGTCTCAAATGGACTATCCTCCCTCTCGAGGCCACCGCAACGAGGCCACCCGGGATGTTGTTTTCGTCCAGATAGACCTCAATCCGTCGGTCCAGCTCAGCGAGTGCATCGGCAGATGGTTGGACGAGTTGGGCGGACGCGGTCGTGGCTGTGAACAGGAAGGCGGTCGAGATCAGGGTGGATCCCATTCTTCCGTATCTTAGGTTTCTTCGAATAGGGCTGGCACTCATGTGCTCCTCCTGCTGGCGTGAATTGCAATCGTTGATGCTCGGTTGCCAGGAGGGTTAGATACGTCCTCATGTTGTAATTGTCGAGACCTCTGCCCGGTATCCGTTACAGACCGAAAGCAGAGTGGGGTACAGGAGCGAAACTCGGTCTGCCGCTGTCACGAATTGGCTCTCGCAGATGTTGGCATGTGCGAGAAGAGAGAAGATGACACATCATTACAACGATCAGACAGCAAAGCACTACGCTGTCTTCAGGCCTGAATTACACGGTTTGATATTGCGCCGACTCATTCGCCCCGGTGAGCACTACCGGATTGGGTTGGACATTGGTTGTGGTACCGGCTATTCAGCAGTTGCATTGACGGATCATTGCGATTGGGTGTTTGGTCTGGAGCCCAGCCAACCGATGCTCGACGAAGCCACGGTCCACCCGAGGGTGTCCTATGCCAACGGGGGAGGAAACGACCTCAGTGTTCTTTCGAAAGAGCGATTTGACGTCGTTTCCTTTGCGGGATCACTCTGCTACGCCAAGACTGACCAGCTCAAGCTGGAGTTGCTTCGAACCATGGAGCCCGATGGACTGGTTCTTGTCTACGACTTCCAGGTGCTGCTTGAAGACCTCGTCAGGCGGTTGGGTGTGAGTTGCGCCGCCGCAACCTCGGAATACAACTACACTGAGAATCTCTGTGATTGGCCTGAGTTCGCGACCGAGGTTGCCGAAACCGATCAGGTCAAACTGGAACTCTCGATCCGGGAAATCTCACATATCCTACTGGCCGATTCGGATCGCTATGCCTCCTTCCAAGAGCTGTTTCGGGATGCAGACCCGTTCGACTGTCTGACGAAGCAGATTCAGCAGCAGGGCAGGGAACCTCAATTGTATGCGGAGATCTACTTTTCTCGGCATTCGTTGGTATGAGGTCCCTGTGAAAGACGCACAACAGAAGCCTTGCACCAAAGCGAGCGGTCTAACCACCGCTGCAGCGGACTAACGGAAGATTGTTAGACTGCCCGCGATAGCTGTCCACCAGAGGAGGAACAGATGAGACGCGCAGGAACAGTCGTGCTGCTTGGCCTGGTCGGCGCGATATTGTTGGCCGGGACCGTTAGGGCCCAGGAAGACGCTCCGGCGAGCGAAGGTCTCACGATCAGAGGCTTCTACTTGGGAATGTCCAAGAGCGACGTCCACCAGCTGTACGAGCAGATGAAGGCCGCTGAGATCGCGCCGTACACGTCGATCGAGCGTGCGGAGTTCAGAGACCTTATCATGCTGGATCGCGAGTTCGGCGGCATGGGCAACAAGATCGAGGTCCAGTACGCCGAGAGCGGCGAGGCCACCTACTTCAAGTTCCAGTACAAGACGGTCGGTATCCTGCTCGACTACGGTGTGAGCGAGCCGAGCGAGTTCGTGAGCAGGTTCCGTGAGCAATACGGCATTCCGGAGATGGCCTTTGAGAACATGGGATTCGTGAGCGCGTGGAATCACACGGACCCGGCCGCCGGATACAAGCTGTCTATCGACGACGCGATGAACATCACGCTGCAGAGACCGTAGGACATCGAGGTAGCAACGCTTTGACCCGTTCTCCGGCCGGTGTGCTGGCGGTACATTGACCAGCAGCAGAAGTTATGCATCGATCCACTATCGCCAACTAACGAGCGAGAACTCATGAACGTCATCCTCCTCGGCCCTCCCGGTTCCGGCAAGACCACTCAGGCCCAGCTGCTCGCCAAGAGACTAGGAGGGCTCACCGTCGCCACCGGGGACCTCCTCGGTGAAGCGGTTCAAAGCGAAACCGGGCTGGGCCGTCAGGCCAGAGAGTACATGGATCGCGGATCGATGGTGCCGGACGAGATCATATTGAGCCTCGTACGGGAGAAGATTGCGGTCCCGGAAGCCGTAGCGGGAGTCGTGTTGGATGGCTTCCCACGCACAGTCCGGCAGGCCCAGGAAGTGAACCGCATGCTTGCCGCGGAAGGGGAACGCATAAAGGCGGCCGTACTGCTAGATGTGCCCGAGGAGGAAATCGTGCGGCGGCGGCTCGCCAAGGCGTCCGCCGAAGAGCGCAGCGACGAGGACCCGGCGGCGATCCAACAGAGGCTCGCGGCGTACCGCAGCTCAAACGCGCCGCTGGTCGGCTACTACCGTGAACTGGGAGTGCTGAAGATCGTTTCGGGAACAGGCGCCGCGGAGCAGGTAGCCGAGGCAGTCAAGCGGGCCATCGGGGGGTGAGGCGCCAGCGACATACGTGGGAATTCCCATGACGAACATCCAGATGCCGCGGCAAAACCCACCCCCGCCGGAGAAGAAGCCGGAATGACGGAGTTTCTGGATCTCACCGAGGCGATCCGGACGCACCTGAAACCCGGCAACGTGGTCGCGGCCGAGGGTTTCACGCATCTCATCCCCCATGCGGCCGGACTCGAGATCATCCGTCAGGAAATCCGGCACCTCACGCTCGTCCGGATGACGCCAGACATCATCTACGACCAGCTCGTCGGGATGGGGTGTGCGGACAAGCTGGTCTTCTCCTGGGGTGGCAATCCGGGAGTCGGGTCCCTCTACCGCCTGCGCGACGCGTGCGAGCAGGGGATCCCGCACGCACTGGAGCTCGAGGAGCACGCGCACGCAGCGATGGCCAACGCATACACGGCGGGGGCCGCGGGCATGCCCTTCGCGATCTTCAAGGGGTACCGGGGAACCTCCTATCCAGACGTCAACCCTCACATCCGCTTCCTCGACTGCCCTTTCACGGGTCAGAAGGTAACCGCCGTGCCCGCCATTCGGCCGGACGTGGCCATCATCCACGCCCAGCGCGCGGACCGGGAGGGAAACGTCTGGCTGCGGGGGATAGTTGGCGTTCAGAAGGAAGCGGTGCTCGCGTCGGCCCGCAGCATCGTCACCGTCGAAGAGGTCGTCGACCGGGTTGACGAGACGAAGGGTGGCACCGTCATCCCGCGCTGGGCCGTCAGCGCGGTGTGCCACGTCCCCCTGGGGGCTTTCCCCTCCTACGCGGAGGGCTACTACGGCCGCAGCAACGCCTTCTATCTGAGATGGGGTGAGGTGAGCCGGGACTACGACAGGTTCTGCGAGTGGATGGACCGGTTCGTCATCGGAACCCGAGACTTCGGGCACTACCTGTTGGCGCTGAAGCAGCACGGCTATGTCTGAGCCCGTCTACACGCCCGAAGAGATGATGGTGGTGGCGGCGGCCCGGCGGCTCGACGAGGACGATGTCGTGTTCATCGGGATCGGGCTTCCCAGCAAGGCCGCGAACCTCGCCCGACGAACGCACGCAAGACACCTCTCGATGATCTACGAGAGCGGTACCCTCGACACCGCGCCGACGGTGCTGCCCCTCTCGATCGGCGACCCGGAGCTGAGCCGGACCGCCAAGGCGGTGGTCTCGGTTTTCGAGATGTTCAACTGCTGGCTCCAGGGCGGCTGGATCCGGACCGGCTTCCTCAGCGCGGCCCAGATCGACCGGTTCGGAAACCTCAACTCCACTGTCATCGGAGACTACGGCTCTCCCAGGGTGCGATTGCCGGGAGCGGGCGGTGCCCCCGAGATCGCGGCCTTCTGCTCGCGGACCTTCATCCTGCTGCGCCAGAGCCGCCGGAGCTTGGTCGAGAAGCTGGACTTCGTCACATCGGTGGGTTTCCTGGAAGGGGAACGCTCCCGTGACGGTCTGGACGTCCCGGGGCGCGGTCCCCAGGCGGTGATCACCGACCTGGGCCTCCTGGAGCCCCATCCGGAAAGCCGCGAGTTCGTGCTCACCGCGGTGCACCCCGGGGTAAGCGTCGAGGCGGCGGTCGAAGCCACCGGGTGGCCGCTGCAGGTGGCAGATTCAGTCGGCGAGACAACGCCCCCGACGACCGGCGAGCTGGAGGTGCTGCGTTCACTCAAACCGTCCGAGACCTCTGATATCGGGGACAAGGTATCCTCGCACTACGAAGGGGGCTCAGAATGAGCGACGCCGTTGCCCTTGTCACCGGCGGCTCGCGCGGCATCGGTGCCGCGGTGACGCAGCGACTCCATGCCGATGGATACCGGGTCGTCGTGCTGGACCAGGTGGAGCCGGAGGACCGAGACGGCGTCGAGTTCCACTCGGTCGACCTGAGGGACGCGGTGGCCGCCCGCGCGACCCTCGCGCGTGCCACCGACGTGCACGAGATTACCCGCCTCGTGAACAACGTGGGTGTCGTCCGGCCGGCGCCGGTCGGGGAGACGAGTCTCGAGGACTTCGCGGACGTGCTCGATATCAACGCCCGTGCTGCGCTCCTGTGCGTGCAGGCGGTCCTGCCCACCATGCGTCGCAGGAAGGAGGGCCGCATCGTCTCCATCACCAGCCGGGCGGTCCTCGGCAAGGGGCAGCGGACGGCCTACGCCGCCAGCAAAGGTGCCCTCGAGGCCATGACCCGGACCTGGGCCCTCGAGCTCGCACCCGACGGCATCACCGTCAACGCCGTGGCCCCCGGCCCCATCGGTACCGACGCCTTTTTCGCCAACAATCCGGCCGAGTCGCCACAGTCGCGGCGCATCGTCGAGGGCGTACCCGTCGGTCGCCTGGGCACACCCGAGGAAGTGGCCCACGCCGTGAGCTTCTTCCTCGACGAGCGCAGCTCGTTCGTGACCGGCCAGACTCTGTTTGTGTGTGGTGGCCTGAGCGTTGGCCTGAGAGTTTGAAGTGGGCACCGCTAGGGGAGAAAGGACTGCAACCATGACAACCCTCGCACTCGAGGATCAGGGGCTGCTCCGGGACAGAGCATTCGTCGGCGACTGGTGCGGAGCTTCCTCCGGCGAGACCTACGAACTGCGGAACCCCGCCACCTGCGACACCCTGGCCACGCTGCCCATGCTCGGATCCGAGGACGCCGCACGAGCCATCGAGGAGGCCGGACGTGCACTCCCCCTGTGGCAGGGCCTCGGTACCGACCAGCGCACCACGGTGCTGCAGCGGTGGGCCGCCCTCATCCGGGAGAACAAGGACGACCTCGGCCGGATCATGACCGCGGAGATGGGTAAACCCCTGAAGGAATCCACCGGCGAGACTGTCTACTCGAGCACCTTCATCGACTGGTTCGCCGGCGAGGCGGCCCGGAGTTCGGGCGAGATTGTCCCCGCTCACATGGGCTCTCAGCGCGCGGTCGTGACCCGGCAACCGGTAGGCGTCGGGGCGGCGATCACGCCCTGGAACTTCCCCGCACTCCTCGTTACCCGCAAAGTCGGGGCGGCGCTGGCCGCCGGCTGCACGATCGTCCTGAAGCCGTCCTCGCTGAGCCCGCTGACGGCGCTGGCCCTGGTGGAGCTGGCTAACCGGGCCGGCATCCCGCCAGGTCTGGCCCTGGTGGAGCTGGCTAACCGGGCCGGCATCCCGCCAGGTGCGTTCTCGGTCGTCGTCGGCCGCAGCTCGGTGATCGGCAAGGTGATCATGGAGAGCCCGGCAGTAAGGACGGTCAGCTTCACGGGCTCGACCGCGGTCGGGAAGCTCCTGATGGCCCAGGGCGCGGCCACGGTCAAGCGGGTGGGGCTCGAGCTGGGAGGCAACGCGCCCTTCCTTTGCTTCGACGATGCCGATCTGGATCGCGCGGTGGACGGCGCTCTCGTGGCCAAGTACCGCAACGCGGGACAGACCTGTGTCACTGCCAACCGCTTCCTCGTTCAGGACGCGATCCATGACCGCTTCGTCGAGCGCTTCGTCGACAAGGTAAAGGCCCTGAAGGTGGGCAACGGCCTGGACGAGAGTACGGACATGGGCCCCCTCATCAATGAGGCTGCGGTGGACAAGGTCACGGAGCACGTCGCCGACGCGACCTCCAAGGGGGCGACGGTGCTCACAGGAGGCCAGCGTCACGCGCTCGGTGGGACGTTCTTCGAGCCGACGGTGCTCGGTGGTGTTACGCGCGAGATGCTCATCTTCGAGGAGGAGACCTTCGGGCCAGTCGCGCCGGTCATACGCTTCTCATCGGAGCATGAGGGCATCCACCTCGCCAACGACACGTCATATGGGCTGGCCGCGTATTTCTACAGCCGGGACGCGGCGCGCTGCTGGCGCGTTGCCGAGGCCTTAGAGGCCGGCATCGTGTGCGAGAACACGGTGGCGTTCTCCTCGGCCCGGGCGCCCTTCGGCGGTTTCAAGGAGTCCGGTGTGGGGCGCGAAGGAGGTCACCAGGGGCTCGAGGAGTGGCAGGAAATCAAGTACCGCTGCATTGGCGGCCTGGAGTAGGGGACGAGCATGAGCAGCTTCGAGTTCCGAACCCCGGGTGCCATCCTCTCGGGCGCCGGTGCGGTCCAACGGATCGTGGAGGACCAAGCGCTGCGCTCGGCGCGGCGCACCCTCCTGGTCACCGACCAAACCCTCGTCGATCTCGGGCTCGCCGCCCGGGTGGAGCAGGCCCTACGGGAAGGGGGCGGCGAGGTAGTCACGTTCGCCGAGGTGGAGCCGGAGCCGTCGGCGGAGACGGTGCGTCGCGCCGCCGCGGCCGGCCGTGACGGGGGAGTGGATGCCGTCGTTGGGCTGGGTGGCGGAAGCCCCATGGACGTGGCGAAGCTTGCGGCGTTGCTCGTGGCGTGCCCGCAGCCGGTCGAAGATCTGTACGGGGTCGACCGGGCGCAGGGAAATCGCCTGCCCCTGGTCCTGATTCCCACGACGGCCGGCACCGGGTCCGAGGCCACGAAGGTCGCGGTCGTCACCGGAGACGACGGCGAAAAGAGCCCGATCCTGGCCCCCCAGCTCGTGTGCGACACCGTGATCCTGGACGTCGAACTCACCCTGGGGCTGCCGCCGGCGATCACGGCGGCCACCGGCGTCGACGCCATGGTCCACGCCATCGAGGCCTACACCTCGGCCGTCCGAAAGAACCCCGTGAGCGACCAGCTCGCCCTGCAGGCGCTGCGCCTGCTGTCCGGGAGCATCCGCACCGCCGTCGCGCACGGCGAGCGGGTCGAGACCCGGTCGCGGATGCTCACCGGCGCGATGCTCGCGGGCTTAGCCTTCGTCAACGCCACAGTCGGTGCCGTCCACGCCCTCGCCTACCCGCTGGGCACCCGGTTTCATGTCTCCCACGGCGGCAGCAACGCGCTTGTCCTGGTGCCCGTCATGCGGTTCAACATGCCTGAGGCCACGCCGCTCTACGCCGAGATTGCGCGGGCGGTGGTGCCCGACATCGACGCCGGGAACGATCAGGAGGCCGCCGACCGCCTCGTAGCCTTGCTCGAATCGCTGATTCCCGAGGTGGGGCTGCAGTGCCGGCTTCAAGAGGCCGGCGTGCAGGACGCAGACGTCCCCGACCTCGTCTCAGGCGCCCTGCGGCAGGAGCGCCTCCTGTCCTACAACGTGAAGGCGATGACACCGGACGACATCGGGGCTGTTTACCGGGCGTCCTTGTGAGTGACGGCAAACCGAGCGTGAGGCTGGAGCATGTACTGCTGGCGATCGTCGTGGCTCTCTGGGTCGTGACCCTGGGGATTCTGCTGATCCCCGAGACCTCAGGCGCGCTCGGCACGGCGCATCCCGACTTCGTGGGAATGAGGCACGGCGGGTCGGGTCTCGAGCGTCACGCCGCTGTCCTCTGGGCGGGCTGGGCGTTCGGGGGTGTCGGGATCGTTTTGTACGCGGCCCTGATGGCCTTCGGCACGCGCCGGGGACCTGCCCGTCAGGCGATCGCGCCCTGGCTGGTCTTAGGGCTGTGCGCCTTTCTCGCCACCTGGACCGGACTGGTCCTGGCCTACCGCACCTACATGCTGGAGGGTCCGGGCCGCCTCTTCCTCGGCTTCCCGCTCCCCACCGCGATCATGCTCTACGTGTTGTTCCCGGCTTCTCTGATATTCACCGTGACCTACGTAGTCGGTTTTGGCCGTTGGGTGTTTTCGGAAGACGACGAGACTGCATACGAACGCTTGCTGGCCGAGACCCAGGAGCCGCGCTCGCGCAGCACCGCTGAAGAGCCCGGGAAAGCCGGTCCGGGTTCGGGCTAGGACCGTGGAGGCTCTGCGTCAACCCATCATCTTCGGCAGCGTCGTGGCCTACATGGCGCTGTGCGTAGCCGTGGGTTTGTGGGCCCTGCGCCGGACCTCGTCCACCCGCGACTTCTTCATGGCCGGGCGCAACCTCGGGGTGATGATCACCGGGATCGCCATCTTCTCGAGCACAATGAGCGGCTTCGGCTTCGTGGGCGGCCCGGGGCTGGTCTACGCACTGGGGATGAGCTCGGTCTGGATCGTGATAAGCACCTCGGTCGGTCACACCCTCACCGCCTTCCTCGTCGGGAAGCGGCTCCGACTGTTCGCTGGGCTGGCCGACTCGGTGTCCCTCCCGGACGCGGTGGCCGTGCGCTACGGCAGCGAGACAGCACGGCTGCTCACCGCCGTCGCCATACTGCTCGGCGTCATGGGGTACCTGGCCACGCAGATCCTCGCCATGGCGACGGTGCTCCAGAGCATCCTCCAAGACGTCAGCCTGTTCGCCGGCATCAGCCTCGAAGCCTGCGTGGCCATAGCAACTTCGGTCCTGGTCTTCTACTGCGTGACGGGCGGGATCGTCGCCTCTGTCTACACCGATCTGGTCCAGGGAGCGATCATGGCCGTGGCCGGTGTCCTCGTGTTCCTGACCACCCTGGCCGTAGTGGACGGCGGCCTGGCCGGCACCACCACCGTGATCATGACCGACGACCCCGAGGCCATGAGCCCCTGGGGGACACTGGGTATCCTGGGGTGCCTGTCCTGGTACTTCATGTTCTCGGTCGGCTGCGCTGGCCAGCCCCACATCCTGACCAAGAACATGATGCTCAAACGCCCCCGGGACTACCGGTTCATCCCTTTGGTGACGATCGGAGGCTATCTGCTCACTGCGCTGCTCTGGATTGGCATCGGGCTCGCGATGAGGGCACTGGTCATTCAGGGTACTCACCCCGCCCTAACGACGGCCGACGCCGCGGCGCCTCAGTTTCTTCAGCACTACGCCCACCCGCTTCTGGCCGGAGTGGTCTTCGCGGGGCTCTTCGCTGCGATCATGTCTACTGCCGACGGCTTCCTGAACATCGGGGCGGCAGCGCTCACGCACGACATCCCGCGGGCTCTAAAACGCTCGCTCCCTAGAGAGCTTCTTTGGGCGCGGACGGGCACCATCCTGCTGGCGGTAGCCGCGGCGCTGTTCGCACTCTACTCCCACTACGAGAACGAGCGCCTGGTGGCACTGCTCGGGGCCTTCGGGTGGGGAACTTTCGGGGCGGCGCTAGTGCCCGCGGTTGCCATCGGCTTCAACTGGAAGCGGGCGACACCGCTCGCCGCCAGTGTGGCCATCGCCTCGAGCCTGATCGTCAACTTCGCGATCGAACTGTTCGATTTCTCGATTCCGTACGGCATTCACGGGGGCACCGTGGCTCTCCTCGTCTCGCTGCTCCTGTTCTTCGTTATCTCTTTCGCGTCCGCCTCGCCCCGCCTCCCGCGAGAGATCGAGGCAGTTATGGAACTCTAGAATGAAACCAACTCTGACCTTGCCGTTTCAGCCGCTTCGCTCTCTGCCCTCGACGGCTCTCCTGGTGCTGTTGGCAATCGCCGTAGGCTCGACCCTCGCGTGCACGCCGGGCGAGCAGGGTCCTCCCCGAATCGAAGCGGGAGGCGAGACCCTCGAAGGAGAGTGGGGCGACGACGGGCTCGCCGTTTTCCGGGGCATCCCGTACGCCAGTCCCCCTGTGGGCGGGCTTCGTTGGAGACCGCCGCAAGCCAACTCGGCCCGACCGGGTGTGCAACAGGCCTCTCGATTCGCCCCGGCCTGTCCCCAGATCGACCGCATATTCGGCTTCCAAGCCGGCATCGCAGTCGCCTTCGGGCAGCCGGAAGACGTTGCCCCACGCCTCGAGGAGGCCAGCGAGCACTGCCTCTATCTCAACATCTGGACTGCCAACGTGAACCGGCAGCAGTCGCTGCAACCCGTGATGGTATGGATCCACGGAGGATCGAACCGGTCGGGCTGGGGCTCAGAGGTGGCATATCGGCACGGACACCTGGCCCGGCGGGGAGTCGTCCTCGTGACGATCAACTACCGGCTCGGGGCGCTGGGGTTCTGGGCCCACCCCGCCTTGACCGCCGAGTCGGAGCACGGCTCCTCGGGTAACTACGGTCTCCTCGATCAGATCGAGGCGCTGCGCTGGGTGAAGCGGAATATCACAGCGTTCGGAGGTGACCCCGGCCGGGTCACGATCTTCGGCGAGTCGGCGGGCTCGCTGGACGTCATCAGCCTCATGAGCTCCCCTCTGGCGTCGGGACTCTTCCATCGTGCCATCGCCCAGAGTGGGGCCCCAATGGGCCCCACGTACACGCTTGCGGCGGGCGAGGAGCAGGGGGTGCAGCTGGCGGAGGAGCTGGGGGTCGGCGGGGACCCCGGTGGCGAAGCAGCGCTCGCCGCGCTGCGCGAGATCGAGGGCGATTCGTTGATCCGGAGGATGGACGAGGCCGCGGGCGGATACTCGGCGGGTCCCATCGTCGACGGGTGGGTGCTTCCGAAGAGCCCGGGAGAGACCTTCGCCGAGGGCCAGCAGGAGGCGGTACCGCTTGTCATCGGGAGCACCGCCCACGAGTTCACGAGCTTGCCTTACTTCCTTCCCCCGATCGAGCGCACGACGACGGCCTACCGGGACTGGGTCGGTAGGACCTTCGGGGATGTGGCGTCGAGGATGCTCGAGCTATATCCGGTGGCAAGCGATGACGAGGTCACGCGTGCACTCGCCGACCTGATCACCGACTCCTTCTTCACCTGCCCCACCCGCATCGCGGCCCGGCGGCACCAGGCCACCGGGCAGCCGGTGTACCGGTACTATTTCACTCGAGTGTCTCCGGGGCCCGGTGGAGAGGCGCTCGGCGCGTACCACTCCATGGAGGTGCCGTACGTGTTCGACACGCGCCCCGCGTGGCTCCCGACCGAGCCCGAGGACCTCGCCCTGGTCGACGCGATTGGCAGGTACTGGACACAGTTTGCCGCGACCGGCGACCCAAACGGGCCAAACCTGTCGGAGTGGCCCGTCTACGACCCCGCGGTGGACTCGTTTCTCGAGCTCGGCGCCTCCATCCGGACCGGGGAGGGGGTACGGACGGCGACGTGCGATCTGCTGGCCGCGTCGGCGACGCCGTAGCGCTGGACTCTCGACGCCCACAATCTTGACACCTATCGAGGGCACGTACGACTTCGGAGGCGGTGTTCGGGTCGTCATCGCGTTTCAGGATTCGGTGGACCAAATCTCCATCACGTTTCCGAATGGGGACATATACCCCCTCGTCCCCACCGGCCCGCTGAGCTTCGTCGAGCCCGAGACTGGAACGACGGTGAGCTTCGAGGGGACAGACGACCTGCGCGAAGTGATCGTAGACGGAGAGGCCGGCGTCCGCGTCCGCGACTAGGTCAATTGCCAACCTTATCCTTCGACTCCTCAAGAAAGTTCTCGACCACGATCAGCTCGCCAACCTCGTCATCAGCGGGATTCCGTATCATTACGAACCGCTGATCGTCCGCAGGTGCGTTCCGTTACCGAAGAAAACCACGCCTGGGAACGTTGGTTGCTAGAGCCCCGAACCGCGAGTACTATTGCGCCAGCACACTAGGTCCCGGACATGAATCCTTTCCAAGGACACTACTGATGATCCGCTCTCTTCTTTTCATGGTAACGCTGGCGTTCGCCACGGACCTTGCTGCTCAGGATCAATCCCTCCGACCCGGTGAGAGCTTGCGTGCGTCGCTGGAATCGGGCGATACCGTTCGCTACGTATTGGCTACTGAATCCGATTATCTGGTGCGGGGTGTCGTCGACCAGATCTCGGTTGACGTGGCGCTGCGTATTCTGAGGCCGGATGGCCGGGCGGTGCGGACCATCGATAGGCCGGCTGTGGGTCCGGAGCGGT
>JBDGXD010000188.1:0-8420 GCA_039584755.1 Gemmatimonadota bacterium
AAGAGATGCGTGGCTGTGTAACCGCTGTACAACGCGATCATCGTGGTCGTCAGATCCCCTAGGATCGAGCCCCCAATGCCCTCGCGAGACAACAATTCCGCGACCGTCATCTCGATCAGTTCCTCGCTCTCCACGGAGTCGAGAAAGCCTCGTAATTGGCTGCGGAGTTGGAGCAGCTGCGGGATCAGAGTCAGGCAACGGAACGGACGCTTCCACAAGCCGTAGAGTGGAAGGTACGAATACAGGAAGACCTCGTTCGGCAGCTGGTAGGTGCGCCTCAAGTTGGACTTCAAGGACGTATCCATAGTCGGATACGACGTCTGGCGATCAAGCAAGAGCTGGTAGTTTCGGTACCGGGGAGTGAAGATACTGAAGCCGGCATCCGAAGGCAGGATGCGGGGATCGCGTAGAGAAACCTGTCCCGCGGGAAACTGCTCCAGAAACGCCTCGCTTGGATCCAAAGGTCGCAGCTGGGGATCCTGAAGATCGTCGAGGTCGATGTCGTAGCTCGTCACGAGCCGCGAGTGTCCCGACTGATCCTTGTAGAGATAGAGCGTCAGGGCGTGCCCTCCCCAGCGACTGCCCTTCTCGATCACCGTGATCTTCTCGGGTGAGTGACCGCAAAGCAGAAGAAAGCTCGCGGCTGACAACCCGGTCGTCCCACCTCCAACAATGGTGAGTTGCTCGTCGTGCGAGATCGTGCGGTGGGTTGGGTCGCTACTCATGGGTCAGGTTGTCTCCTGGTTGTTCGTGACGGCCTCGTGCGGAGCGCGAGTGCGGCATATGACAAGTGCGTTCGGTGGCCGACGCGTCAGAAGATGAAGCCCAGCTGCAAGCCCAATCTCAGGTTGCTGAAATCGGCCGCCACCTCCTCGAAATCTTGCAGTAGCTGGTACTTGGCACTGATCCCGAAATCGAGCCACTTGATCCGGTAGACGAAGTCACCGAAGATCTGTCCACCGAACAGCCACGCATCTTCTGAATCCTGCAAGTCGCATGACGCAAAGAAGCCGACTTCGCAAAAGCTGGCAGCCGAGTAGGATAGGCCGGCGCCCCCAGCCACGACGAAGTTCGAGCCTACCCCCCTCGCGTATTTCACGTTGACTTCGAAGGGAACTAACCTCATCTCGTCGCCGAACAGAGTGAAGCTGCTGGCGGCGGCGATTTCTCCTCCCAGGTACAAGTTGGCTGCGACCCGGCCATAGCCTTCCAGCCCCAGGTAGACGCCGTCATCTTCTTCAGCACCTTCGGCGAACACGACATACCCGAACTTGACCGATACATTGCCACTACCCAGCGGCGCGGTGTCCTGACCGTGCAGCGCCACTGGTGCCGCAGCAACAAGAGCGAACACCACAAGATGGAACGGCTTCTTCATCACAATAGCTGATCCTTTCCTCGGCAGCCGGGTAGTGCTAGTTGCCTCTAGCGAGATAGGGATTTGAATCCACCCAGCCCGATTATGTGCCGTGTTGTTGGAGCTGTCCAGCCCTGTGACCGTTGTATCGCGGTCTTCCGGCAGCAGCAGCGACTTTGTGAAATAAGGTGCGAAATTGACGGCAGCAGTATCGCCTCCTAACTTGGCCCGTCGTCCTTAGAGCCGCCGTTGGCCCGAAGGCCACGTTGCCGTCCTGCCGCCCCTTTCTTAGTGGACGAAGCCAGGCGACCTGGTTTCCAACCGCCCGGCGGGTATTCTCTCAGCAACCGAAGGTAGTAAGGCATCCGTGAAACCGTGTACCGCGTGGTGTTGCAGCGGTCGTGGCCGGAGCATCGTTGCGTAACGTGCGCCCCGTCCCCCCAAAAGGAAATTCTCTAATGAGCGGGAAAAGAGAGGGGAACCGAATAAGAATGAAACTGATGTTGGGGCAACTTGGTCAATCAAGAGGGCCCGGCGGTCTCGCGCGAAGACTGTCGAGCATTACCGTTCTTGTCGCACTCGTTTGTATCACCGCGAGCTGCGGGGACGATCCGATATCTCCCAGCCCTTATGAAGGCAATTGGGTTCTGGCTCTTGTCGGGCCGACCTCAGGGACTACTACGATAGAAGTTCGGTCACAGGTGGATGGTGGACTGCGCTTCTCTAGCTCCATTGACATGACAGGGAATCCTTCAGGCGGGTTTCTGCTTCAGGGGACCGTAGACGACGCGGGGACGCTAAGTGGTACTTTTTCCTGCTTGTTGGTCGTGGGGTGCGGGTCCTTGGACGGGTCTCTCAGTGCAAACCCTGGAACGGGGACGTTCTCAGTGACGATCTTGACGCGGGTCGACGGCACTTGGACTGCTGTAAAGCAATAGCTGGTCATGCACTCAGCATCGGACGAACGCCACGTCGCTGTGGCTGGCTCCCCGCGGTACTCGGGGCCACCTGGTGCTTCATCGCTCTGAACTCGGGAATCGCAGCACAGGCACAGGAGCTGACACCCGCCACTCCGCTGGCGTTGACCATTAGCGGAGGCGGCACGAAGGGGCCGTACATGGCGGGCCACCTCTATTACATGGGGCAGATGGCTCCCCTGTCCGGTCGCTTCCAGCCGCGCGTGTTCACGGGTGCTTCCGCGGGCGCGATCAACTCGATGGTCGGAATGCTCTCCACGTGTGGGGCCGATGAGCCAAACCCCACTCGGAGCCTGTACTGGAACGCGTGGACGTCGATCGGGATCGACGAGATCTTCGTTTCCGAGAAGACTACGGCCACCGGGATGCTGACCACCGACGCTTACCAGCCCATCCTCTCGCAAATGCGGATGCTCTGGCAGGCCGGACTTCCCACTTCCTGTGATGTCGTGCTCGGCGTTGTCATCACGCGCACGGAGGCACGGAACGTGGTGCTTGCGCCCGGGTTTCCACCGTTGCCGCTGTCCCGCGAGGCCGTGCTCGTGCTGGTCACCGGACAGGGACCCGGTCGTCCTCCGCTGGTGCGCAATCAGGTCGACTCCACGCGCGCGACTGGCCAGCTCCTCTTGCCCTTGGACGGACCCGACGCGCAGCCCTTCGAGTCTCTCGCTCAGCTCGTCCTTGCGTCGGCTGCGTTTCCCCTAGGATTCAGCCCGGTCAGTGTGCGACACTGCATTCGTGAGGCTGGGACTCCCGCGAACTTTCGGTGCACGCCCGACGAAGCGGTCTCGGCGCTCTTCATGGACGGTGGGATTTTCGACAATCAGCCGTTGGGTCTGGCCGTCGACGCGATGCGCACCATCGGGTACGCACCGCCTGGCGATGGCCGCTTCTACTTTCTCGATCCCCGTGTCCGCTCTTACCCGTCCGCCGTTGGTGACGTGGAGCAGGACGACCCCGAGCCGGAGGACGTGCTCGACGTAATCGGCTCGTTACTGGGTCTGTTGTCGAGCGCCGAGGCGCGCGAGCTCATCTCCACATTCGAGCACGAGCCGCAGCTTCGTGACCGTCTCTTGCTGGCGCGGACGTACTTCCCGCAGATTTCCAGCACTTTTACCGGTCTGCTCGATCGCAGTTTTCGTGAGTTCGATTTCTATCTGGGGATGTACAACGCCGCTCGCAGCATTCGAGAGCACCCACTCGGCGCTGGCCTGCCAGAGCTGGACGCGATCGTGCTCGCTGACGGTGACTCCGACCTCCGCGACGCGTGGAGACCTTACCAATGTCTCCGCGCTGTGCTCGATGGCGTTGGTGACTCCGGCGCTTGCGACGGTGACGAGCTGACGGACTTCCGAATCCTGCTGCAGCTGACCCTCGACCGCCTCACCGAGGTGTGCCGGCGCGCGGAACGCTCCGACGCGACGCTGCAGGCCGTCGACCATCCGCATTGCCGCGCCGCGATGGAAGGCGTCGGCGCCCCGCTGGTCAAGGGCGTACGGATCATCGACGACGCGGAGAAGATCCAATTAGCCGACGAGAGCGAGTTGGACTACCAACTCCGCCTGCTCGGTCGTTACGGGTTCCACTTTCGCGATCTTGGTCTCGACCGTGACCAGGCTCACGAGGCTCGCGACCGCGTGATCCGGCTGACGAGCCGCATGCTTCAGCGATTCAGCGACGTGCAGCCAAGGGTTGCTCGGTCGATGGGCGTGCTCACGCGGATCGGCGTGGACGTGGTCTTGGGATACCTGCCGCCGGTGCACAGCTTCCACATAACGGTCGGCGTGGGAGCCGAGTTTGGTTACAGCGTTACAATCGACGATCGAGACTGGAGTTGGCTGCGATTTGGGGCCGCGTTGGGGTTCGATGGGCTGTCGACGTTCTTGAGTCCGTCGGAAGGCTATTTCGCTGTGATCCCTAAGGCGGGGCCCGAGTTCGAGGTCTTGGGCCGACCGGATATGCAGATACGAATGGGAGCGCGCGCTGGTTACCAGTTTTCGTCAGCGGACGACTTCACTTCGGGCGAATGCGACTTCACCAACGAGTCGAACCGGCCGTGCTCACGCCTGATGACGGAGGCGTATGCTGCAATGAGCATCTTGGGGTTCTTGCGGATCCAGCTCGCGGGTGTTTTCGGACCGGGCCTCCGCACGGGCCAGAGTGATTACTGGGCTATGCGGCCGACGGTCGGGATGCAGTTCAACTCGCCCTTCTGATCGCATGAGGACCTAGCGGATTCTCTGCGTCGGCGCGTTCACCTCGCTTGCGCCGCATGCTGAACCAGTCCGTGTGTGAACCCAGAAAGATGTCTGCGGGTAGGCCCCTCAGGGTGCTGAAGCTCCGCTCAAAGTCGGACCGGATTCCCACGTACGCCTCTGGCTCGGTCAAGGACACGAACGGGAACAACGTGAGGCTGCAGATGCTGACGGCAAGCAACTCACGGTCGCCGTCGCGCACGGGGAACGACCAAGATGTGCAGCCACGCGTGTGGCCGGCGGTCACATGCGCAGTGAGTTCGAGCGACCCCACGCGGATCGTCGCGCCATCCTCGAATCGGTGGTCAACTCGCGGGGCCGGGAATCGGAGCAGCCCGATAAGCCAGAGATGCCTGAGTGGCCCCAGGGCCAAATCCCCCCGACCGCCGTCCGCCATGACATCGGCGTCGCCTTCGCTAACCCACAGCTCGGCACCCGAGGCCTCCTGCAAGGCACGAAGTCCGCCCGCGTGATCGGAGTGCGGGTGCGAGTTCAACAACACCTTAACGTCGGCGATGTCAAAGCCGAGCTCTGCGATACTCGAAATGATCAGCGGGGCATGTTCGGGATAACCGCCGTCGATCAGTACGTGGCCCTCGGGCCCGGTGAGCAGGAAGGCGGCCATGCCGGTGTGACCGACGTGGTAGAGGTTGCCAGCGATCTGAAACGGCTCGCTCGGCACCGAGCGATTCCGCGTGATCGCCGAGCGCCAGAGCAGTACGAGCAGGATGGCAAGGGTACCGACCACCAGCAGCAGCACCCTCAGCCACCGTTTCTTGATGAGATGCCGCATCCTCTCGCCCTCCGTTCGTGATCCCAAGCTCCAACGCAGCTCGTCGTGATCGAAGTCGGCACGCCTGTTAGGTAGCCACCTTCCTGGCTACCACGGCGAATTCGGTGCCGTCCGCGTCGAATGGTGCGCCCGCCACGTCAGCGTAGAATGCCTCAATTGCCAATCCCGCGTCAACAAAATCTCTCTCCAGCTCGTCCGCGCTGAAGTATTGCAGCCAGTTGTAAACGGTGCGTGTACCTGACCGTTCGACCAGTGTGTACCTGTCAAGCACCACCCTGTCTTCTTCATACTTGAACGTGTTCAAGAACCCGTAGTACTTGTGAGGTGACCAGAAGCACTCCAGCAGATTGACCTTGTACGTCGCAATCTCTTCGCGCTGGTCAAAGGCTGTCGTTGAATACACGTCAAGGAGAACCGCACCGCCAGGTTTGAGCATACCGAGAAACTTCCCGAGCATCGCTTTGCGCTGGGTTGGACTGAGGGCGCAGAAGTCACACATGATCATCAGGATGAGATCAAACGAGTCAGTTGTTTCAAACTCTAGGTAATCCTGATTCACATAGTGGATGTTCAGACCCTTCCTGGCGGCAACCTCCCGTGCGTACTCGATTGAACGCTGCGAGAAGTCTACGCCAGTCACAGCCAGGCACGGCACCGCTGGGCCGAGTTGCTGAGACGCATATTCGAGGTTGACCCGCTCGCGTGCCCCCGCTGCGGCCAAGCCATAATAGGCCAAGGATCCGTAATATTCTTGTATCGCTCTCCACCCCGGAAGACTCGTGCGCACAAGCCAACCATAGCCAACCTCGTCGGAGAAATGCGGCGGCCGGTGTCCGTGTCGAGCACTCCATATACCCCCGAACCGCAGTGGCGGGCGAATCCAAACAAGCAGATCTTAGTTGGACGTACCATGACGTCAGTCAACCCCAGAGCCCTCATTTCACTGAGGAGACGCTACTGATGCTCAGCCTTCGAGGAATGTTCGCGAACTCGCCCCAATACCGCGTTGTCACTCGCTTCTGTTTGACGGTAACTGTGCTGTCACTTGCCGCATGTAGACCCGATGCCCCACCTGGCCCTCCCGAGGTGCGGATAGATGACGTCAGCACAATCGTGTCGTCGGAGTCGGAGCTACTCGGTAGACCTACGGACATGCTGCTCGACGAGAGTGGACGGCTCTGGGTACTGGATATGCTGGCGGCGCAGGTCCTGGTGATGTCAGCCGATGGCGAGCTGCTGCAGACCATCGGGAGAGAAGGAAGCGGTCCGCGCGAATTCAAGAGACCCAGTGCCTTAGCACTGAGTACGGACACATTGCGGGTCGTCGACACTGGCAATGGCCGAGTGCAGACGCTCGCGCTTGGTAGTGATTTCACGAGGAATGCGCTGCTGACTCTCGCATCAGGCATGGGTCCGATTGCGGTGATAGGCGATGGCCGGTTCATAACTACCACGCTCGGCTTGGACGACGCCTTGGCAGTGTACCACGACCCCACCGGACAACAGCTTATGACCTTGGGCACGCCACTCGCCGAAGTGTCTGGTTACGGCAACCCTTCGCAAACAAAACAGGAAATAATCGACGGTACGGTACCGGCGATGTTCCGCAACAGTGTCTTGCCTCTGTTCGCGCCGAACGGCGACATGTGGCTCATTCTGACAGGAGAAGGCCTGTTGCAGCGCTTCGACGAGGCTGGGTCATTACAGGTGTCCGTGTCGATTGAGGCACCGGAGTTGGAGCAGGTATGGCAGGAGGTCGTTCACCATGCCGAGTCGACGTTGGCAAACCCGCGGTCTGTGAAGGGGCTATTCTATGTTTGGGACGCGACGGTCGTGGGACAGACGCTATGGATTCTCTTGAACACAACCGAGGGTGGACCTGCCGTGTTGATGGCGTTCACACCTGACGGCCAGGTCAAGCGCAGAGTGGTCTTCTCCAGTGTGTTCGGTGCCCACCAGTTTGCGTTTGATCGCGCACGCAATAGGGTCCTTTTTGCGATATCGTTTGATGCCAGCATCGTCACCTCGTCGTTGCCCGATAGCATGTTTGGATTCTGAAGGCGTCGTTTCGTTTGGTGACGAGGTCGTGATCTTGAACCAGCTATACGTCGGCGGTGCCGTGCTTGCGTACGTGGACTCCGACACCATCAACGTCCGTAGGCTCGAAGACGACTCGCTGAGAATGGAACAAGCGCGAGTTAGTATAGCCAAAGGAACGTCTCTCGAACTCCCGGGCGGTGTTTAGAACACCTGCTAGACATGCTTCTGCTACGGTATGCGTCCGCCGAGCAGTCCCGCTGCAGTCAGATCATGCCTTGGCGTTGTTTTCGCGTTGACCTAAGCTCAACGATCGATCTTGTCCTCGTGCACCTAGCCGCGCTAGCAGCGAGGAGGTCGACCAAGGCGCGGGACATCGCCCGCCACTACTGTCACGACTTGCACCGCCATCTCCTGTTTCTCCCGCACGATTTGCCTTACCGGTACCCCACCTCGGAGGGCGGGCCGGAACCGCCACTTTGGTAGGGTCGCCATCACTGCTTCGGCGCATTCCGGGTGGTTGGTCCGAACCACTTGGGCCGTTCCCAGTTCCGGGGCACCGCTCGTATCCACCACGAACTGCAAATCCACCCGGTAACACCTTTCGCCAGGTTCCGTCAGGGGCAACTGGGGTTCGAAGTTATCTGGATAGACAGCTCGGCCCCGCAGTCGTGCGCGCTGATCGACAGCACAGTCGTGATACACCGGCCCACCCACGAGGTATTGGGAATCCGCGGGAACCAGCTCGCACGTTGCCTCTCGGTTCGCAGGCGCACTCGCGCAAGCGAGGCATGGACCTAGAACGCATAGGAGAAAACTGATGAGTCTTGACTTCACAGGAATACCCTCCGGTTCCGAACGTGCGCTGGCCACGGCTCTGTGGACTAGGAAGTCCAGCGCTACAACTGCCTCGGCCTAGAGCCGCGCCGACACACTCCGACGATCACCGCTCGGGGGATCGTTGGCTTGCCCGGGTGAGCCGATCGCCGTTCCGATGTCAC
>JBDGXD010000189.1:0-8414 GCA_039584755.1 Gemmatimonadota bacterium
ATGCGATCGTCGGAGATGTCCTTCCAGCCGTCCGTGCCACCGATTACCTCGCCCGTGAGGTCGCACGTATCTGTGGTCTCGCCCAGCTTGATCGTGCCCGTGTAACTCTTCGTCAGGTCGACGAGATACCGGGCCAGCCTCGTGGCGCGACCCACCAGCACAACGAGCAGACCGGAAGCAAACGGATCCAGCGTCCCGGTATGCCCGGCTCGCCGCACCTGCAACGCCCGGCGAACGATTGCCACGGCGTCGTGCGCGGTCGGTCCGACGGGCTTGTCGAGCAGCAGCAGTCCGTCGGTCAGGAGCCCGGCTCTTCGTGTTTGATCTGTTCCAGAATCGCGTCGATGCGTGATGCGTTCTCCAAACCGCGGTCCAGAATGAAGTGAAGCTCTGGCGCAGTGCGAAGATCCAGGCTCCGCGCCAGCCGTGTGCGCATGAAACCCCGTGCGTTCTCCAGAGCAGCCATGGACGAGTCCTTTTGCTCCTCCGTTCCCAGCACGCTGATACGCACGGTCGCGTGGGTGGCATCTGCCGACACGGTTACTCCGGTCACAGTCACAAACCCGATCCGCGGATCCTTGATTTGGGTGGATAGCGTATCCGCAATCCCCTCCCTTATCAGCGCGGCAAGGCGTTCGACTCGATGTTTGGGCGAACGGGTCACAGGAAGCTGGTGGATGAGTCTACGACTCGAGCAAGTGCGTCTGAACTCACCAGGCTATCAGCAGACGACAACACGGACTCGGCGTGGCGGCGGTCGGCGGAGACGACACAACACGAGAGTTCTGCTCGCTGCCACCGGTCCTGGTGATCGGTCTCCGCAACAGAGACGTTGAATCGGCTGTGAAGTCGATCCTTTAGACTCTTGACTACGCGGCGTTTGTCTTTCAGGGAACCACATCCGTTGAGGTGTAGCTCCCAACAGGTTATGCCAACAACCACTACGCGTCCCTATGGGCCTCCGCCGATTCGAGAGTCCGCGCCACCTCTTCAATCTGGTAGGGCTCGAGAACGTCGCCCACCTTGACGTCGTTGAAGTTCTCGACCCCGATACCGCAATCCAAGCCTTCCTTGACTTCTTTCACATCGTCTTTGAAGCGTCTCAAACTCGAGATCGTCGAGTCATAGATCTCGAGAGCCTCACGGACCACACGCACCTTGGCCCCACGTTTGATGAGCCCGTGGGTCACGAAACAACCGGCGATCGTTCCCACACCTGAGATCTTGAACACTTCACGGACTTCTGCCTCACCCAACACGACCTCGCGTTGCTCGGGTCGCAACATGCCCTCCAAGGCACGCTTCACATCCTCGACCGCCTCGTAGATGACACGGTAGGTTCGGATGTCCACCTTCTCGCGCTCGGCGGAGGCCCTGGCATTGGCATCCGGTCGCACGTGAAAACCGATGATGACCGCTTGAGCAGCCTTGGCAAGGAGCACGTCCCCTTCGCTGACCGCTCCGACACCCCGGTGAATCACCTCCACCTGTACCTCTTCGGTCGACAGCTGGGCAAATGCGTCTGCCAGCGCTTCCGCCGGTCCTCCCTGATCTGCCTTGATGACGATCTTGAGTTTCTGGACCTCTCCTTCGTCAATCCTGCGTGACAGGTCTTCCAATGACACAGCGCGGGAGGCGCGACGATGCTCCGCTTCTCGGTCCAACCGCTGGCGTCGCTGCGCAATCTCACGTGCGACGTTGGCCTCTGACATTACGTTGAACGTATCACCCGCTTGCGGCACACCGTCAAAGCCAAGCACCTGAACCGGGATCGAGGGACCAGCTGTCTTCACCCTCTTGCCCCGTTCGTCGATCATAGCTCGCACTCGGCCTGCCATGTGGCCGCAGATGAAGTTGTCACCGACGTTGAGAGTGCCACCTTTTACCAGGATCGTCGCCACCGGCCCCTTACCGGGATCGAGCGTACTCTCGACGACAGTTCCGTTGGCTATCCGGTCGGGATTTGCCTTCAGGTCGAGCAGCTCGGCCTGTACCACAACCTTCTCGAGTAGGTCGGAGACACCTTGACCGGTCTTCGCCGATATCGCAGCCCACATGGTGTCCCCGCCGAAGTCCTCCAGCAACACTTCTTGCTGCAGTAGATCCTGTTTCACCCGCTCTACTTCGGCTGATGGGAGATCGATCTTGTTGACGGCCACCACCATCGGCACACCGGCGTTCTTGGCGTGGCTGATCGCCTCGATGGTCTGTGGCATCACCCTGTCGTCCGCCGCAACCATCAAGATCACCAAGTCGGTTACCTGAGCACCACGTGCACGCATCGCGGTAAACGCTTCGTGACCAGGTGTATCGAGGAATGTTATGGCGTTGCCTTCGGGCAGCTTGAGGTGGTACGCACCGATGTGCTGAGTTATCCCGCCCGCCTCACCGGCGATGACATTGGTTTCTCGTATGTGATCGAGTAACGAAGTCTTACCATGATCGACGTGCCCCATGACCGTGACCACTGGAGGACGCGGTTGCAGGTCTTCATCCAGCTCCTCCGCCTCGCCGTCCATAACGCCCGCCGGGACGTACTCCTCTTCCCTGATTGCCTTGAATCCAAACTCACCCGCGATCAGGTCGATCTGGTCGAAGTCGAGTCGCTGATTCACCGTGACCATCATGCCCAGCTCTTTGAAGCAGAACGTGACGATCTCAGTTGGTGGTACACCTATTGTCGTGGCCAACTCCGAGACAGTGATGAACTCGTTGACCCGGATAGTCGTCTTCTCTCTCTCCTTCTCCTCCACGCGCCGCTGTTCTTCCAGCTCCCGGGCGCTGGTGCCTTCATCCCGGCGTCGCGACGGGCGCTTCCCGGCCGTCCCTTTGATCGATGCCAGGGTCCTACTGATGTTTGCCTGTACGGCGGTGCGGTCGACCTGAGAGCGTTTGCCACGCCGGCGGCGCTTACGGTCCCGCCGCCGCTCATCCACCGCCTCACCCGGTGCAGCAGACGCAACCGGCCGCGGGCCGGCCGGTGCTGCCGGCTTGGAGCGTGGTGGTGCGGGCTTAGTCGGGGCTCGGGTGACGCGTCGAGGAATCACCGATTCGACCTGCACGTCTGGCACCGCTTCCGGAGCCTCCTCAGCCTCCTCAACCCCCGCCACATCCACCTCGGCCTGTTCCGCGGTCGCAGCCTCGGCCTCCACTTCCACTTCACCTTCATCCGCCACAACTGGCTCTGGCGCAGTGTCGGGAAAAACAGGAGCAGCGGTTTCTGCGCCAGCGGCGGCTTCTACCGTCTCCGTTACGTCGAGGTCGGCGAAGATCTTAACCTTCTTGGGCGGCTCCGTCGCGACCAGTTCGGTCTCCGCTTCGTCTCCAAGCGCGGGGGCTGACACTTCGACTGCGGCTCTGGCCGCGATCTCAGCGGCTGACCTCCGTCGCCGCACCGGTCTCTTGGTCACCGGTGGCGGTGTTTCCTCTGCCGCAGCCTTCTTTCGGGTGCGGCGTCGTGTGGTCTTCTTGGCTTCGGTCGTCGATGCGCGCCGCTTGTCTCTTTCCCACCTTGCACGAACGAGTGCAACCTGGTCGGCCGCGAGCGCCGACAGGTGGCTACGCACGTGGATACCCATATCAGCGAGCAACTCGATGAGACGCCCGCTTTCGATTCCGAATTCTGCCGCGAGATCGTGGATCCGCGTTTTCCCCACTAACTCCTCCTGGCCCCTATTGGGACGCTCACGGCGTCGATACCCTTGGCAAGCTGTGGGTCCGTCACCCCCACGGCCTGAACCGTTTCGCGGCCGAGCCGCCGTCCCAGCTCGATCGCAGTAGGGCCCAACACTACTCGGACCGCTTTACCGTGTGCCAGCCTTACGACCTTTTCGTCCGTCCGCCGGCTCCGGTCGACAGCCACGATTACCAACTCCAAGTTGCCGCGCTGCAACGCGACTCGAACCCGTGCGGTCCCAGCCACCAGGGCACCTGCGCGTTGCGCGAGCCCCAGAAGCCCTAATACTCCTGCCTCCACTACGCCGCGGGTGGCGCCTCCGCCGAACTACCCGGTTGCGCACCCTGTTTCGATCCCTCGATGCGGTCCGCGGCAGCGGCATCGGAAGCGTCCGGTAGCAAGTCCGGGTTTTCATCGGTGAGCTCCGCCAAGAACGCCAGCAGCACGTCGGCCCGCTCCACTGTCATACCCTCGATCTTCATGATGTCAGTCCGCTCCAGATCGAGGATGTCCCTCAGGCTCTGATAACCGGCAGCTTCGAGCGTCTCGACCACTTCACTGGGCAAACCTTTGAGTTCGTTCAGTCGCACCTCGACTACGAACTCCTCCTCCGGTGGCAACGGCTCGAACAGCGGACCTTCTCCACCACGTTCCAACCACTCGCGGCTGGAGTAGAGATCTATCTTCCAGCCAGTCAGCTCAGACGCCAAGCGAACGTTCTGCCCATTCCGTCCGATGGCCAGTGAGAGCTGATCTTCATCCACAATCGCCTGGATCGTCTGTCCCCCGGGTTCGGCAAACACCCGGGTAACCCGTGCCGGAGCGAGAGCCAGCTTCGCAAACCGCTCAGGATCGGGTGACCAGGGAACGATGTCGATCCGCTCACCTCCCAGTTCGTTGACTACCGCCTGTACGCGACTACCCTTGAGTCCGACACAAGCACCAACCGGGTCGATTCCGTCGTCGCGGCTGATCACCGCTATCTTCGTTCTCCCGCCGACCTCGCGCGCCGCCACTCGTACCTCAACGATCCCCTGTTGAATCTCCGGTACTTCGAGCTTGAACAGCGCCTGCACGAACAACGGGTCGGCCCGAGACAAGATGAGACGTGGCCCCTTGGGAGTCTCCTCCACCCGCTTCAATACCGCCCGTATGGTATCACCTTGGTGAAACCGCTCCCGAGGATTCTGCTCCCGGTATGGTATGATTGCCTCCGCTTCGCGAAAGCGATTGACCATGATCACCAGTCGGCCGCGTTCTATCTGCTGGATCTCACCCGACACGAGTTCACCGATCTTGTCGCCGAATTCCTCCCTGATGCGTGACCGTTCGCCTTCTCTGACCCGCTGAATAATCCTCTGCTTGGCCGCCTGAACGGCAAGCCGCCCGAAAGCCTCGAACGGCACATCTTCCTCCAACACATCCCCAACTTCAAACTCGGGGTCCTCGAACTGAGCGTCCTCCAGAGAGACCTGTGAGGTCGGATCCTCCACCTCGGCGACCACGCTCCTGAGAACCGTAACGGTGATGGTCCCCTTGAGATCGTCGATCGCTATCTCGTCACGGACCGTTACTCCATACCGCTTTGTGAGTGCGGCGTGTATGCCGTCGCGCAGCAGATCGAGCAGCTCGTGCCGGTCGATCTGCTTGACGTTTGCCAACTCTTGGAGTGCCCCCAGCAACTGGGCGGAACCCGTCATGCCTTCTCCTTACTTGCAGTTCTGGATAGCGACCGATCGACCTGCGACCAATCCACGACCAGAATGGCGTCTTCGGCCTGTTCTATCGACACGGTGATCTCCGCCCCGTCTTCCTGGCGGAGCACCACCGCTTCATCATCTATCACCTTGACTATCTTGGCTTGCACTCGACCGGTGCCAGGCAACCGCACCCGCACGTCGTGACCCGCGAAGCGTTTCCAGTGCTCGGGCCAGCGGATCGGCCGCTCCAGCCCGGGCGATGAGACTTCGAGAACGTATTGTTGGCCGAGAATGCCGGTCTCATCCAGCCAGGCCTCGATCGCGCGGCTGGCCGTTGCGCAATCATCCGCCGTGACGCCGTGACCGGGCTCCGAGTTGGGCAGGTCAATCCGGACTTGTAGCAACAACCGCTTGCCAGCGCCGCGCTGACGCAGGTCGACCAGCTCGAAGCCCAATGCAATCATCCTGTCACGGATCTCAGGAATCAGGCTATCGGCGCTCGGTTTCATCACACTCGTCGCAATAAAAAAGCGGGCCTACTACGCCCGCACCGCCAGAACTGTCAATATACCTGGCCGAAGCAAACAGGGTCAAGTCACTGGCCGGCCTATATATGCGAGCATCCGGCCCGCTCTCCCCCGGCTCGCGCGATGCGAGTAGAATCGATCCCCGTCATGAGCACTACACCAGCCACTCGCTGTCGTGTGAACCAGCCCGAGCGCCCGCGCCCGATCGATCAGCACGGACCGCAGATCGAGCCGCGACGGGCCCTCGGCTGGTCGTCCCGTTACCGCCGCGAAAACCTCAGACCCGACCTCATAGCACTCACCACAAATCCCTACACCGCAATGCATTAGAAGCCCCGACGGGGCCACACCGGTCAGCTCGCTTAAACACCTCACACCACATTCCAGCATCCCACCCGCCACACCGCGCCACCCCGCATGTAATATGGCGATGGCCGGACTCTGCGGATCTAGTAGGTATACCGGAACGCAATCCGCCACCGTGACTCCCAGAACCATACCCCCGAGCGCGGTTGCATGCCCATCACAGTCCTCGGTAATCAGCAGCCCTGCGATCGGATATGGATACACACCGATGCCGGTCCCGTGACTCTGGTGCCCCACCACCAAACTGGAGAAGCTGGGTCCAAATGACTGTCTGAGGGAGCGCAAGCGACTCATGACCACACCCATGGAATCTGAGCCCGCCAGTCCCAGATCGAAGTCTTCCAACCGACCCGTAACGCCCACCAGCACACCGTGCTTCTCGCGCCACTCTGCGATCTCGTAACGCGGGATAGCAGAATTCGACATAGCCTCTTCGAACAGCGTCTCGCTAACAGCCCCCATTGTCACGCCGCGCTGGACTCCACACGTTCGATTTCGGCCCCCAGCGCCCTCAGCCGCTCGTCTATCCGCTCATAGCCCCGGTCAATTTGACCGACGTTGTAGATGACGCTGTCACCCTTTGCGGCCAGAGCCGCCAGCAACATCGCCATTCCCGCCCTGATATCCGGACTCTCGACCACCCCACCGTGTAACTGGGATGGACCGGAGACAACCACGCGGTGGGGATCACACAGAACCAACCTCGCACCGAGCCCGACCAGCTTGTCCACGAAGAAAAACCGCGACTCGAACATCTTCTCGAAGATCAGCACCATTCCGTCGCATTGAGTTGCAACGACCACCGCAATCGATGTCAAATCGGCCGGGAAAGCTGGCCACGGACCATCTTCGATCTTGGGAACGTGACCGCCGTAATCTGGCCGGATTCTCCGCTCCTGCGCCGCTTCAACGATCAACTGATCTCCATCAAGTCGCGGACGAACTCCCAGCCGGTCGAAGGTGAGAAGTATGCTGCGCAGATCCCGGGGACGGACCCCATCGATTACAATCTCGCCGTCCGTAACGGCAGCCAGCCCGATGAAGCTGCCTATCTCGATGTGATCCGGCCCGATTTCCAAGTTGGCCCCGTGGAGTTGCTCCACTCCTTCCAGGGTTACGGTGTCGGTCCCAGCTCCGGCAATCACTGCACCCATGGCCTCGAGAGCGGCGGCAAGATCCTGGATATGAGGTTCAGCAGCCGCGTTGCGAATTACGGTCCGGCCCCGGCTCAATGCCGCTGCCATCAGCGCGTTCTCCGTTGCCGTGACGCTCGGTTCGTCGAGGAACACGTCGGTCCCCGTTAGCTGTCGTGCCTCGAGCCGGTAGTCAGCTCCAATCGTCACTTCAGCACCGAGGGATTCCAGAGCAAGGAAGTGGGTATCCAGACGGCGACGCCCAATGACGTCTCCTCCGGGAGGTGGTAGCACGCCCTCCCCAAACCGCGCCAGCATTGGCCCGGCCAACAAGATCGAAGCTCTCAGTTCGGCGCAGAGTCTGGCATCGAGTCGCTGCGGTGTCACGTCTGACGGGTTTATAACAACAGTGTTGTCCGCGGTCCAATCGTAACGAGCGCCTAGATGAGCCAGCACCTCCAACAACACTACCACATCGCGTATCCGCGGAACGTTCACCACCTCGCACGGTCCATCGGCCAGCAGTGTTGCAGCCACAATCGGCAGAGCTGCGTTCTTGTTCCCGGCCGGTTTGACCGTCCCTTTGAGGGGTACGCCCCCTCTCACATTGAATCTTTGCCGCATAGTGCGGGAAACCATATGATGCGCCCCTCATACGCGCAAGCGTCATCCGCTTGACACGTCCAACGGCGCGCAGGATTTTTCCCAACCGAAGCCAATGCCACGCTGTCCGGCTCATTCAGACCTTCGTGAGAATTGATCAGATGGAACTACTGGTTTGTGTCATCAATGAAGAAGGGAAGCTCGAGGACATCCTGGCAGGTTTCTTGGAGTTGGGTATCACAGGAGCCACCATCATCGACAGCCAGGGCATGGCTCGCCATTTGAACGAGGCACCCGTTGTCATGGGTCTGCAGGAGCTGATCTCACAGGCCCGTCCACAAAACAAGACAGTGTTCTCCGTTATCGAATCCGCAGAGAAACTTCAAGCGGCCGTGGAGATGATTCGTCA
>JBDGXD010000190.1:0-8382 GCA_039584755.1 Gemmatimonadota bacterium
CGCCCGGATAGGGAGCGTCGGTGCCGGCAACGAGCAATATTCCAGCATCGAAGAGTCGTTTCATATTCCGCTTCGCCGCACCCAGCGCATTGCTCGAGCGCGCCATTCGTTCATTCTCGACCGTACTTAGGGTACGCATTGCTTCATCGGTCAATTCCTGCAACATCCACGGCGGAGTGGTTTTCGCAAGGAGGTCGTGAGTAAGGAAGTCGAGGTCTGCCAACCGCCGACGTGCAAATGACTCCAGGACAGTGAGCGTAGTGATGTTTGCTACCCCTCGTTCCGCCATCAGCGTTACGGTCTCTTCTGTCATGTCGTTTCCGGCCAGATGGGCGAACGCTTTCACGCCTGTGCTCGCAACGCCCGCCGTGCCGTTCGCTCCCCAGGCGTCCACGATCACGCCGAGAGAATCGCTACTTGCTTCCCGGACCAAAACCCCGAGTTGCATGAGAGAAAGTCCTGCGTACGCCTTGATGACGTGCACACCGGCGCTCTTGAGCTGCCTGACGTAACCAGGAATTTGCGCCACCGATGATACGGCGTAGGAGAGTGGTGGCCACGCTGGATCGGCACCCTCAATGAGCGGCCCCGCGAAGTAGATGCGCGGTCCCGTGAGACGTCCTTCCTCGATCTCTTGGTGCATCTGCTGGATGTAAGGGAGGATATTGCCCGCATCGAACACGGTGGTAACGCCGGCATAGAGCAGGGAGTTGAGGTAGCGTTGATAGCCAAGTATGTCGACGCGATCGCCATCCCATCCGCCGACCAAATGTGTGTGGAAGTCAGCGAGCCCGGGCAGTGCAGTTTTTCCGGTGCCGTCGATAACAGTTGCGCCGGCCGGAACAGAGATTGTCTCTGTGGGCCCGACAGCCGTTATCCTGTCACCTTGAAATAGAACAACGCCCTGGCGGATCGGATCACCCCCGTGCCCGTCCAGGATGCGAATGTTGGTGATCGCAGTGACATCCTGCTGTTGAAGGGGCATCGCGGCGAATGAAACGAACAGTGAGACGGCGTTCATGCAGAGCATAAAGGTCCTCCGAGGTTGCTGAGAAGCATCACGGATATCACCCAATCAACTCACGGGGTCGGATGACGACCAGCCCCCTTCGGCCGCGCTGAACTCTGTTGTTATGTGGCTGTGAGGGCGAGGCCGAAAACATGGAGTCCGGTGTTGGCATCGGCAAGAGTCGTAGAAACGCATCACCGTCACGGAGAACGGTCTCGTAAGCCACTGCAGTTCATTGTGTTGAATCCTGGTTGAACCGAGATGTAGTCGTCTATCATCACCAGCAGGAGCAATGATGGAGCAATCTGAGAAGGTCTACACCCTGACGGCAGTGACTGAAGTATGTGTCCGCTTCGGAGTGTTCATGAGTTGGACTGCGAGCCCTAAGTCATTTCAATGGCTCCTTGAAGTCAAAAGGGTCGGTGCCAGGTACAAGCATGAAGAACCCACGAGAGCGCGGGAAACGGCTGTCCTTCTGGCTGCAGACGAAGGGACAACGACCAGCCGTGAAATGCTGGACAGGCAGGAGGCCCTAAACCTTGTTTGAGCATTGCTGGTAAACAGGCTCAAGCGCTAGCTGAAGGACCGGACAAGCAAGAGTGTTATGACTGGCCTGCGGTCATTCATGCCATATCCAGTCCCCGCTCGCTAGGATGCTGTAGAAGAGACCGACCGAGAACGAGATCCATCCGACCGTCGATACAGTGTGCCAGTTCGTTTCGCGGGTAGCAACGACGGACACGCTGTCGATTGGCACTCGTACTGGAGCCGGATCGGCACCGTACCATGTCTTCACCTGCTCGCCCACGATCTGATCGTTGCGGATTTGAGGTTCAGAGACTTCGATCTCCCTTTCATCCAACATCGTCAAGCGAACCACCTTCGGCTCCGTGTCCAGGATCACCTGCCTGGGTGACATTTCCTGGACTTTCCAGTGGCCGCACGCGGACAAGAGACTCACGGCCATAACAGGCACGAGTGCACGTCGGACATATCTGGATCTGAGGCGTTTCATGGTTGGCCTCCCGCTGACTTTGAGGGTCTCATAACGGTCCGTCGGGAATCCCACTCAGTACCACCGACCCAACAGGTGCGACCCAGCCAACGCCTCCTTGATGACGATAAGAGCCATCAAAGCAAGTCCAAACACCGCTACGACTATCGCGCCTGTTCTGTAGTTGTAGGTTTCGGGGGACTCAATACGAGCCACAATACTCGTGGCCACCCGCACCGTGTCGGGTCTAGACATCCTCTCGTAGTCATGTCTGTCCCGGCCGAGCGGATAACCAATTATTTCACCGTCCAAGACCCAAGGATCAATCAGCAAGATTTCCCTACCGCTCCAAGTCGTGATCCGCACTCGATCAGGTTCCTTCTCGGCCACGAATTGGGCCGGTTCAAGGTCTTGGACTTCCCACATGCTGCACGCAGACAAAACACTCACCGCCATCACGGGCACGAGTACACGTCGGATTTGTCTGGATCTGAACCGTTTCACGGTGGCCTCCCGCTGGCTCACAGAGGCAAGCCTATTCGGGAGGCGTCAAAGAAGTGTCAACGCTGGAAACAGGACTGGAAGCACAACGTCCGGCGCGGGACCGGACGGTGCGGCTGGTCGACTATATGGGCTACTGTGTTTCCGGTGGCAGGTAAGACGTATGGGCGTATACGATCTTCCAGCCATCGTCAAGGAGGGAAAACACGAATGTAGCGGCACCTTCCATATCAGTCTGAACGCCCGTCGTGTCCGTGAAACTCACGTGGAAACCAAGTGTTGCCACGGCGGCATCAGGTCCAAGCACCCTTACATGCTTTTCCCCCCCACGAGCCAGAAGCGCTTTGCAGAGAGCCATTGGTGGCACGGGCTTGGGCCTCAATCGTAGCCCAGTCCGATGGGTTTATCCGCAACATCCTCCCATTGGGCCGTCCCAATTGCTCATGGCCACCGCGAACGCGACAACACCCACGACAACAAGTCCGAACAGCACTGCGATTGCCGTTACGGGTCCGTTAATCTCACGCACCTCAATGCGAGCCACGCTGTCTGTAGCCAGCCGCAGAGTCTCGGACCTGACGGCCCGATAATACCCACCGGCATTTCTTCGAACCGGATGGCCAACGATTTCGCCGTTGGAGACGGTAGGGTCACCTATCTGGATCTTGTCACCGTCCAACGTGGTCAGTCGGATGCGGCCCGGCTGCTTCTCGGCCACCACTTGACTCGGTGTCAACTCTTGAACCTTCCAGGTGTGGCACGCGGACAAGAGACTCACGGCCATCACGGGCACAAGTACACGTCGGGCGTATCTGGATCTGGGGAACTTCATGGTGGCCTCCGGCTTGAAGTCCTGAGGGAAGCCTAGGGTGGTAGCGTCAAACCAGCGTCAACAAAGAGGGCCGGTCAACGCCACCCTTCTTCTTGCTGACCAGCCCACTGAAGACATGCTGCGGATTCTTGGCAGGCCGCACCTGTGAGTCGAGCGAGGTCAAAGGGGGCATGCCCCTAAACGGGGCAGTCGAGGTTCAAGCTTTCAATGGGTCGAGGGCCTATTCCTTAGAGCGAGAACGGAAAGGGTTGCGATTGTGCTGAATGAGGTCGGACCGAGGCTGGCCGACCAGAACGCTAGGAACGTGTCTAACACCCACCAAGCTACCGGCAAACCGACAACGGTGATGGCCAGTGAAAGGTAGAACTTCCCTCGACCGTTAGCACCAATGGCGCGTACTCCGGGCCACGCAACGTAACGAAGCTCTTCAACGGAGCCGCCCCGGACGACTTTGCGGCTTGGCATACGTAGCTTCGGTGACTGAGCAACTGCAAACCCAGCGATCAAGAACGGTACAGCAAGGAGGCCAAGGTAAAACCAATCGCCAGAGTCCCACCAAGGGAAACTGAACCCAAGGTTGAACCAGTACGAATCGCCGTCGACCCTGGCCTCGTGGAACCTGACAAGCTCATAGGCGATCCGGTTGCCAGCAAACAGGGCCACCCAGCCTTCGATCCAGTGCAACAGATGAGGCATCGGTTCCTTGAGGTAGCTGAAACTGCCGCACCTGCAACGCTCCGATGGCAGTTGCCTCTCCACGACTAGCCCACACGCCTGACATCGGTAGTTGTTTGGATCACGCAGCTTTGAGAGCAGGCTCGGCATAACAAGAGCGGTCGAAGGAGTCGGAGCCAAGGTGCGCCCGCGGCACCATGGAGGCAAGCATTGCGCTGGTCGAGCCAGGAGTCGCCCCGATGTTCACAAGGGCCAAAAGGGGGTGCCTACCCTCGCACGGCTGGTCGAAATCTGAGCCTCAGCGTGTGTGACTGCATTTCATTTAGAGCGTGAACGAGAAACGCCCGGCGCAGGACCGGGCGTTGCGGTCGCCGGCAATACGACCCTATGGGGTTTCTGGTCTGAGCCGAGAGACGTGTACGAAGTCTACCTTCCACTCGCCGTCACGAAGCACCCAGAGAGTGCTGGCCGCAAATGTCACCTCCGGGTGAATCGTTCCAGTAGTGTCGGTTGCAGAATAGGTTCCTTGTTCTACCAATTGAACAGCGCCCGGAGTTATAACCGTAGCTATCGATTCGTTGAACGTTATCACTTGACTCTCCACACTCCACGATTGAATTGCTTCGTTAAACGTGGTCCATCCTTTGATGAGTTCGCCATCGTCCGCCCACATGAAATCTGGAGAGTTGCGGTAGTACGACATTCCTCTGCCAAGGTCCCATTCCCTCCAAGCATCCCAGAAATCGGCCTTGAGAGCGTTCACCTCAGCCGCAATCTCGGCTTTCCGCTCTTCGGTCAGTTCAGTTGTGCTGGGCTGACAGGCGGCCAGTAAGGCCAGGGACGTTGCTGCAAGTGCGAGACGGCGCATAAGCCCTCCTTGCGGTTTGGAGGGCGACTCCGAGACACGTGAAAGTTACCGGCTGGTACGGAGGAAGGGTATGAACAGAACATCGGGACGGTAGCGCCACAGGCAACAACGTCGCGCCAAAGGATGCCAATGATGATTCTACTGCGCAGCGATGACGAAAATGGCTATGAGTGCCGCCAGTATTACTGCGAGTGCTATCCAGCGCGCACGTTGTTGGCGGCCGCGTACAAGACGCAAAGGGCGGTGGGAGCTGCTCTTCGTCCGCTTCCGTCGCATTACGACAAATGTCATGGCGGTTCGACCTTGAACTGGCACTCGAAAGTCAACACGGGGGTGTACGATGCGTGACTCTGCGACGGAGCCGACTGGTGGCACCGCAAGGGGTCACCGCACGTTGAGGACAACAATGGCAAGCACAACCAGGATAATGCCGACAATGATTTTGATGAGACGGGGCATAGAACCCTCCTAGCGTGTCGGAGGGCGACTCCGAGACAGGGCAAAGCTACAGGTCGGGCACTGATGCGGTAAGAGCATCAGCTCTGCATAGGTTCCAGGTCTCTATTCCCTTCTTTCAAACCGAAAAACACGACAACGATTATTTCATTCAAGCAGTAAAGTTTGAACCTATGCAACCCCTGCAAAGCCACTGATCTGGCAACCATGACTGGCAGACCTTACCTTAGCGTTTGGGACCACAGGGAGCCTGTCCATGGCTGACCTGTTGGAACGTCTCAAGGCTGCATTGGCCGACCGCTACGCCATCGACCACGAAATTGGGCGTGGCGGAATGGCCACCGTGTACCTCGCGGAGGATATCAAACACCACCGCCGGGTTGCGATCAAGGTCATGAAGCCCGAACTCGCTGCCGCGATGGGAGCCGAGCGGTTCCTGCGCGAGATCGAGATCGCGGCCCAACTCCAACATCCACACATCCTGCCGCTCTATGACTCGGGTGAGGCCGAAGGACTTCTCTACTACGTGATGCCGTATGTGGAAGGCAAGTCGCTGCGTGAGAGACTCCTGCGCGAGAAGCAACTCTCTGTTGAGGCGACAGTCGAGGTCGCGAAGTCCGTCGCCGTCGCCCTGGACCACGCACACCGACGCGAACTCATCCATCGCGACATCAAGCCGGAGAACATCCTGTTCTCCGAGGGCCTGGCGGTCGTCGCGGACTTCGGGATTGCGAAAGTGGTCAGCATGGCCAGCCGCGATGCTCTAACGCGCAGCGGGTTTCCGTTGGGGACTCCGGGTTACATGAGCCCGGAGCAGGCGACCGGCAGAACCGAGATCGACGAGCGAACCGACGTGTGCGGACTTGCCTGCGTCGTCTACGAGATGCTGATCGGGGAGACGCCGGGCGTCTGGCCCGTCCCCGACGAGGTGAGGACGGGCCGGTTCGCCGAGCTTCCGCCGGGGCACCGCGAGAGGTTGGACCGGCTGCCCGGCAGGGTGGAGCAGATCCTCGTGCGGGCGTTAGCCATCCGGCAAACGCAGCGGTTCGATACGCCGACGGCGTTCGCGGATGCGCTGGCTCGCGCATCGGAACGCGGGGAGAAGTTCGATGACGACAAGGTGCGTGATGTCCTCGATCGGGCAGCAGAGCTCGATGCCGAGCATGCGGCCCACGACGAGGCGCTGTCGATGGGCGGAGTCGAACGAGTCGCCGCGGAAGTGGGCATCTCCCCAGAACGCGTCCGAGAGGCTGCGCGGGAGGTGGCCACACCACACACAGGGATCGTGCGCGGCGGCTACCTCGGCGTGACCGGTAACATCGAACTGGAGCGACTCGTCGCCGGGCGCGTCTCGCGACCGCAGTACGGCGCTATGGTGGAGGGGATCCGGCAGGCCGTTGGTGAGGCCGGAAGGATCAATGAGACCTTCGACGAGTCACTCTTCTGGGAGGGTCGGTTGGTGACGGCTTCCAGACGGCGCGTGCAGGTAACCGTGAGCCCGGTCGGTGCCGAGAGTCGCATCCGGATCACGGAGCGCATCGGCGAAGACCTGTCGGCCTCCATCGCCTCGGGGGTCGTCGGAAGTCTCTTCGTCGTCCTCTCCGGTATCGCGCTCGTGGTCGATGGGAATGTCGGGCTGAGCGCTGTCTTGGCCACGATTGCGGTGGGTCAGTACACCGCGGTGCGGGCATTGTACCACCGTTACGTGAAGCGGCGGTTCCGCTCTCTCTCGGCGCTCATGCAGCGCCTTGTCCAGCAGGCCACCGGATCGGGCGCGCGAGCGCTTCCCGAGGGAGACCACCCGCCGTTCCAGGAGCTGGTTAGGCCGAAGGGATAGGGACCTCAGCACCAACCTGTGGGAATTCCACTGCGATCATCTGAGAGCCCATTCGCAATAGCGGCAGTCTGAGTTTCCCCCCTGTACGCCTCGGTTCACTCCCACAAGATCGAGTCCCAGGGAGGGGTCTTGACGACTCCAACATGATGATGTTCAGCACACCCGCTTCTTCGCACGATGTCCAGCTGGCGGCAGCTCAATCGTCCGAGTTACGGTCAGCCTAAACTTCTTATCTTGCTCATCTCGCCCCGGCGAGTGTTACGAAGGAGGAAACTGGAGTCAGGGTTGCAGTACGCGTGAGGGGTCTCTCTTCAGATTGGTTCGGCCGCCTTGAGTGCCGGACCGGTAGACCTATACGGGCGTGGAGACCGCAGGCGGGATCTGTTTTTGGTGGCGTTCCTCGGTGAGGGCACGCTCGGTGAAATCCGCCCTCTCTTCCAGCTCGGCAACGCGACCTTCTAGCTGTTCAAGCCGAGGGGCGTCGAGGTTAGATGCCCGTCGTCCAACCCATATTCCGAATGCCTTGACGCCCACGAAGGCTAGAGCGACAGCCGTACCGAAAACGATGGCGACAAGCTGTTCGAAGGGTTCCATGTCCGCCTCCTTGGTACGGTAAAGATAGAGCTTCCTCAATGCGCCGGACAAGGACTCCAGTTGGGGTTCCCGTTTCTCCCCACAAAGTGCGGCAAGTTGTCGGTGCGAACGCCAGACTAATCCAAAAACACATCACGCATTCAGGACCAGCCGTACCTCTATTCGGCTGATGCCGAAGGGGGGGCTGCCGGTCTCCCGTCAGCCCATTTCAACACATCAGAATCGCATCAGATCGTTAGTAGTTTAGGTGTCACCTAGCTTGGTCCAGTTTCTGGCCCAGTTTCGATGCCGTAACCTCCTGTATTGGGTGTTCGGACGTACCCGAAGCTCACCGTCCAACACCCGAGAAACAGTGGACTTGCCACAAGACAGGCCTCTCCCTCGCTGATCCTGCATGAGGGAGATGAGTGGTGACACTACCAGGGTCAACCACGGCAACAGCACCGGCCGATCGGCCGAGGACAATGGGTGTGGGGCCACGGACATCGGGGCGATGTCCGCGGACATTCGTCCGTTGTCGACAGACAATCGTCTGTTGTCCACGGACAATCGTCTGTTGTCTCGGACATTCGTCCGTTGTCGACGGACATTCGTCTGTTGTCGACGGACAATCGTC
>JBDGXD010000191.1:0-8324 GCA_039584755.1 Gemmatimonadota bacterium
GGAAGAAGGCTACGAAGAGGAAAGTGGCCAAGAAGAAGAAGACTGCGAAGAGGAAAGTGGCCAGAAAGAAGAAGGCCGTGAAGAAGAAGAAAGCGACCAAGCGGCGCAAGACGACCAAGCGTCGTCGTTAGTCTCCGCTCGTCGCAATTCACGTAGTACGTTGCACAGGGGCCGGCACGCTGCCGGCCCCGCAACGTTCCGGGAAGATTCAGCAGTCAGGGCTTAGTCGCTGTGAAGCCGACTAAGGGACGACGTCCCGGGTCACCGAGTCCCCAATCGCTATAGTGCGCCCGAAGTACTTCATAGGACAACGGAAGGATGTCATCATAGCGAGCAGTTGGTAGAATGTAGTGAACTCCGCCTGATGACGTGAGCCGTTTGAATGTGTCTATCACCCGGCCTCGCGTGGGCGGGTCGAGTTTGTTCAGCGTTGATACATCGATAACCACCAGGGTCGGGGCAACATCCGGAAACCAATTCCCCAGATTCACGACCATCGCCTGGAATCGCTGAGCTAGCCCTTCCGCCGCTACCCTGGTTTCGACAGACTCCACTGTCGTGAGGTCACGGTCTATCAACAGCGTGGGCCAGTCGTGGGCGGCAAGGAAATAGGCCGCCGGTGCTGTACCGCCTCCTACCGCCAGCGCCATGTCTTTGTTGTCGAGTCTCAGTGCCAGATCCACCAGCGGCGACTGACGGTCGAGCCCCCAGTGTTTGGGTCCTCGCTGGGCCTGCCGCCGCTTCAGGTGACGGTCCTTCCACTTTCGAAATGATGGCAACTTGAGGCGACGCATGATCAGGCGGTCTACGTGCTCGAGCACCAGCACCTCCGTCAGGACCAGTTGTTCCCTGGGGCTGACCTCCAGTTCGCGGACGGCTTCGTCTGCAATTGCGAGAAGATCTGGGCGCGATAACTGTCCCTTGTATTCCTCTATCTGTTGAAGCAGGAACTCCTCGTACTCCTGACGCAGGGACTGCTGCCGAACGTGTTGGTGTTTGGGTTGGGGGTTACTCAACATGGTTCGATGTGGACGATGATCTCGTGTAGCTTCAGATCAGATCGCAAGCGAGTCTCGACCGCATCTGCTATCTGATGGGCATCTTCCACGGTCGCGTTGCGCTTCACGGCGATCGTGAGTTCGGCGAAAGATCGATCCCTGGAGCCGCGCGATCTGATGTCATAAGCGCTCCTAACGCCCCGGACACTCTCGGCGGAGTACCTGATGGCGTACGACGGCACGACGTGGCTATCCACGAGTATGGGGATTGACCGGGATATGATTCTGTAGGCCAGTGTGATGATCACTCCCACCACCGCGAGCGCTACGATGGGATCAGCCCATGTGATCCCAATCCGCGCGAGGACGACACTGGACACCACACCAAGCGTGACGAATACGTCGGCCCTGGTGTGCGCGGCGTCAGCCAACAGAATCTCACTGTTCAGTTCTCGACCCTTCCTCGACTCATAACCGGCGACCAGAGTGTTGACCGCGAGCGTTGCCAGGAGTACGCCAATCTGAATGGATGATACCGACAGCGAGGGCGCCCCAGCCACCAGCCGCTGAAGGGCCCCTTTTGACAGTTCGAACGCTGAAACCGAAAGAAACCCGACTATTGCCAGGGCCCCGAGAGTCTCGAATTTCTGGTGGCCGTACGGATGGTCTTCGTCTGGCGCCCGCGCCGCGATACCGACCACCACCAGACCGAGGACGTTGTTCATCGCGTCGACGGAAGAGTGAACCGCATCGCCTAGGACGGCGAGTGAACCGGTGCGGATACCGATTAGCAACTTGGCCGCAACAACAACTAGGTTGGCGACGAGTATGCTGATCAGGACCCGGCGGACTCTCACGCTGCGCGGAGCGGCGTCGCCTACTTGCGGCATGTCTCCAACCTTGCCTCATCCGGTTTTCCTGTCAACGCCGGTCGTCAGCTCGCTAAATTGAAATACACGCCGAAATATATGTTGCCTGAGGGACCCGTTCTCCAGTTTACCCGTAGCCCGTCTGGATTGGTGAGCTAGAATGAGAGAACTGAGACTGGTTGCCATTGCGAGCCCACCGTTCGTCGATCCTTCGTCCATCCTCCCCGCGTGCCGCGCAGCGGAAGCTGGAGGAGCCACTGCGGTGCAAGTCCGATTGAAAGACGCTCCTGCTGCGACGATCCTCGAAGCGGCCACTCAGTTGGTCACAGGCCTCTCGATACCCGTGTATGTCAACGATCGTGCCGACATCGCCCTGGCAGCCGGTGCAAGAGGGGTCCACTTGGGGGCAGATGACATTGCACCCGCTAGAGTGCGTGAGATCGCTCCCCATCCGTTCAGGCTCGGAGTGTCGGTCGGTACCCGGAAAGAAGCGCATTCGGTCATGGAAACGACCGTTGATTACTGGAGTGTTGGGTCGATATACGCGACCGGCAGCAAGTCAGATGCGGGGCAACCCATCGGGACCGAGGGATTCGAGGTGCTGGCCAAGCTTGCGCCGGCTGGAACACCTGTGATCGCGATCGGTGGAATCGACGGGTCCAACGCCCGGGAGATTCTCGACGCGGGTGCAGGGGGCATCGCCGTCATAAGTGCGATCTTTGGTGCCGACGACATAGAGCGGAGCACGCGCGACCTTAGGAAGATCGTAGACGACGTCCGGCCGGCTCACCGCCGCTGACTCCCACCTCCAAGTTCTATCTGCGAACCTCACGCGTGGCCGCGAGATGCTCACGGTGCGTGCGTGAGAAGACATGCTTCCCATCAGGCCGTGCAACGAAGTAGAGGAAGTCCGTATGGGCCGGGAAGAGGGCTGCCTCGAGGCTTGCTTCAGAAGGCTGGTTTATCGGTCCCGGAGGAAGACCGTTGATCAGGTATGTGTTGTAAGGAGACTCAGTCTGATAGTCTTTCTGATACAACCGCCTGCGGCGGCCTAGAGCGTAGATGACCGTCGGGTCAGCCTGCAGTCGCATGTTGCGGGACAGGCGGTTGTGATATACGGACGAAACGAACTTCGCATCTGGTGGATATCTGACCTCACCTTCGATTATCGATGCGAGGATGACGATGTCGTGACGTGTCATCCCCAACTCCGTGAGACGTTCGTCCCACTCGGGGCGCCAGCGCAGCTCGAATTCCGCAACCATCTGTCGCACGAGATCGCGTGCAGTCGCACGTACGGTCACGTAGTATGTACTCGGATATAGGTACCCTTCGAGATCATCGGCCGGCGCGCCGACCTGTCGAAGTAGTTCCGGGTCGCTCACTGCGGCTTGGAAACTGTCCGGATCGATGCCCAGTTGATTGCGTATCCTGCCAGGCAATTCCACCAACATCAATCCCTCTGGTAGAACGAGGGCCTCGAGAGCTTCGGTACCGGAGACGAGTGTTTCGAGCAGCTGGCCCATCGATGCGTTGTTCGGCAACTCGAAGGTCCCAGCCTGGATGTCTCGTTGTCTTCCGGTGGCAGTCGCGTACAGCTTGAACAACCTTGGAGATCGAATCAACTGATGAGCGTGGAGACTCTCCGCTACTGCGCTGAGCGTCGCCCCCTGCGGAACGGTAATCCGCCGTGTGGTTTCCTCCGGATCCGGGTTGCCACACGCAATCAGGACAGTGGTGAATGTCGCTACTCGAGTGGCGAGGATTCTCACTTCTTCCTGCTGTCGAGAAATGCTTGCAGCAAAGTCGTGGCGGCTAGCTGATCTATTTCAGCCTTGCGACCTCGCAGGCCGCCCCCCAGATCGCGTATTGCAGACATGGCGCGGCCAGTGGTCATGCGCTCGTCCCAGTAGGCGACGGGCAGCCCCGTCTTCTGCCCAATGAGAGAACCGACGGCTCTGACCTCTTTGGCCCAGTCGAGTTCCGATCCCTCGGGAGAAAGCGGGAGACCGACGACGAATCCAACCGGTTCGTGTTCGACGAGCTGCGCCTTCAATTGTTTCATCGGAAAACGCCTACCGGCTCGTCTGGTCAGAGTAATGAGTGGTTGAGCGATCTTCTGTAACGGGTCAGAGAGGGCAAGACCGATCCGTTTCTCACCGACGTCAACCGCAAGCAAGCGTCCCACCAGCGGGATCGAACGTGAGGGCTGACCTGATGTCACAACACCCTGCGGGTCGGATAGGCTGTCCGAACTACCGTCTACCTGCCGACCCTCCCCGGGATGTGTCATCCCTGCTGCATTGTTGCAAAGAACTCGTCGTTGGTCTTTGTACGCTTCATCCGCTCCAGCAGAAACTCGATGGCTTCAACTGTCGGCATGTCTGCCAGGAAGTTGCGGAGGAGGTACGTCTTGTTGAGCTCCTGGTCGTCGAGCAACAGCTCTTCCTTGCGCGTGGAACTGCGCTGGACATCGATTGCCGGGTAGACCCGTCGATCGGCGATCTTGCGGTCGAGCACCAACTCCATGTTGCCCGTTCCCTTGAACTCCTCGAAGATCACCTCGTCCATGCGGCTGCCTGTCTCGATCAGCGCCGTAGCAATGATTGTCAATGAGCCGCCCTTGTCTATGTTGCGGGCTGCGCCGAAGAACCGCTTCGGTTTCTGCAGCGCATTGGCATCAACACCGCCCGAGAGGATCTTACCGGAGTGGGGAATTACCACGTTGTGAGCTCTCGCAAGTCGCGTGATCGAATCCAACAGGATGACAACATCCTTGCCATGCTCGACCAGCCTCCTGGCCTTCTCCAACACCATATCGGCGACCTGGACGTGACGATCTGCCGGCTCGTCAAAGGTCGACGAAATGACCTCTGCCGCGACGTGCTCCTCCATGTCTGTCACTTCCTCCGGCCGCTCGTCGATCAGTAGGACAATCAAAGTCGCTTCAGGATAATTCTCGGTAATGGAGTTGGCTAACTTCTGGAGGAGAATAGTCTTACCGGCTTTGGGAGGCGAGACGATCAGACCACGTTGGCCACACCCGATTGGGGCGAGTATGTCCACCACCCTCATGGACAGATCGGCATCCTTGCGTTCGAGTGGAATACGCTTCTCGGGATACCGTGGTCGTAGGTTGTCGAACGCAATACGATGCTTGGCCCTATCTGGGTCCTCGAAGTTTACTTTCTCGACTTTCAGGAGGGCGAGATAACGCTCGCCTTCCTTTGGCGGGCGCACCTGTCCTAGTATCGTGTCACCTGTACGAAGGTCGAACCTCTTGATCTGGCTCGGACTGACATAGATATCGTCTGGGCCGTAGAGGTAGTTCCAGTCCTGGCTGCGGAGAAAGCCATAGCCTTCGGGGAGGATTTCCAGGACTCCCTCACCCCTCAGCACCGTGTCTGAGTCGAGCAGAGACTGCTCGATGCGAAAGATGAGATCCTGCTTGCGGAGGCCTGAGTAGTTGGTGATGTTCAACTCTTCGGCCATCGCGTGGAGTTCAGAAACCGATTTCTTTTTTAGTTCTGCGATGTCCACTTGAATGGGACTCCCTAGTTGGAGGGACGACTGCTGCGGTAGGCGCGGTCACTGGCCCTACGGTTCAGTCGCGGGCGTAACAAAATGCGGATTTCAGTTCGGGGATATCTGGATGTGAAAGCACGTTATCATATCAAAGATTTCTGGCAGCGTCAAGAGGCTAAATGGGCTCACTGGCTCAGTTCCTAACCGTGTGGCGCACCGTGGTGGTGCGCGACCGGGAGATAATCGACGGGATTGTACAGCCGGCTCATCGTGGTCCGTCGCCGGAATTCTCCCGGGCTCTGGAGGAGTGGCAGGGGGCCTACTATTGGGCTGAAGAGGATGCCGACGGGCGGCTGATTCTGATACGTACATTGGGTTCGCCACCACGGGAACGCTGGTGGCTTCACGTGCTCCTCTTTCTGGCCTCGTTTGTGACGGTGTGGATGGCAGGTGCCGTGCTGGCAGGAGCCGACGTCGAACTCATACCGATCTTCAGTGGTCTTCCCGTCCTATCCCGAGTCGTACCCGATTGGCTCGCACAGCTCGACTTGGACTACGGCTTTGGCTTCGCCGTCGGATTGTTGAGTATTCTGCTTGCGCATGAAATGGGGCACTATTGGGCGGCTAAGAGCTATTCCATAGACGCATCGCCACCCTATTTCCTACCCGCTCCGCCTTGGATCATCTTCGTCGGGACCTTTGGGGCGTTCATCAGGCTCAGAAGCCCTGTTGTGGACCGCAGACAGCTGTTGGATGTAGGCGCCGCTGGTCCGTGGGCTGGGTTCCTTGTGGCACTTGCACTACTTGTGGTTGGCTTGCAGCGATCTGAGATCATTCCGGAGGTTGGGGTGCAATCACTGCTCATCGAGTTCGGCAATATCCGTATGTGGCTCGGTGATTCTCTGCTCACCCTGAGTGCACGCAAGTGGCTGTTGGGAGAGGGAACCGTCTTGCTCCACCCGCTAGCCCAGGCAGGCTGGTTTGGGGTACTCGTTACCATGTTGAACTTGCTGCCGTTGGGGCAATTGGACGGCGGTCACGTTCTCTATGCCCTGTTCCGGGAGCGACAGCTGCTCATCGGTCGCTTGTTTCTGATCGGCCTGCTGGTCATGGGGCAGTGGTTCTTCTGGTGGTGGATTTGGGCTGGGTTTGTCCTCCTCATCGGGGGCGGACGCATCCGCCATCCGAGGTTGCTCGATTCACATCGGCCCCTGCCCAGAAGTCGCCAACTCTTGGCTTGGGCAACCGTCCTGTTGCTCATCGTGACGTTTACTCCTGTGCCGTTCCTATTCGGGTTCTGATTCCCGCAAATGACGAGTGATCAACAGGTGGAGTGCGGGCTCGAAGGCGTACGGCCTGGCGGCTGCGATAGGGTCAACAGAAGTTAGGCGAGCGTTTGCTCACTATTGCATAAGTGCAGCATGCGTTTATATTTGCGCAAACTAACGGAGCTATAAATGCCGGCTAATTCGGTCCGGTACGGGGCGCCAGATCCGGCCGAACCCGTTATTCATGAACTTCCCCCTATGCGATATGGTGGTGAGGAAGTGCCCATCAGGCTCCAAGTTCGACGTGCGGGTGACGGAACTTGGCGAGCCAAGTTGATATTTGGGCTGGATGAATCAGACTCGGCTCCTGCAACCGCCGAGATCTTCTGCGCTGAGAGCGAGAACGATTTGTGGCAGTCCGTACGCGATCTCCGCGACCATCATATCCGTGACCTGTATCGCTCAATAGCAGAATGACAGCCGATCCCGACGAGCGCGTCCGCAAGCTCCGTCACGATCTCTCCAACCCTCTTGCCGCCATGCTGGCTGAGACTCAGCTTCTTCTTCTAAGAGCGGATGCCATCGATAAGGAAACGGTCGGATCTCTTCGTGAGATCGAGTCGTTGGCCCGCCGTATGCGCGAGATATTGCAGTCTAGCTGAGCGGCAAGTCGTTGACATAAGGGCAGTTTGCCTTCCCTCGTGGCCCAGTAGTTGCAACCAAGTGACATCTTGACGGGTCAAGTCCCGGGACCCAAGTTCACGTTTCCCTTGAATCTAGAAGAGATCGAGGGACACACGCTTTCTTCCCAGTATGCCGGAGTTGCAAAATGGGTGACGCTCGCACCCGCACCGCAGTGCACCGAATCTCCGTTGGATTGATCGCAGTATCCGCCGCGCTGGTTGTGGCCTGCGGCACTGGTCGCGTGTCAGAGGTCTCACCTGCGGAAATCCCTACACTGGAGGCGGAACTCAGGGAGAATCCGGACGACGGTCGTCTGTTGCTCCGTTATGCCGCGGCTCTCTTTACGGCGGAGCAGTGTGACAGCGCGACCACGGTGGCTCGTGAAGGAGCACGACGTCGCCCCAAAGACGCACTGGGCCCGTTGGTCATCGGACAGTGTCTCGAACGGCGTGGCTATTACGATCTGGCGATCGCAACCTACCAGGCCTTCCTGAGTGATCATGGTGAGGAGCGGGGGGCGGCAGCAGTAGCCGCGCGCGAGCTGTTCGCAACCCGAACTGAGGCGACGGAACAGGCACGGGCTGCGTTGCAGCGTGAAGCTGAGCTTGCTGAGGTCAGTGGGGATCCGGGTATCGTCGCCGTCTTGCCGGTCGAAATCGTCGGTGACTCGACGTACCAGCCACTGTCCCGCGGTCTCGCGCAGATTTTGATCTCCGACTTGTCGCTGCTCGAGCGGTTCCGGTTAGTGGAACGGGTGCGACTCAATGCTCTTCTCACGGAACTGCAGCTGGCGCAGACTCAGCGAGTAGATCAATCGACGGCTGCACGCGTAGGCCATCTGCTACAGGCTGGTCGGCTGGTCCAGGGAATGGCGGCAATTCCGCCTCAGGGAAACACGCGCCTGGAGGCGACTGTAATCCTCTCAGATGGAGAGGTGACCGGTCCAGAATCTGTGACAGGGAGATTCGAAGACCTGTTGC
>JBDGXD010000192.1:0-8290 GCA_039584755.1 Gemmatimonadota bacterium
AGGAGCACCCGCTCGTCATCGTCGACCCGGAGCCCGAGGCCGTGAGCCAGGCACGGCACCGCTGGGCCGAGTTGCTGAGACGCATATTCGAGGTTGACCCGCTCGCGTGCCCCCCCTGACGGGACTTCGGCTTGGCGGCAACTCGATCAGCGACATCAGTGCGCTGAGCACGCTCGCGAGCCTGGAGTACCTCGACCTCGACGGCAACTCCATCAGCGACATTAGCGCGTTGAGCGGGCTCACGAGCCTGGAGTACCTCGACCTCAACGACAACAACTCGATCAGCGACCTGAGCGCGCTGAGTGGGCTCACGAGCCTGAAGGCACTCTCCCTCCGCTCCAATTCAATCAGCGACATCAGTGCCCTAGGCGGGCTCACGAGCCTGGACTGGCTCAACCTCTGCCGCAACTCGATCAGCGACATTAGTGCCCTGAGTGGGCTCACGAGCCTGACGCGACTCTGCCTCGCCTACAACTCGATCAGCGATGTCAGTGTCCTGAGTGGGCTCACGAGCCTGAGGGCACTCGCCCTCAACTTCAATTCAATCAGCGACATCAACGCCCTCGGTGGGCTCACGAGCCTGGTGTACCTCGACCTCCCCAACAACTTGATCAGTGACATCAGCGCACTCGGCGGGCTCACGAGCTTGATGAACCTTCGCCTCAATGACAACTTGATCAGCGACGTCAATGCCCTGAGTGGGCTCACGAGCCTTACGTTACTCTTCCTCGACGAAAACTCGATTAGCGACATCAGCGCGCTGAGCGGGCTCACCAGCGTGGAGTGGCTCTACCTTTCGGGCAACTTGATCAGCGACATCAGCGTGCTCAGCGGACTCACCAGCCTGGAGTACCTCCTCCTCAACGAAATCTCGATCAGCGACATCAGCGCGCTCAGCGGGCTCACGAGCCTTATGTACCTCCACCTCGACAACAACTCGATCAGCGACATCAGTGCGCTGAGCGGACTCACGAACCTAGCTAACCTCAACCTCGGCGTGAACTCGATCAACGATATCGGCCCGTTGAACGGGCTCACGAGCCTGGGGTACCTCGACCTCAGAAACAACTCCATCAGCGACATCAGTGCACTGGGTGGGCTCACGAACCTGAGAGACCTCGTTTTGGATGACAATCCTAACCTCACCGACATCCAGCCTTTGCTCGACAACGCAGGGCTCGGAGCAGGCGACACGGTCTATCTCCAAGCCACTAGCGTGAGTTGCACGGACGTGGCTGCGCTGCAAGCCAAGGGCGTGACGGTGCAGTCCGACTGTCCCTGAACAAAGCCGCGCCACGGTGATGGGGAACAGCTCCGGCCGGGTCGTAGCACACTCGTGCCTAGCCCCCCACATTTACGTAGATCGACAGCCCCATTGCGGCTGTCGACGAGGGGGCAACAATGACCCGCAGCGAACTTCAACGGCTCCTGGCAGAACTCAGGTTCCGGACCATTGTGATTCTGGGAGACGTCTGCCTGGATCGCTACCTCTTCGTCGACCCGAGCATCAGCGACAATTCGGTCGAGACCGGCCTGCCGATCAACCAGGTGGTCAGAACCAGTTCCTCGCCGGGCGGCGCAGGTTCGGTGCTGATGAACGTGGCCGCCCTGGGCGTTGGAACGGTTCTGCCGGTGGGCTTTGTCGGCGATGACGGCGAGGGCTTCGAACTCACTAGGCTGCTGGCCGGTGCCGGGATCGATCTCGAGCTGCTGCTGCGCAGTCCGGACCGGCCGACCCCGACCTTCATCAAGCCTGCGCTGCCCGGCGGTGCCGCGGCACCCACCGAGATGAGCCGGTTCGATATCTTCCCGCGCAAGGAACTCAGCGCCGAGGAGCTCGCCCGGGTTACCGCCGCTATGGAGGAGGCACTCGAACGCGCATCGGGATTGATCATTTCCGACTACGGAGAGGCCGGCAAGTGCGGAACGGTATGCACTGAGCTGCGCAGCCGGGTCCTTGAGATGATCGCCGCTAAAGACAACCTGCCGGTGGTCGTTGACTCCCGGCTGAACATCACCGGATTCCCGGGATGCTCGCTCAAGCCTAATCTGGCCGAGCTTCGCGGATTGCTCGGCGGAGACGATCTATCCGGAGACATTCCCGCAATCAGCCGGGCGGCCGTTGAACTCTCCACGCGAGAGAACCGGCCGATGTTCGTGACTATCGGCGAGGGGGGTATCATTGCCGCCGAAGGTGGAAAAGCGTGGCATGTAGCGGGCTATGCTCTGGACGGAGATATCGATCCGGTCGGCGCGGGTGATTCGGTCATCGCTGCGGTAACCGCGGCGCTTTCCTGTGCGTCGCGGGCCCTGGAAGCCGCGCTGCTTGGAGTACTGGTCTCCTCGATCACGGTTCAGCAGATCGGCATGACCGGTACGGCCAGCCCGGAGCAGATAACCGCCCGCTATGACGAGTACGTCGCCAGGCACGGCAGCGCCGCAGCGGCGATCACGGAGATCAGCTCACGAACCGCATAGAGATGTTGTGTGAACGTAAGGACCTGGGCCGGGTCCGCCACGCGCTGTTTGACTTTGACGGAACGCTGTCGCTCGTGCGCGAGGGTTGGCAATCAGTGATGACCGGTCTGATGGTCGAGGTCTTCGCGGCTACAGAGGACGGTGCCAAAGAGTCGGAGATTGAGGCCTACATCGGTCAGTCCACCGGGATCCAGACCATCTTCCAGATGCAGTGGCTCGCAGAAGAAGTCGCCAGGCGTGGCGGCCCGGCGCTCGAGCCCGCGCAGTACAAGACCGAATACCTCAACCGTCTCGATGCGCACATCGCAGCCCGCAAGGAGAGCTTGCGCGCCGGCAGTCACCGTGCCGAGGACTACCTCGTGCCCGGGGCCGAGGAGTTTCTCAGTGAGCTGCAGCGCCGGGGAGTGAGAATGTACTGCGCCAGCGGATCCGACGAGCACTATGTGAAGGAAGAGGCCGCGCTACTGGGTCTGGCCGGCTTCTTCGACGGAGGAATCAAGGGCGCCCAGCCCGATCACACCAAGTTCTCCAAGAAGATGGTCATCGCCGCGATAATCGCCGACAACGGTCTTTCCGGCTCGGAGCTGATGGTTGCCGGTGACGGCTTCGTCGAGATTCAGGAATGTGCCGCGGTCGGCGGCATTGCCCTCGGCGTGGCCACTGACGAAAGGGAATGCGACAAGGCCGACCAGTGGAAACGCGAGCGGCTGATCAAGGCCGGCGCGGACATGATCGTGGCGGATTTCAGTCTGGGCAGAGAACTCGCGGCCTTACTGTGTGGGGGGAATGAGTCATGAACGCCGAGACTTGCGGTTCGTTTGCGGCATTTGATCCGTCCAAGATCCGCACCTATCCGCTTCGTACCCGCGGCAACCGCGTTGAGGTCGGTGATTCCGTCAAGCCCGAGGAAGTCGCAGCCTCGGCACCGGACTTCTCGGGCACCCGCTGGTTTCTCGACGGCAAGCCCGGTGGAAGCGATGATGTAGAGGCTGGCCTCAAGAAACTCGCCGCTCGGGTAGTTGAGTGTCATCGCTCCGGAAAGCCGGTGATGGCACTGACCGGGGCGCATCTGTTCAAGAACGGCCAGCATCCTCTGATCATCGACCTGATCCGCCGCGGAGTACTCACCCTCTTCGGAACCAACGGCGGGGGAAGTATTCACTCGCTGGAGCTGGCGCTGACCGGCGCCTCCAGCGAAGACGTACGCACTGCGCTGCCCGCCGGGCAGTTCGGGATGGCGTTCGAAACCGGGAATTACCTGAATTACGCACTGCGACTGGGAGTCGAGCACGGTTGGGGGTACGGCGAGTGCATGGGTCGGCTGTATCTCGACGACGGGTTCAGGGGCGCGGTAATTGAGGCGGTCTTCGCCGATTATCCGGACAGCGACGACTACGTCAAACCCGTCGATGGCTTCAAATACGTGGACAGCTGCCTGTTCGCCGAGGCGTTCAAGAAGGGGATTCCCGCCTGCGTGTTCTCATCCATCGGCACGGATATCATCGACCAGCATTCGAGCTTCGATGCCGGGGCCAAGGGCGCGGCCAGCGGCAAGGACTTCATGATTCTGGCCGCAGAGGTGAGCCGGGCAACGCAGGGCGGGGTGGTTCTCAACATCGGTACTGCGGTAATGGGACCGGAGGTGCTGCTCAAGGCTGCATCGATGGCCGCGAACGTAGGATGCAAGCCGGAAGGACTGGACGTGGCGGTCTTTGATATCCGGCACTTCTGTTACGACGACGGCACGCGCGATGAGCACCAGCCCTACTACTATCTGCGTGACCAGAAATCCTCGGCAACACGAATCCCGCTGGTCTGCGGCGGCAACGGCTATTACTTCGAGGGTTCGCACTCACAGACGCTGTTGGGGTTTTATCATCTGCTATTGCGCGAATTGGAAGGAGCTTGACGGTGGCGCCTTCAACCAAGACCGAAGCGGTACGCGAGCAGGTCTTTGGAGTGGAATAGTGCCAAGCAAGAAGACGATAAGCGACGTTCTGGTCAGCACCGAGAAGTATCTTGTCGATACTCTCCTGCCGTTCTGGATCGAGAACTCCCCCGATCCGGAATGCGGCGGGTTCCTGACCTACTTCGATCGCGACGGCAAGCCGACCGGCGAAACCGACAAGACCTTCCTGATGCAGATCAGGATGCTCTACACCATGTCCAGCGCACATCGTGCCGGTTACGGTAACGGTCGCTGCGCCGAGCTGGCCCGGATGGGCGCGGAGTTCATCCTCGAGCATTACTGGGACGACCAGCACGACGGCTGGTTCTGGGTGGCCGACCGCGCAGGCAATCCCACGGTTACCGCCAAGATCGGGTACGGGCAGTGCTTTGCGACCTACGCCTTCAGCGAGTACTTCTTGGCTACCGGCGACGTGCGCGGTCGCGATGCGGCATTGCGAACCTGGCAAGCGATCTCCGAGAAGATGGCCGATCCCGAAAACGGCGGCTACTTCGAGATCATGCTGCGCGACTGGAAGCCGGAACGTCCGGGCCGTTACGGCGGCGATCGCAAGAGCATGGACGTGCACATGCACATGATGGAGGCACTGACGACGCTCTATGAGATGACCGGAGATCCCGATCACCTCGCAAAGCTGCAGGAAACCATCGATCTGATCGTTTCAAAGATGCTGCATCCCGACTACGGGACCGGATACATCCAGTTCTCGCTCGACTTCAAACCACTGGCCGCAATCATGTTCGACGTTGAGTGGGGCCGCGATGCCGATCCTGAAGACGGGCAGGCCCGGCCGCTCGATTACACATCTTATGGCCACAACATCGAGTTCATCTGGCTGCTGCTGCATGCTGCGGACATGATGAAGGTCGATCGCTCCGAGTACGCCGAGGTTGCCCGCAAGATTGTCGACCACTGCCTGGAGTTCGGTATCGACCGCGAGTTCGGAGGGGTCTTCGTTGAAGGACCGCACAACGCTCCGCCGACCATCACAGAGAAGCAGTTCTGGCAGCAGGCCGAGGTGCTTGTCGGATTGCTTGATGCCTGCGCACTATTCGGCGACGAGAAGTACTGGGAGGCCTTCGAGAACGTTCACGAGTTCGTCTTCACTAAGTACGTCAACATGGAGGCGGGCGGCGAATGGTTCGAACGCCTTGACCGGGAAGGCAATCCCATCGATGACGCGTTGGGTCATGCCTGGAAGATCAGCTACCACACCGTGCGCGCGATGATTCAGTCTGTCAAACGCATGCGCGCGCTGGAGCAGAGCGCATCCGCTTCGATTCCTGATTGCTAGCGACCGACGGGGCCGCCGAGTCCGTCGCGACCGACTGTGGAAGACGGTAGAGGACGGTCTAAGACGGTCGAAGACGGAGGGGTGGGGTGGCCGGGAAACCGGGGCACCGGGACACCGGGATACCGGGGCACCGGGCAACCGGGATACCGGGCAACCGGGATACCGGGCAACCGGGACACCGGGCAACCGGGTACGTTACGCCTAATCAGGAGGTTCTAAACCTAAAGTTCCGGCAGCTCCCAGGGGGCACGGTACGAAGCTCTGGCAAGCTCTGCCGCCTTCTCATCCCCGATGACTTCTCCCTTCTCCCCGTCCCAGAAGATCTTATGTCCGGTTCGCAGAGCAATATTCCCCAGCTGAGCCACCCGGGCAATGTGACCACCGATCTCAATGCCGGCATTGGGCGTTTCCCTGGTTTTCATGCACTCGAGGAAGTTCTTCACATGGAGGTCCAGGCCACTCTCCCCACCCTTCTCAATCAGGGGAACAGCTTCCATTCGTTCTTCACCCTGAGGTGATTCAGCTATCACTTCCCATCCTCCCCGGTCCACCACCAGGGTTCCGTTGTGACCAATGAAGGCCACACCATGAGCTCTTCCATAATTTCCTTTCCCAATGCCCAGTGTGGATTCCCAAATAAGTCCAATGTTATCAAACTCATAGATGGCATACTGGGTATCGGGGGTTTCCCTGGCGTCCTCCGGAAAGGCGTATTTCCCGCCTGAGGACATGACCGATTTGGGTACGTACTGATTCATTCCATACAGTGCGTAATCCAGCAGGTGCACACCCCAGTCGGTCATTAATCCGCCGGCATAGTCCCAGTACCAGCGGAAGTTGAAATGGAAGCGGTTGATGTTGAACGGCCGCTTCGGTGCGGGTCCCAGCCAGAAATCGTAATCCACTCCGTCGGGTACCGGACCATCCGGCTGTACGGGGAGCATGTGTTTCCAGTCCAGGTAAACCCAGGACTTGACGGTCCTGATCTTTCCAAGCTTACCGCTGTGAACGAAATCCACTGCATTTTTCCAGTGCGGATCACTGCGTTGCCACTGGCCCACCTGGACCACACTGCCATACTTCTTCTGTGCAGCAATCATCAAATCGATCTCTTCAATGGAATTGACAATGGGCTTCTCCACATATACATCCAGCCCGGCCTGGCAGGCCTCGATCATAGGCAGGCAGTGCCAGTGATCGGGAGTTCCTATGATTACCGCGTCCAGGTCCCTGTGATCTAACAATCTTCGGTAATCCCCATACAGGATGGGAGCTTTTCCCTGGATCTCTTCCACTTCTGCCGCTCGCTCCTCCAGGATATTCCGGTCCACATCACAGAGTGCCACGCATTCAACTTCTTCCATCTTCAGAAAGGACTTCAGGTCGGACATGCCCATGCCCTTGACCCCTACGGCACCCACGTTGATCCGATCACTGGCTCCCAGGATGCGTGAAGATGCCATCAATGGACCAGGGAATGCAGACACACTGAGAGCTCCAGCTGACATGGCAGCGCTCTTCTGTACAAACTCTCTTCGTTTCATTGCAGGCTCAATTCAGTGCAGAAGTAGATCTATGGAATTCAGGAACAGGGTCTGCATTATCCGATAGAAACAGTCTCACCTAAAGCCACTTGCCATTAGTAAAAGATATCCTTCACCGCGTCCTGGGGTAGGTAAAACGAGGGCCCCAGGTGCTCTTGAGGCTACTGGGACGTGTGCCCTTCTTCCCTCGCCCTGATCCGGGGGTGGCGCATCCGGAGGCGTGGAAAGACATTGTCCAGATGGCGTCGCAGCCGGGGTCCGGATGCGGGAGCCGGGACTGTCGGAAGACGCAGTACCCGAACGCGTATGTACTGCTTTAAAGTGTGCCAACACCTGATCTCGTCTCGCTTGTCCGTAGAACCGCTGAGCCGCCTGCGTGCGAGCGTTTTTGATGCGGTTGGGAGCAGACAGCTGATATCACCTGAGCGTGTAACGGGGTCTATCGACGCTCAGGGAGAGTTCATTGCACGACTAGCGCAACGCGTTGTAGGTGCCTTGGCCGTGAGCTTTGACGACCGGCTTATCGCACGCACTGACGTGATCGGAACGCCGCCTACTATCGAGGCGTACCAGGCGTTCGACGAGGGCATGAGGCTGTACTACCAAGGAGAAATGTTAGATGCAGCCGACAAGTTCCTCGAGGCTCACCAGCTCGATTCGACGTTCTGTATACCCTTGGTGCAAGCTCGCTGGGCACTCGGCAACGTTGCCAGCCGGTACCCGGAGTTGATCGATTCAGTCATCGGGTTGTTGGAGCTGCGGCGGCACGCACTGTCGCCGTATGAGACTGCCGAACTCGATGCCGCACTCGCGTGGTGGAGACAGAGAGCCTCGAGCACCTGCGACGCACCGCGCCAACTCGCCCACGGCCACGCGCTCCACCCAGACGCTGGAAGTCCAGCGCTACAACTGCCTCGGCCTAGAGCCGCGCCGACACACTCCGACGATCACCGCTCGGGGGATCGTTGGCTTGCCCGGGTGAGCCGATCGCCGTTCCGATGTCAC
>JBDGXD010000193.1:0-8281 GCA_039584755.1 Gemmatimonadota bacterium
TGGGGCATGGACTCCCTACCGCACGAGGCTCTGTGACCGACGTCGTGAGGTTCACCGCTACCGAAGTTGCACCGGATCGCGGCGCGGTGCTGGAACATCAGGGCATTCCACCCGGTACTGCCGTCGGCGACCACATCGAAGACCTGTATGTCGAAGCAGGCAGGGTGTTCGCGGAAACGGTGGCTCCGATTGGGATCGTCGACGACATCTCGCGGTCCGATTTCGCTGCCGTGTATGCTGGCGAGGGACGGAATGAGGCAGATACGCCAGTGGGTGACATTTACGATAAAGCCGACCATCTGGCGCTGTTCGTGGTCACCCTCGGTGAGCATACGTGTCGTGAAATCGGGCTCCGGTTCGAGTCAAATGACTTTGCTGTAGCCGGCATGCTTGACGCGTTTGCCTCAGTTGCCGCCGACAAGACTGCCGATCTGGTGGAACGCCGGTTTCGCGCAACACTAAACGAGCGGCAGTGGAATGTGAGAGACGGAGGGGTTCTGCGTTACAGTCCGGGCTACTGCGGGTGGCACATAAGCGGCCAAAGGCGACTCTTCCAGCACCTCGCCCCGGAACAAATCGGCGTGACACTCAGAGACAGTTTCCTGATGGAGCCGCTCAAGTCGGTGTCGGGTGTCATAATCGCCGGACGGAGAGACATCCACAAGTTCCCGATAACATTTGGCTTCTGCAAGCAATGCGAGACACGAAGTTGTCGGCAGCGACTGCGAGCATTGTACGCAAGCTGAGATCTACTACGAGAGTCCGGAGATCTATATGGATTTGTTGGCACAACTAGCAGACAGTGTAATCAACGGAAACGACAAAGGCGTTGCGGAGGTGACGCAGCGGGTGATCGATCAGGGTGCATCGCCCAAGGCTATCCTGGATGACGGTCTCATTGCTGGCATGAACGTAATTGGCGAACGGTTCCGAGTACACGACATATTCCTGCCCGATGTGCTGCTCGCAGCGCGCGCCATGTATGCCGGCATGGATCTGTTGAAGCCGCTGCTGATCAAGGAAGGGATTCCGTCGATCGGCAAAGTCGTGATCGGGTCTGTGCAGGGTGACCTGCACGACATCGGCAAGAACCTGGTTGGCATCATGCTGAAGGGTGCTGGATTCGAGGTCATCGACCTCGGCAACGATGTCCCGCCCAAGAAGATGGTCAAGACAGCCCAAGAACAAGGTGCGTCGGTAATCGGAATGTCCGCACTACTGACCACGACCATGCCGGTAATGGGCAAAGTCGTGGAGCTCATTCAGCAGGAGGGACTCTCTCAGAACATCAAGACTATTGTGGGCGGTGCACCAGTCAGTGAGGATTTCGCCCGCGATATCGGCGCTGATGCACACGGGTTCGACGCCGCCAACGCGGTGGATCGGGTGAAGACCCTAATGAAGGTCGGCTGAGATGACATCGTTCGGCGAGCGCATCCTCTCGGGCCCCGCACTCGTCGCCGACGGCGCCATGGGCACGATGCTATTGCGGCGGGGTCTCGAACCGGGTGCCTGCCCGGAGTCGATCACACTGTCCAACGCCGAGCTACTCGAGGAGATTGCCCGGCTGTATTTGGAAGCGGGTGCCGACATTGTCGCGACCAACACCTTTGGCGCTTCGCCGGCGCGACTCGCGACCTACGGATTGGATGACAAGACAGAGGAGTTGAACGCGATCGCCGTGCACGCGGTCCGCCGCGCGGTGGGTGACCAGGCGTACGTGGCGGGCTCCTGCGGCCCTAGTGGCAAGCTGCTCCAACCATACGGGGATGCCAGTTCGGAGGAACTGTACGCCAGTTTCAAGCGACAGATCGAAAGTCTCGTGTCTGCAGACATAGACTGTGTGTTTGTTGAAACGATGACCGATCTGACAGAGGCCAAGCTTGCCGTGCAGGCAGCCAAGGACTGTTCTTCCCACACGCCCGTCGTGGCGACTATGACATTCGATCCGACACCGCGTGGATTCCACACAATAATGGGCGTGAAGGTTGAGACTGCGGCCTCCGAACTCGCGGAAGCAGGGGCGGATGCCATCGGCTCCAACTGCGGCAACGGCATCGAGAATATGATTCAGATCGCCCGAGCATTCAAAGAGGCGAGCGACCTTCCGGTGGTGATCCAATCCAATGCAGGCATGCCAAAGGCCATCAACGGCGAAATCGTGTACGACGAAACACCGGAGTTCATGGCCGAGAAGGTCGCGGAACTACTATCGCTCGGCGTCTCCATTATCGGCGGCTGCTGCGGTACTACGCCAGAACACGTTGCGGCAATCAGGGCAACGGTCGATGCCGGAGAGAACGGTAGGAGGTAAGACCCCTCAGGTCTCGAGCCTGCCCGTCTCAGTTGCTAGCTCATCGGCAAGCTGAATCAGTTCTTGCTTGCGCTTTCGCGTCAGCCTCTTGTTGAACATCCGCGCGAACCCGTAGGAACCGCACAGCACCACCGTCACGAGCCCCAAAGCTGCCCCAACACCAACCGTATCGGAGAGTATGATACCGCCCAGCGTAGCCGGAACCACGCCGGCGGCAGTGGCCATCGCCATGGAAGCACTGGTGGCTCGACGCAGACGCTCTTCTATCACTATTCTGGTCCGCCCTTGATGGGGCGTGATGGCCACGTGGACATCGCGAATTCCTCCGGGTCCTACAGTCGGATCAGACCGCCAATGTCCGGTAGACTCCATCGAAGACCACTCGAGCGACGCACCGAGAGTCTCAGCACGACCCGCATATCCCACTGCCCTTCGCAGTTTCTCAACCAACAAGGGATAGTCTCGCTCCGATACCTCACCGATCACAGTACGCTCCACCGTTAGTACCTCGGGCGCACCGTAGATCAATGAGGGTTTGGTCTCCCCCTGAGATTGCTGCACTACTCTCGCCGCATCACGCACGTGCTGCGGTGCGATTCCTACCTCCGCAGCCAGCCGCTCCACGCTTCCGATGGACATGGCACCCGTCTCGGTCGGCTTGTCCCTATCGAGTTCTGCGGCCCGCTGTACGATCTGCTTCACATCGGCGCTGTCGTACCGTGCTGCATCGCCCCCGGAGACACCCAGGGCAGCGGCAAATTGAGCGGGCGTGACGAAGCGATCCTCGGCACGCAGAGCCATGGCCCTCACCAAGGTCGCCTCAGTCGCCGCTGACAGCCTGTCAAGCTTGGCCCGATGCTCCAGCGGGGCATCCAGGAATCGCCCCCGACTGAGTGCTGCGTCCGCTGGCCACCTGCCCGGAACGTCACCGATCAGCATCTCATAGCAGACACAAGCTAAACTGAACACGTCTGTTGCCGGTCCAAGATCGGGTGCACCGGCTGCCTGCTCCGGACTCATGTAGCCAACGGTCCCCAACGGGATTCCCGACGCAGTGAGCTGTCTGCCACCGGCGGTGCTGATGGCCTTCGCGATGCCAAAGTCTGCGACCAGTGCATGACCCTCGGTAAGCAGGATGTTCTCCGGTTTGATGTCGCGATGCACCACTCCCTGCCGATGCGCATATCCCAGTGCGTCAGCCACGTCTCTTATGATTGGAAGGACCGCTGACTGCCCGAGCGTGCGGTCGCGGTTGAGACAAGCCCGCAGCGACTCGCCCTCCACGAACGGCATGACGTAATACAGGTACTCCGCTGCCTTTCCCGAATCGATGAGTGTGAGGATGTGAGGGTGATTGAGAGCTGCAGCAATCCGGATCTCCTTGAGAAAGCGATCTGCTCCGAGTGACGCCGCCAGTTCCGGGAGCAACACCTTGACTGCAACTCGTCTCCCGTGCTTCACGTCATGAGCCAGGTACACCGTCGCCATGCCGCCACGTCCGATTACCCGGTCTAGATCGTAGCGACCGGACAAGGCCAAGCGTAGTGCGTCGGGTACGTTAGACATCGAGCTGAGTGACTCCGGTGCTATGGTTCTCTGCTTGTGCCGCAGAGCAACTCGGTAACGCACGAGAATATATTCAATCTTGCTGAACTGTTGTGTACCAGTTCCAGATTCGCGACATGGACTCCGGATCCGGCTGCACCGCTGGCGATTGACCGGGCACTTCCCCGACAACCGACAGCGCCGGTGTGACGATCACATAGAGTACTGGTCCACTGTGGAGCGTTGACGCCGGCTGGGATCGGTGGAAAACCTGAGGGAGTAAGGGTCTTCCAGATCGGCACCGACTACCTGCTCGGCAGGTGGCGGGACGAATTGGAGGTCGAGCGAGTCAGAGCCTACGAGTTGGTGAAGCGGTGAGGCCAGCGATTCCAAGACTGTCGTCCGCCGCGAACACCGTGCACCAACTCGCTACTGGTTGACGGCGAACAGCGCGTTGGCTTCTAGCGCGGCTTCTTGCAGAATCGCAGCGGTTTCGGCAGAGAGCTGCAACACCACCCCTGACGACGTTACCACATCCCCCGTTAGCCCTACCGGAGACAGCCTGGTGAGCTGCTGGAACATCACCAGGGCAGCCAAGTAGGTGCCCGCCGCACTCGGATGAAAGCCATCCGAACCGTACAGCTGAAGTGTAGAGTCGCTCTGCCACGCCAATCGCCAGGCTTCACCCGCAGGATACAGCAGGCCGCCGACCTGTTCGGCGGCCAGGGCATACGACTCGCTCACGCCATCGAAATCGAAGAGCCGGGCTTGCGAGGGCCACACCATGTACAGCGCTGTCCGAGCACCCACTGCGGAGATCTCCTCGTCAAACCGCCGGCTGTACTCGAGCAGTGACGGCCGACCCTCCGTGGCTGATGGCCCCTGCTGCAGCACGACAACGTCCCATCCACCACCGTTGATTGCATCTCTGGCGGCGCCACTAACCCAATGATCCTCAAGACCGAAGTTCGCATAGGCCGCCACCTCGACGTGAGCCGGCCCTTGCTGAACCGACTCGATCAGCACCCTGACCATCTCAGGCAGGTCGTTTGCGTAGGTCAGGCTGTTGCCGATGAACAGAACGTTGAACTTGGCATTCTCATCCGCCCCTCCCGGCACTGCGGTCGCGTCACCCAAGCAGGCCACGACGGCAAGACAGAGAGCCAGTACCAGAGCTTCTGCTCCGGATCGCCGAGCAGCCGGCTTCTCAGAGCGTCGCGTTCTCTGGTATCCCGATGTGGTTGGAGTTGAGTCACTGTTGAGCTGCACGATTCCTCCGGTATGAGCGATGTCTTGTTCCTCATACACCTGACTAGGGAAAGGTTCGGCAGCATTCAACGTGCACGCTGAGCCCCCGGTTGTTCCTACCTAGCTTCGCCCGCCCAGTCGCGTTCCACCGGCCGTTCTTCGCCAGCCCCCCACTCTTCCCACGATCCGTCATACAACAGCACCTCGTAGCCCAATGTGCGGGCCGCAAACGTCACGCCGGTACCCAACACCCCGGTCATGCAGTAGCCCACGATAGTGTCTCCTCGAACAACGCCGCTCGCATGGAGCAACCGCTCGATCTCTGACTCATGACGCATCTTGCCGAATTGGTCAAACAGCTCGGTGAGAGGGAGACTGCTGGCCCCCGGAATGTGTCCCGCGCGTACGCCGTCTGGCTCTTGTTCACCGGTGTACTGGTCATGTGATCGGGCATCGATCAGAGCATAGCCGGCACTGTTCAGTCGATCGGCCACCCAGTCAGAGTCAACCACCAAGTCACGCACCGGTGCAGGCTTCAGGCTGCCAGGTATGACTGCTGGTGTCTCGGAGCTGAGCGGTCGGTCTTCTGACTTCCAGGCCACCAGACCGCCGTCCAGCAATGACGCTCGATCGCCGAGTCCCACATAGTCCAATGTGAACAGGAGTCGCGTGGCGAACAGCACGCGCTCAGTGTCGCTGTAGACAACGATGCGGGAGTCATCCGAGACACCCAGCGACTCCAGCCATCCTCGCAAGTCCTCAGGCGATGGAAGCTCGTTGCGTAGACCACTACCAGAATCTCTGAGAACCACGAAGTCCGAGAACCCTGCGTACCTGGCACCGGGGATATGGCTTTCGTTATAGCCGTTCTCGCTACCAACGTGGATCAGCACCAACGTCGAGTCAGTGGCCTGATCGGCCAACCAGTCGGTGGAAACGGTGAATTGGTCGGCTGCTGCCACCTGCGGCTCGCAGGCAGCGAGCGCGACCAGCGAGATCCCGAACATGGGGACGAGACTCAAATTGGCCACGCGATTGAGGAATCCGTTTGACACTCTACCTCCGATTGTATCCGCCAGATTGAGCTACAGAACAAGACCGGAACGACTCCGTCCCCATCCTTAAGTAAGGTAGCCCCTTTGAATTCGGGGACTTGCAGAAGCTATGCATATGAGATATATATATATGACCTATATCGATATTCCCTGTTCTGTGTTGAGAGGTGCCCGATGACTGCACAGACCGCGAGGCTGGACCTGCCCGCCCTAGTAGAGGGACATTCTGACCGGCTGCTGGCTCGCATCCAGCACTATCTGCAGGATCTGGATGAGGCCAAGGACGTACTACAGGATGTTTGGCTTCAGGTGTTGAAGAAACGCAACACCTACACCGGAGCCGGCTCAGCCGAAGGATGGACCCTCGCAATTGCTCGCAATGCCAGCCTGATGGCGCTCCGTGCGCCCGGGCGGAATTCTCACACACGACCGGCGGTCTCGCTGTGGCGCAATCGCTGGTATGGCACGGGTTCACACCATGCTGCGCCGGATACGCGGGCCATGAGAGCTGCCATGCGGCACGATATCAGACACAGCCTGGCCGAGTTGCCCGTCCGTCAGCGCAAGGTAGTGGTGCTGCGGCTATTGGAAGGCCGCAGCACGTCGGAGACGGCGGCCGCGATGGGGTGCACCACGTCGGCGGTCAAGTCCTATTTACACAGGGCCGTGCGACGGCTGCGTGTATCGCTAGCGCAATGGCGACCTGACGTGCGCAACTAGTACACGCATATCACCTGTGGTCCAGCCGTTGGCTGGGGACGAGTCAGACAGTCTAGTTCAGGATCGACCTCAGCTGCTGGGCATATCGCTCGGCCTCCGGGTCAGCCGTGACTAGCTCGACCTGCTCGGGGCCAGCCACACCGATTCCCAACTCGACCGCGCGCTGGATCTGCTCGAGCTGGAATATCGGCCCGTCGGCTACCTGCGGAGTGGTTCCCTTCTCTCGCAGAATGGCCACACCCACCGCGTCGAGTGCCACTCTGTCACTCGAGGCCAGTATCACATTGGGTTGAGCCATATCGCCCGCTTCCGGACCGCGATTGGTGAAGCACTCGACCGCATCCATCACAACCATTGCCGGCTGATACGACAGGTTGACCTCGGCAATCATGCGCCGCTGATGGTCCGAGCCGTGGAGCTCCCGCATGAAGTCGTGTTCGATACCGGGCACCTGCTTGGCCACCATGCCGACGCTGTTCTTGAGCGACAGCGTGAAATGACCGCCAAATCGATGTGTCTTGAGACAACAAGTCTGCACGATCGCATCTGTTTCACGGTAGATACTTCCCAGGTGATAGCCTCGACTCCAGTGCAGGTCGGGATGTCCAACATGCACCCAGCCCTCAGCTGGGAGATCCTGTAGCGGTAAGGTCTCGAAGCCAAGACGCTGCGCTTGATCCATCACACCGAGATCTTCCATCACTTTCCGTGTGCTGCCCATTCCACTGCGATCGGCCACGGTGACACGTTCGGCTCCCAGGTCCTTGATGAGCCCTACCATCGACTCCAGGGTTTCGGGGTGGGTGGACCCCGGAAACGGATGTGCGCTGTTGAAATTGGGCTTCAAAGCCACCCACTTGCCAGCCAGTTCTGGCGGTCCGACGAGTCCCACCGCCTTGCGAATGGCCGCGTCTCTCCCACCTGCACCGACAGCGACCATGCTGACTTTGGCGGCAGCGGGCGCCGGCCAACCCAGTTTGCCGGTGGCTAGGATGGCGAGGCTCATACCAGACGCCTCGACGAATTCTCTGCGGCTCCAGCTACCCATGAAGGTCTCCTAGCGATGTTCCTCGTTATTGGTCCCTCTCGCATCCATCAGAGCTTTTGCAGCTTGTTTCCTCTTCAGGAAAGGTATGCCATTTGTCATCCAGGCGGGCGCTGGCTCACCCTTGAGATAGTGGTCGTAGAACTGCTCCATGCGCGTCATGAAGTCCTTCTGGTTCTCGAGCTTGCTGAGATGATGGTCCTGGTCCGGATATGAAGCAAAGATCACAGGCTTTCCGAAGAACCGCAGTGCATTGTAGAACTCCATGCCCTGATTGTACTCGACTGCTCCGTCTTCCTTACCGTGCAGGTACAACAACGGCGTGTCCATCGTCTCGACCCAGGTGATAGGCGA
>JBDGXD010000194.1:0-8259 GCA_039584755.1 Gemmatimonadota bacterium
AGGACCACCAGCGCCCTGGGCAAAAGCCCGAAGCCAGTTCGCCATCCTGTTCGGCGAACGCTTCAACATTACTGACCGATGAGGAGGCTCACACACAAAATTCCCTACACGCCCGCATTCACCGGACGGTTGGCTGCCATTTCGGCAGGGCCAAACTGAAGTTCACCACAGCCAAATCGAATTTCACCACGACGAAAGCGAATTTCAAAACGACGAAAGCGAATTTCATCACGACGAAAGCGAATTTCAAAACGACGAAAGCGAATTTCATCACGACGAAAGCGAATTTCACAACGACGAAATCGAATTTCACAACGACGAATCTGAATTTAGACACGGCCGATCTGAATTTCGAAACGCCTTGTCGCTATTTGGAAACGGTGGATCGAAATTTCGAAACGACGTTCCGCAAAACCGGCCAGAACGTCCTAAGTGATTGTGTGACAAGCTGTTAGCCAATCTCACGGTATCACCCGCCCGACCACGAACAGTAGTGTGCAGATTTTTGTGCAAGTGACTTGGCGTGGTGTGAGAAGAGATCCGAAGAGAAAGGCCACCGTCTAGCTTCTCTGGGGAGAAGAAGGATCAACCGCGGGGTGAATGGCCTCGCGCTAGCCCAGAGGAGTCAACCGATGGCCTCAGAAGACAAGATTAGAGTGTTGCCGGCCGTGTGGGATAAGCGCCGGTCAGCCGACACCGTGTATCCCGCGCTCGTAGTCGAGGAATTGCGCAGCCCGGCTATCCCATGCAGACCAGGACGGCTAACAGGGCCGAAGACCGGCGCTGCTTTCGGCGGTCCAAACGAGTGCCTGCAGTAACGCGGGTAGACACAACATGGAACTCAGATCATGTTGCCGAGGTCGTCGGTGTTACGAGAACAGAAGTGGACGAGCCAGAAGAGAGCCTACCTTTCTGGAAATCCCCCCCAAAAAACCCGAAGAAACGAACACTCCATGGGTTAGCTGAACTAGCCCGGGCAAGCCAATGTGTGCAGGACTGGAGATCTAGCTCACTGCGATCCTGCAGTGTAGCTGGGAGTAGTGAAGGAGGAGAAAGAAACACGCTCGATGCATCGCTTGGATGCCTCGAGCGCGTCTCTTTGCTAACAAACCTCTCCGCTGCCTGCTGTGGCAGCGTTTCTGGTGCCCTAGAGGATTATGAAGACGTCGTTTTCGCTACGCGGCTTCACCCTCCACGTTCCGCTCCCCGTTGGGACGAGCAGTCCCGTCACGTTGAGAATCACGCCGGGAACATAGCTCGACAAGTTGAAGCCGGAGTCCTTGTCGAGTACCACTACTACCTGCCCTGAACCGTCGTCGACCGTCAGGTGGTAATCACCTCCTACAGCGCCAGTTGCCGTGATGATGGCGTTCCTTATGGCGACAAGAGCCGCGTCTAACGTTCCGTCACGAGCGGTGGTGGCCTCGGCAGTAGCCAGGTTCACCGGAGGTGGTAGCGTGAAGCCTCCCAAGGGGAAGAGCGCCGCGTCGTTGATCACTGGTTGTCCAAGGTGAGTGACCATTTCTCCCACAAACCGTACGTTGTCTCCCGTTGCCCAGGTCAGTGGGAACGACGGGGGACGCACCTGGATGCCTCGTATCGTCGAGGATATGTCAGAGATGTGGACCGTGCTGTCAGCGAAGGTACCCCAGTCGTTCAGCACAGTCCCATCCACGAATACTATCTCGCCGGCCGGTCTGGTTCGTGCCTGGGCAATGGATATGAGCGGGACGGTCAGTTCTACGTCCAATTCCGATCTGGGTTTGATTTGCCACGTACCGGAGCCGGTAGGTACCAGTACGCCGGTAACCTCTACGATGGCGCCAGGCACAAAGAACGATCCGAGGTTGAAGGTGATGTCACCATCGAGCACCAGCTCGAGTTGACCCGTCCCGTCTTCGATGGCAGCCACGAAATCGCCGTTAACCGTCGCCGTGTCGCTGATTCGAGCGCTGTCGATCTTCACCAATGCGGCGTCCAGGGTGCCGCCGTTGGCACTGGCTGCAGCGGCCGTGGTGACCGTGACAGGGTCAGGTTCACCTACCCGATCCAAGAAGAAAACCGTGGCACGATCTAGCACCGGCTGACCGTTACGTGTGGCCAGGGTGCCAATGAAGCGGATGCTGTCCCCCGGGAAGGTGGTGGAGCGCCGCACTTGGACACCGCGCAACGCGGCGGACGTATCGGATATGTGAAGCGTGCTGTCTCCGAACGTATCCCATTCGTTGAGCACGATACCATCGACGAACACGATCTCCCCCGCCGGTCTTGTGCGGGCTGCGGCAATGGACAGGAGCGGAATAATCAGATCCACGTCCACTTCTCCGCGCGGTTTGAGCTGCCAAGTTCCAGAGTCAGTCGGGACCAGTAGACCGGTGACGTTGAGATAAGCGCCCGGCACCAGGAAGGGTCCTAGGTTGAACCCGATGTCGCCATCCAGCACCAGCTCGAGCGCACCTGTACCATCGTCGATTGTGAACACGAGATCGTTGCCCACTGTCGTCGACTGACCGACACGAGCGCTGTCGACTTGCACCAAAGCGGCATCCAGCAGCCCACCGTTGGCATTTGCCGCCACAGCCGTCGTAACCGTGTCCCGTATAGGCAACTCAGCCGGTGCCAGCACAGCTGGAACCGTACGGTCCAAGTCGAGAACCGGCTGGCCGTTGCGGGTGGCAATGGCTCCGCGCAGACGTATGCTGTCGCTCGCACCATACGATCCCGGTCCCGACCGGATCGCGCGCAGCGATCCAAGCGTATCGGCTACGTGAACAGTCGAATCTCCGAATGTGAATGCATCGTTGAGGGCGATTCCAACCACGAACATCCTCATTCCCACCGGCATGTCCCGAGCCTCTTCCGTGGTCAACAGGGGGAAACTGATCGCGATGTCCACGTCCGTCGTGTCGTTAGGGGCGAGACTGATAAGGGCCGGAGTGATCAACGCAACGACTGTCGAGTCGCCGATGGTATTGGTGTCCACCACGATCCGGTAGTCACCGACGGGGACACCCGTAAACGTGAACAATCCGTTCGCGTCCGACGTAGTTCTCCGTACCGTGTCCAACACCTGGGGCAACACTAGAGCGACATCGACACCGGCTAGCGGGCTGTCGCCGTCGTCTGATACCCGCGATCCGTTGCCGTCAAAGAAGACCAATCCGGTTACGAGGCCGGTGGCGCTGATCGTTGTCACGTCACCACCTCCTGCATCACCGCACGAGGTCGCGCTGGTAAGCGACACGGCCAGCAGCGCGAGTGTTGCCAAGCGGGTGCCTCTCACCGGACGCTTTGTGGTTGTTGATTCCTGTTCAGTCATAATTCACATGTACTCCCAAGCGAATTGCCCGTCCGCTAGAGTATCGTGTCACCGGTTTGCCGAAGTTGGGGTTGGCAATGAGTGGGACAGTCACGACTCCTGTCGCTGGATTGCGGGACACGGGCGTCGTGGGGTCGAGCAGTAGCAAAGCGGCGTCGGGTTGAGCCAGATCCGTATCCAGCAGGTTCAGGCCGTCGACCACGATCTCAACTGGGTGAGATCCGAGCCGGATGGTGCTTATCGTTAGTCGCAGGTCCAGGATGTTGGTCCAGTCGCTGCGGCATGAGTTGCGGTCGGCAAACTGACCGATCTGACCCCTGAGGCAATCCCACTGGGATAGTAGGTCAGACACCCCTTCTACCTGATCATCTACGAAAGCCGGGTCATTGCGGAACGAGCCCTCGCCATTCATGTCTTGGCCGTAAGGGAACCCCGGTGTGAACGGGAGCCCCGACTGACCTCTCAGGAATGCCGCCAGACGGATTCCCCTGAAACCGAATTCGGTTCCGAGTGTTACTCGATGAGGAACATCGAAGTCCGAGGTCCCGCGGGCCCAGTCGATTCCCGTCAAGCTGTCAGGGAACGGTGTGAGCTGAAACTCGGGCTCGCCACCAAGACCCGATAGCCAATTGTCACTGGTGCGCGAATAGGTGTAGGAGACGAACAAACGCAGCCCCCTGCCCATGCGCCGCTCCAATCGCGCGGTTATTCCCCAATAGTCCGAAAAACCGTCAGGATCCATTGAGCTCACCAGGTCGAATTGACTGAAGCGCCGGTTGGTGCCGGGCTGGACTCCCAGGATCCCCCCGGCCTGAACCGTTGTGCCGTACATCTGCCGTCCATACTGATCCTCAGACGAAGGCGCCGTTATCAGGTTGAGATCGTGACGCCGCACCAGATTGTCGGTGCGTCTGTAGGCGCCGGAGAGATCCAGAATTGAATTGTTGCCTATCTTCGCCGTGAGGCCAACCGATGTCCTCATGGTCTTGGGCGGCCGCAGCTCCGGAGACAGGATAGAGAGGACTGGACCCTGTACGGGTGCGGTAGTCGAATCAGGTGCATTTGGCCAACCACTCAACTGCCCGAGCCCACGTCTGGCGTCGATATTACTGCTGGTGCTAACCGCCTCCGCAAAGATGGCTGGTTGAACGGTACCGTGGTGTACCGTCCAATCGGCTCGCACCATGTACGATCCTCGCTCGACCACCAGCCCGAGCCTGGGACTGAACTTGAACATGGTTGTGCTGAAATCGGTGTTCGACACACCCGTGAGATTGAACCATTCCTCGTTGAACCGTACTTCGTTGCTGGGAAGGCCTTCCCAATCGAGTCGAAAACCTGCGGTCAACGCGACCCCTTGAAGGGGTGTCCAAGTATCCTGCAAATGCGCGCCGAACTCTCTCGTGATGAACTCAGCGGTTGGAAAGGAACTAACCGACTGCTGGAAGCGGCCATCCAATGCGGCAAAGTCGTTGACACCGCCGAATGAGAACCCGCCAAAACGCCAGGCGCTATGTGACTGATCCGACGAGGTGATCCTCGCCGTTCCACCCAGCTTGAAGCTGTGGCCCGGAACCCGAAAGTGCAGTGTCTGGTTTGCCCAGAATGTGAACTGACTGAGATCGGCCGGCAGGGCTGGATCAGTCCCCAACACGATTGGCCCCTGGGCAAGAGCGGTGGCCGGAATCTCGCCCAGCGAGTAGTCCCGTCGACTCGATGAGAATCCAACTCGTATTTCCAATCCGAACAGACGGGATATCATGGTTGCCAGACTAGCCGTACCTGATATGTCCGCACCCTTCAGCAGCACGTCTTCGGTTGGGATTCGTTGCCTGCCGAGAACCGGGTTCGTGGTCTTGAGGGAGGCTATGTCGGCACGTACCGACAAGGCAGTCCGTTCCCCAAACTGCCAGTCGAGTCGTCCAAATCCGGTGTACAGATCGGTCGCACTGATCCGTGGCTGCAAGTAGTCGGAGACATCGACTCCGTAAGAATCGCGGGCCACGGTTGTGAAGGCTGTGTCGACTTCTGTCGATACCCATGCGCTGGGTAACGGTGTCTGCAGCTTTCGACCTTCAAACCCGATTATGAAATGTGATGTATCACGCACGATTGGTCCCGACGCAACTACCCCTCCGCGAATCGAGTTGTGTGACAGCTGGCCAGATTCGATGTACTTGGAACTCGAGGTAGCGCTGCCAATCCAATCGCCAAAGACTCCGAACTGGAGGTCCTTGTTCCCACGGCGCGAGAACCCACTCATCGTAGCTCCGGCGAAACCGTTGTACTCCACGTCCACACCGTTGGTCAGTAGCTGAAGTTGTTCGAATGACGCGACTGTGAAAGCGGCCGTGCGGAGCTCCTGACTCGGAAGTCCACCATGCACCACATTCTGGTACGGTACTCCGTCCACTCGAAACCCGACGTACTGAGTTGGCAATCCCTCGGTCGCCAGGGCTGCATCAGAGTTCGTGGCGAACCGTCCCAATTCGGCGACCTCTCGTGTCCTGTGCGGCATCTCGTACAGCTCGAGGCCAGTGAACAGCCTCCCGCCGTCGCGCCCCCCGATCTTGAGAGCGGCGCTGCCATACTCCTCTAACGCCACTTCCGTCACGGGAAGCTCAACCGGTTCGAGAGAGATCGGAATGACGATTATGCGACCCTGACCTACCGGGATACCGGCTACGCTGACTGGCTGATCTCCAAGTCTCTCCGCAAACAGCTCGTACTCTCCAGGCTGTAGCAGCAAGAACTCAAAGCGACCGAGACGGTCAGTTTCGGATTCGCGAGTTATCCCGGATGCCGTCTGCGTGAGAATCAGATGGACACCCCTCAATGGGATGCCAGCGGCGTCGGTTACAGTACCGTTCAGACTTCCGGCTACGATGCTCTGCGCCGAAACGCTCGTGACGCAGACGCACAATGCAAGCGCTGAGATTAGAGCTCGCAGCAATGTTCGTTTTCTTTTCAATGTCGACCCCGTGTCCGGTGCACTCTTGGGAAGGTCAATGTTGCTAACAGGAAGGCTCTGCAATTAGCCTAGCTGCGCGTCCTCCGGGGTGCAAGGACAACGCCGTAGCTTGATGCAAGAGTCGTACTCCGGTCGTTGATCGTAAGATGTTGATTTGTAAAGGTTTATGGTGTGTCGACGCCGACTGTTAGCTGTTGGAGCGCGGCATGATGTCCGATGTGTTGTTTCTGCGCAACACGCAAAGTTGGCTAACAGGACGGCGAAGTTGTACAGCTCAGGCCTGCCGACTTGAAAACGGGTAGGTGTGAGGTGCTCAGCTGAACTCAGCGGGCTCCTCGTTCGCCCGCAGCAATATCTTTCACCGGGGGCGGAACCGTGTGTGCGAGCTTGGTGCGGTCGACGCACGTTGCGGGGCACACAAGTTGCCATTCTAGGTCGAGTTAGACCAGACGACGGGAGTAATGTGACGAAGCACTATTTCACAGTAGATGTTGAGGAGTACTTCCAGGTTTCGGCATTCGAGCAGCACATCTCACGCGAACAGTGGCACGGCTACGAGAGCCGCCTGGAGTTTTCTATGGACGTCTTGCTGGGCGCGCTCAGGAAACACGGTGCCTCTGGGACTTTCTTTGTTCTGGGGTGGATTGCGGAGCGGCACCCCGACATTGTCCGGCGGATTGCGCAGGAGGGCCACGAGGTGGCCTCCCACGGTTGGGATCACCGCAAGGTCACCGACCAGACTCAGGAGCAGTTTCGCGACTCCGTGAGACGAACGAAGGAAGCGTTGGAGGAGGTGTCCGGGAGTCCGGTGACCGGTTTTAGAGCGCCAAGCTACTCGATCGTCCGTGGTCTGGAGTGGGCTCTGGATATCCTGCTGGAGGAAGGTTACCGCTACGATTCGAGCCTGTTCCCGGTGACTCGAAACGGCTACGGCTACAGGGGAGGTAAACGGCCTCCCCACTGGATAAAGCGCAACGGAGGCAGGCTGTTGGAGATACCACCGGCAACCCTGCGATGGGGGGGACTCAACCTACCGGCGGCGGGGGGGGCGTATTTCAGATTGTTTCCGTATGCGCTGGTGCGAGCGGCGATTCTCCAGGCGGATCGCAGTGAGATCCCAGCGACGTTCTATATCCATCCCTGGGAGCTAGATGCCGATCAGCCCCGCGTCAACGTACCAACGCTTGCACGCCTGAGGCACTACACCGGCATTGGTCGGACCCGCGAGCGACTCGAACGCCTGCTGGGAGAATTCCGCTTCACGTCGATTGCAAGCAGCTTCAGTGACTACGAATAGTACTGGCGGCGTGCCAAGGGTTGCAGCGTTCCGGGGTGGAGCGGGGCAATGGGATGATTTTGTTCGCTCTCAGGTTGGCTGGACCCACTTTCATTTGCACGACTGGAAGCATGTCGTAGAGGACGTGTTTGGGCACCAGTGTCTCTACCTCGTGGCTGACGATGGACAACAAGACGTTTGCGGTGTCCTGCCGCTAGTGAGGGTCAAGAGCAGGCTCTTCGGTCATTTCCTGGTTTCCATGCCGTTTCTCAACTACGGCGGTCCGCTCGGGTCGCCTGAAGCGACTCAGCGACTGGCAGAGTATGCGACTGAGCTGGCGCGGGAAAGCGGTGCCGGTCTACTCGAGCTCCGAAGCAGGACCGAACTGCTCCTACCGTTGGACGTTTCACACCGCAAGGTCACGCTGCTGCTCGACTTGCCGGCCGGTGATCCGCAGCAACTGTGGCAAGGGTTCAAGTCCAAACTGAGGAGTCAAATCCGCCGACCACAAAAAGAGGGAGTCGAGGTCAGATTCGGATTGGATCAGGTCGACAGCTTCTTCCGAGTGTACTCGCGTCACATGAGGGATCTTGGAACACCGACACAGCCTCGTCGACTTTTTGCAAAGATAGCCGACAGTTTCCCGGCAAGTACCTGGTTTGGCTGCGCGTACCTCGGTGGCAAAGCAGTGGC
>JBDGXD010000195.1:0-8238 GCA_039584755.1 Gemmatimonadota bacterium
TCATTGCGTCACCGATCCTGCTCGCGATAGAGCGGCGGTGGCCGGGTGAAGATGTCCGGGGTGCCAAGACGCTGGACAAATCTGGTGCCGCGGTTGTGACCTAGACTCAAGTCCGGCACACGGTGCTGGTCGACACCCACTGTCATCTGGGAGACACTCGCTTCGACGACGATCGGTCGGACGTCGTCGAGCGAGCCCGCAGTGTGGGAGTGGGTCACGTCTTGGTGGTTGCCGACACGGACGCGGCGACGACGAGAGCAATCGAACTGGCATCGGAGTTTGGTCTGTCGGCTACCGCGGGTGTTCATCCGCATGAGGCGTCGACCTGGTGCCCGCCGGTCGCCGAGAGCATCGAATGGGCGCTAGATCATGCGGTGGTCGTCGCCGTCGGCGAGATCGGCCTCGATTACTACTACGACAATTCTCCACGCGACGTACAACGTCATGTGTTTGCGGCACAGCTGGAACTGGCGTCACGTCACGGAATGCCAGCAGTTGTCCACTCGAGAGATGCGGATGAGGACATGGTGGCCATGTTGCGGGACAGCGATGCCCGGGTCGTGCTCCACTCGTTCTGCTCCGGCCCGGCAGTGCTGCAAGCGGGACTCGACAGGGCCTACTACATTTCCTTTAGCGGAATGGTCACCTTCCGCAACTGGGACGACGCGGAATCGATCAGGGCCGTCCCTTCCGATCGAATCCTGGTAGAAACAGATTCCCCTTACCTGGCGCCTGTTCCCCATCGGGGGAAGCGCAATGAACCGGCTTTCGTGGCTGACGTGGCGTCGAAGGTGGCTGAGCTGAGGGGTGTGGCGACTGAGGATCTGGCTCGTCAGACGACGGCCAATGCTGCTCGTTGTTTTGGCCCGCGAGTTACCCCACAACCAAACTGAATACGACTATGACAAAAGAGTATCCGTCCGATATCGAAATCGCACAGGCCGCCAGATTGCGGCCTATCAGGGATGTGGCAGCCGAACTCGGTCTCAAAGATTTCGAGTTGGTCAATTACGGCACTAACAAGGCCAAGGTGAACCTCGACTCACTCGAGTCGCGCAAGCGAAAGGGAAGGCTGGTGTTGGTGACGGGTATCAGCCCAACCGCTGCGGGCGAGGGCAAGTCGACTGTGGCCGTGGGCGTCACGCAAGCGCTGCGCAAGCTGGGCAAGAAAGCGGTGATCTGTTTGCGAGAGCCAAGTCTGGGGCCGGTGTTTGGCATCAAAGGTGGTGCTGCGGGTGGTGGCTACTCACAGGTCGTTCCAATGGAGGACATCAACCTCCATTTCACGGGAGATTTCCACGCCATCTCCAGCGCGCACAATCTCCTGGCGGCGATGATGGACAACCACATGCACTGGGGCAACAAAGTGGGGCTGGACCAGCGCCGGATCACGTGGCCGCGTACGATGGACATGAATGACCGGGTGCTGAGAGACATCAACGTTGGACTGGGAGGTCCGCTGGGAGGAATACCGCGCCAGGACCGGTTTGTCATTACCCCAGCCAGCGAGATAATGGCGATCATGGCACTGTCGCGGAACTTCGCGGACTTGGAGGAACGTCTCTCGCGCATAATCGTCGGGCTGACACGGGATCGGCAGCCGGTTCGCGCCGGGGATTTCGACGCTCCCGGAGCCATGGCCATGCTGTTGCGTGACGCGCTGCAGCCGAATCTGGTTCAGACGTTGGAGGGAGGTCCGGCTTTCGTGCACTGCGGTCCGTTTGCCAACATCGCCCACGGATGCAATTCGGTGGTTGCCACGGAGCTGGGCCTCAGACTGGGCGACATTGTCGTCACAGAAGCCGGCTTTGGCAGCGACCTCGGTGCCGAAAAGTTCTTTGACATCAAGTGTCGCAGCGCGGATCTCAAGCCCGAGGCGGTCGTGATTACTGCTACCATACGCGCGCTCAAGCTGAACGGTGGCGGTGACAAGAAAGAACTCAGCAACCCCGACCCAGCAGCGGTTGAGAGGGGATTTGAAAACCTGGCGCGCCACATCAAGAATGTGAGACAGTTTGGCGTGCCCGCCGTCGTTGCAATGAACCGGTTCGTGACCGACTCTGACGAGGAACTCGACATCGTAATGAAGGGTTGTGCCGCTGAAGGGGCCGAGATTGCGATGTGTGAAGTGTGGGAGAAGGGTGGTGAGGGCGGTATTCCCGTGGCTGAGGCTCTGCTGGGGATACTCGACAAGGGTGGGGCGGATTTCAAGCCGATCTACGACGTGAAACTCCCGATCACCGAGAAGATAGGATCCATCGCCAAGAAGGTTTATGGAGCCGACGGTGTGGACTTCGCTCCGGCTGCACTTCGTGTGGCCAAGCAATGCGAGTCGTTCGGACTTGGTGAGACGCCAGTCTGTATAGCCAAGACTCAATACTCGTTCAGCGACGACCAGACAAAACTCGGTGCACCGACTGGTTTCCGCATCACGATTCGCGACATATATCCGTCAGCCGGAGCCGGCTTCGTCGTAGCACTGGCGGGTGACATAATGACGATGCCGGGATTGGGTAGGGTGCCTGCGGCGGTGAAGATGAGGGTGGGGGAGGACGGGAAGTTTGAGGGTTTATTCTAGGAGGCTGTTTTGCCAGTTTCGTCTTCTTTCTCTCCTTCCCCTCCTTCCCCTTCTGATCCGGCTGGATGTAGGAGGGGAAGAAGGGAAAGAAGATGAGGAAGGGAAGGTAGGAGCCCACAATGGAGTTCGTATCTACAAACAACGCCCCAGCAGCCATTGGTCCCTACAGTCAGGCGACCGTGGCCGGTGGGTTTGTTTTCACGGCCGGCCAGATAGCGCTGGATCCGAGTACCATGGAAATGGTTGGTTCCACTGCGGCGGAACAGACCGAGCAAGTGTTCAAGAACTTGGTGGCAGTGCTCGCCGCCGCCGGCACAGGCCTGGACGCTGTGGTGAAGACGACAGTGTATCTGGCTGACATGGCCGACTTCCAGGCAATGAACGAAGTCTATGCCATTCACTTTGGCGACCACAAGCCGGCTCGAGCCGCTGTGCAGGCAGCCGCGCTACCCAAGGGTGCATTGGTCGAGATAGACGCAGTAGCACTGAAGTAACATTTTGCTGGGGAGCGGATTGGGTCTGGTGGCCTGCGCGGTCTTCAAAACCGTTGGGAGGTGCCTTTGGCGACTCTGGTGGGTTCGATTCCCACACGCTCCCGCCAGCATTGTATGTACCCTGGGCATGCAGGCGTTCAGGTCACAGGATGGGCGTGGCGGACTGTGGATTGACGCTTGCGTATCGCTGTCAAGGCGGGTCATGCACATGAGCTACCAGCTTGCCGCATGAAAGCCAACGGACCTCCTGCCGATCTTCCCGTCGTTCCACCTGAGAAGCGTGCCCTCTTCATCCTGAATCCCGAAGCCGGCCGTGGTAGGGCACGGCGACTCTTTGCCCGCCTGCCTGCCACTGCGCGCGAACTCGGCTGGAATATAGAAGTCCGCGAAACCAACTACGGCGGTCATGAAGTAGAACTCGCGGTGGATGCGAAGCGGGAGGGCTGGCCAGTCGTTGTCGCAGTCGGCGGCGACGGTACGGTGCACGGTGTGGTCAACGGATTGCTGACCGGTGAACCGACCGAGACAGTGATGGCTCACGTGCCCATCGGCACCGGCAATGATTTCGCGAAGATGGTGGGACTCAACAAGGCCCGCCACCCGGAGAAGAACCTCGAGGCAGTGCTGCAGGGTACCGTGTCGCGGCTCGACGTGGGCGTTGCCATGGACGAGTACTTCGTCAACGGCCTTGGTATTGGGTTCGGAGCAGAAGTTGCCCGCAACATTCTGGAGTACAGACGGCTGCGGGGATTTGCGCTCTACCTCGCATCGGTCTATCGCACGTTCTTCTCGTTTCGCGCGCCGACTCTCGAAGTCAGGGCGGCGGAGCACAGCGAAAGCGGAGCCATACTGATGACGGAGGTGGCCATCGGCAAGACGGCAGGCGGCGGATTCAAGTTGACGCCGGACGCCGACGCGCGGGATGGATTGCTCGATGTCTGTCTCATCAGGGACATAGGTATCCTGACTTTCCTCCGCTACATTCCCAGAGTACTTGCGGGAACGCACACAAAGCTTGCACCTGTAACCATCTTCCAAACCCGGGAGGTAGAGATCACGTCATTGTCTGGATCGACGATTGTGCATCTCGATGGCGAAGTGCGCCGGCCCGGCACAACGTCGGTCGTGGCGATGATTCAGCCGGCAAAGTTACCGGTATTGTGCGTCTCCTGATTCCACGGTTGCTTGCCCTGGCGCTAGCCACACCGGTGTGTGCCGCAGCTCAAGTGGTACCACCCACTCAGCAGCAACAACAGCAGCAACAACAACCGGAAGACACGATTCCGGTGCCGCCGTTTCGCTTCGATCCGCCGATTTCTCCTCTGGGCGCTTTCGGGCGCTCGTTTCTCCTTCCCGGTTGGGGACAGTCAGTCTTGGGAAGACGGGTGACGGGAGCCGTGTTCATCGTGTGGGAAGGTCTAACAGCTACGATGGTGGTCAAATCGTTGCACCAGCTCCGCTACCAGGAGAGCATTGGAGCGGAAACGGTGGAGGACAAGAGGAAGGAATTTCAGGACTGGCTCGTGCTGCTGATCTTCAACCATCTTCTGGCTGGGACAGAGGCGTACGTTTCGGCTCTGATGTGGGATTTCCCGACGGATCTCAAAGCCCAGGTCATGCCTGGAGGCGAAATCGGGATTGGGTTGTCGCTGCACTGGTCTCCGGCCTTCGACTAGGGTCTTACCCGAATGTCTTGAGTTCGGGGCCTTTCTCTGAGATCAAGGCAAACCCGTTTCCGTCACACCACGCCCCCGGATTCAGGTACCAGCGACGCTGTGCAACGGGTTCGAGAGTAGCGCGGTGAGTGTGTCCCATGACCACCAGATCCAAGTCCGGGTCTTGCTGCAGGAGGTCGCGGGCGAAGTCGGCCTGCGCCATCGCATGCTGGTCGATCAACTCCGTACTACGGCGCCGAGCCAGCCGGTTGGACATCCGACGAACCAGGGCGAATCCGAGATCGGGATGTATCAGACGGAATAGCCTCTCAGTCAGCGGATGCCGGGTCACCGAATGAAGCAAGCGTGACCCGGATTTGATTTCCCCCATTCCGTCACCGTGTGAGACCCATGTCCTCCAACCGGCCAACTCGAGTTCGGCGTGCATCGGGTAGAACCGGGCCCCGAGTTCGTTCTCCCAGAATCCGACTCCCCAGCGGTCGTGATTCCCACCGGTAAGCGTGATGGCGATGCCAGCGCTACGGAGTTGGGCCAGAGCGGCGAGTGTGGGGAAACACAAGCGGGGGATCACGTGGTGGTACTCGAACCAGAATTCGAACAGATCCCCGTTTATCAGCAGGTGATCGCCCAGATCAGGAACTGCCGCCAGGAATCGATGAAATGACTCGACCACTGCCTGTGGGACCTGACCGATGTGGGCATCCGACACGACGACAGTCACTGAGGGGTGTGGCACGGCGGGAGTATACCGGAGCACGACCCGTGCCCGCAACCTCCTGTCTTGTTTGACTTTCCGTTTGTGGCGGTCCTATTTTGCTGCCGCCGTAGTTCGTATTGTGTTCCTGACAATCAGCCGGGATTTGGTGAGCCAAAGAGATGGACAATACCGACCCAAGAAGGCTTCACGGCACATGAGTGACGTTGGCGTTACAAGCACCCAGTTCAGAGTGCGCTACGCTGAGACCGATCAGATGGGAGTAGCCCATCACTCGAACTACCTCATCTGGTGTGAACAGGCCCGCACCGATCACATGCGGTTTCTCGGTGCGAGTTATCGGGACATGGAAGAGCAGGGACTGCTACTGCCCGTTGTCGATGCCAAGATCCGATTCCGAGCTGCCGCACGATACGACGATGCGCTGCGCACGAGATGTTGGGTCAGGGAGGTCTCTTCCCGCCGCGTGATATTCGGGTACGTGGTGGAACGCATCGAGGACTTACGGGTCTTGGCAACAGCCGAGACATCGCTCATGGCTGTGAACTCAGCCTATGAGCGTACGACAATTCCCGAACACATTCGCCAGAAGTTGGTGCCTGTTGTCGATCCGGTACGCGTGTAGCCTGGCTGTCCTATTGGCCTGTCCGGCGGTCGCTGCCTCGCAAGACGAGGCCGTCGTGGACGTGATAGCTCGGGTGCTGCAATCTGAGGATGAGCGCGTGTTCGACGCCACCGTGCTGGCCACCGCGGCTCATCATCGGGAAGCAATGGTCAGGCGCCGGGCAGCGCTGGCCATAGGGCGGATCGCCGATCCGGCAGGCACCGAGATCCTGCTCGATTTGTTGGACGATCCATCACCAACGGTGCGCCAAGATGCTGCGTTCGCTCTCGGTCTTGCTGCCGATCCGTCGGCGTTTGACCGACTGCGCGAGATCGCGCTGGGGACGGGTTCGGAGGGTCAATCCGGCGTTGAGCTCGAAGCCACGGCGGCGATCGCGCGCGGCGGGGGCCGGGCGGCGGCGGACTTTTACCAGGAGTTTCTGGTGCGCTGGGTGGGGCGAGCGGTGGCGGGCGACGATTCTCCCCAGAGTGTGGTCCGGGCATTGGCTGAAGCGTGGCGCTTGGGCGATGATGCACCCATTACGTTGCTGGTGCAGTACGCCGATGTTCAATCCGACCCCGCCCGGCAGGCCGCGGTGTATTCGCTCGGTCGACTGCGAGCCAAGGATGCTGCCAACACCTTCTTGCGTGCTGTCCACGATCAGAATCCGCTGATTCGATCCTGGGCGGTTCGTGCCTTGACGGCGAACTTGGCGGATTCGGCGGGTCTCGATCGCAGCGGAACAGCCCGGTGGATAACGCCCCTTCTGGAGGACTCCGATCCTCATGTCCGGACCAATGCACTGCGCTCGCTGGGGACCTACAGAGATCCCCAATTCACTGCTTTGGTGGTCAACTCGCTGGCAGATTCCGATCCCAACGTCCGCGCGCAAGCGTTGGTGACCTTGGGACAGGTGGGAGGGGAAGAGGCTGCAGCGGTGCTGGCAGAGGCGACGACTCAGGGTACTCAGGCACAGCGACGACAGGCATTGTTGGGTCTTGCACGTGCCGGGCGCGACCAGGCGCTCATACTCTCTGCTGCTTGGATAACCGAAGCTGATTGGTCGTTCAGGGCTGCCGGAGCGGAGGCGTTGGGTTTGGTCGGAGGAGATACGGCGCTCGCGTGGTTGGTGGACCTCACGCGCGATCTGGACGCGCGGGTGGTGGCACGGTCGTATGAAGCGCTGATTGGAATCGACTCAATCCGAGCCAACGAAATGGCGAGGACCTTGGTGGTGCACGATGATGTCGTGGTGCGCTCGTTGGCCGCGCGTCGCATCGGCCGTGCGCCAGCCCGGTCGGACGTGGAACTGTTGGTTCGGGCCTACGAGTTGAGTCTGGCGGATGCCATCAACGACGCTCGGATCGCCTCAGTGACCGCACTTGCCGCGGTATCAGAACTGGGTTTTTCCGAGAGACTGGCGGTGGAAGATCAGTTCTTGAACAGGTTCACCGAATCGGACGACTACTTGGTGCGCCGGGCTGCAATCGACCGGTTTCCTGCGGCGGCGGTGCAGTGGGGCCCGGTCACCCCGATAGAGACCGGTCGTAACTTCGATGATTACCGAGCGATCGCGCGAGACCTGATCATCCCCGCCGAGCAGAACGGTGCGAACCCCAAGTTGTCGATCGAGACAGATCGAGGCCGGATCGAAGTCACGCTCTTCGCGGCCGAAGCGCCGCTGACGGTCGAAGCGCTGCTGAGACTGGCTGATCAGCATTTCTTTGACGGCAGCAACTGGCACAGAGTCGTTCCCAACTTCGTAATTCAAGATGGAGACCCACGGGGAGACGGTTGGGGAGGGCCGGATTTCGCGCTCCGAGACGAGAACAGTCGACGGCGGTACGGCCGCGGGACAGTTGGAATGGCACTGTCGGGACCTGATACCGGTGGTAGCCAGTTCTTCATCACTCACAGTCCGCAGCCGCACCTCGATGGGACCTATCCTGTTGTTGGGGAGGTAGAGGCTGGCTTGGACGTGGTCGACCGGATTGTTCAGGGGGATAGGATCCGCTCAATTCGAAGGAGGTAGGCCGGATTCGCCGGCTCTCCGCGACACATTTTGTCTGGTTAAATGACTATGTTTCAACGACTTGCGCTTGACCAACTCGGCAGCAGATCATACTCTTTCGGCGGGTTGATGCTACTTGTCTCACTCGGGTGCAGTGGTT
>JBDGXD010000196.1:0-8573 GCA_039584755.1 Gemmatimonadota bacterium
TCAGGCCACGGCTCATCTCAAACCCGCGCTCGCTTCCTAACTAGTAAATGTACTGACCAGCATAACTGCATATCCTACACGTCACTCGCAGCATATCAACGGCTTTCTGGGAAGGCGATGGGCAGAACGTCAAACGCCGCGCAGACTTGACTAATCCGAACTTGTGAGGCGGGAGTGTTATGCTGCAAGAACCACGCGGCATAACACGCAACTCCGATTTGGGCGGAAGGAGACCCACCTACCGAACCGCAGGCGGGAGACATTCACGAGCCAAACCGCTACAAGACCGCTACAGTCGTGCGCAGTCGGAACGGCAGCCTTGGTACTCGCTCTGCCGCACCAAACCGACGGTCAAACCGAAAACTTCACGCCCTCTGCGCGCGAGTCAGGGTGACTGCTCTGTCGATACGAGTTAGGCTTCCGGCGCTATGATTCCCCTCAACTCCTCAACCGAGAGCGTCCGTTCCTTTTTTCAGTTGTCCCTACTGCAGATGCCCGGGGCGGGACTCGACGCGGCATGACCGAGCGCCACAGGCGCGAGGGAGTAAGCGCACCGAGCCTCGCGGAAGCGAGGCGTAGGTGTTGCGGCGTGAATGAGCGGCGAAGCCGTGAGTGAACAAAGCGCATCGAGCGCCGCTCGCCAGCGGCGCGAAGATGAACCTCCAAACGACCACACGACACCGAGCGACGCTCCGAACGCCAGTCCCTTGACGCCGCGCCGTCCCGGCCAGCGTTGCTGCACAGCGTTGAAGAACACTGCCATTAGGACCAGTGCCACGGTGAGGTAGCCCAAGCTCGCGGCCTTGCGTGCTCCGGCGGCAATGAACCAGCTGCGCTCGAGATCGCGGGTAAGGCTGTCGGGCGAAAAGTAGTCGAAGGCTGGGACAAGAAGCCGCATCAGTCCCCAACCGATGAGCGTCGCGATAATCGCAGCACCAGCGCGCACAATGGGCCGGTTCTGTCGCATAATTCCTCCCCGTGTTTCATCCTCTCCCCATCTATTTCCTCATCGCCCTTATGCTGTAATGGGACTCAATGGTCGTGTTTGCAACAACGTTGCCCCGGATGCTCGTTTCGGTCACATCCACTACCGTGATTTCAGCCTTCTTCAGCCACATCGACACAAGGTCGACGTATAAGTCGCCAAAAAAGCGTGTGCCACCAACTGTTTCTGCATTGAGATTCGGCATGGTCTCTATGACCATGGCATACGAGCCCTCACCCCCATCTATACCCAGCAGGGCGCTGGGCTCGCCATCTACAACACTCAGCCCTTTGAATTCGAGCGTTTCCTCGCCGGGCTTGTATACGGAGCCCTCCCTAATGATCAAGCCCACGGTGAGAGGCAAGTCTTCGGAGAAATCGTCCAAGACCACCGTGTCTCCGATACTCTTCAGGTTCTGAATGCCTTTGCCTCCCTCCAGGTCCGCAGTCGCAATCTGATCCACGTACGCGTGGAATTGAACGAATTGGTTGTAGACCTGGTACGCAACTATCGCATCTAGCTCGTTGCCGTTGTTGTCGGTCAGGGTTTCGAACTTCGCATGCGGAATGCCCAGCACCTGGCCATGCTCGTCAATCGCTACACTCCGGTCGAAGTCATACGACCATCCCTCCAGCGCCGGAACAGTGACTTCGGGGCCATCGCCCGTCGTTAGCGCGAACGAGGTGCAGGTCCACTTGTCGGCCTTTCCAGCAGAGAGATCACCCGGCGTCCCGGTTAGACGCATTCTATAGGTCTCTACGTTTGCCCTCGAGCCATCACTCGCGCGGGTGATGATCTCAACATCCATGGAATAGTGCTGTGGACCCAAAGAACGCTTCCTACCCAGGTCATACTGCTGGGTGAGGATCGATTCCGGGCCCTGTACTCTGAATCCAAACTGGGTCCCCTCGGCTACATCCACGTGTGGTGGCGGCAACTCCTGGGCCGAAACGGGCGCAACGCCGAGCATCTGGCCGATCAACACCAGCGCCACGCAGACGGGGATTCTCCACAACCAGCGAACCAAGGTCTCTCGAGTAATCACGAGCCTTCCTCCTTGAACTCCTCGATGGCCTTGCGCGCCCAACGCGCGCTGGCCCGGTATTGTTCGATGCCTGCCACCAGGGCCAACCGCGGGTGCAGTGGCCCGTCTTTCGGATACTCCTTGCGCTGACGGGTCAGCTCGCCCAAGTAATCCTCGACTTCACTGAGGAAACTCTCGAGGAAACGGCGAGTCAGCGTGTTGCTGTCGAGCATCCAGTGGAATGCGAACCGCAGCATCAGCTCATCGGCGCGGCGCTCCACGTCCTCGCGGTCGATCTTGCGCGAGAGCCACTCGGTCAGAGCCTTTCTGCCTGCCTTCGTGGGACGGAATACCTTCTTCGGCCGCATGGCCCTCGTGCTGTCGACCTGGCCCTCAACGAGGCCCTGTTGCTCGAGTCGTCGTAGCGCCGGGTAGATGGTACCGGGACTGCTGCTGAAGCTCCCGATAGCCGTCGTCTCGAAGACCTTCCTTAAGTCGTAGCCCGACTGGGGCGATTGACAGAGCAGCCCCAGCAGAGCGTAATCGAGCGTGGTCGTAGTATGCTTCGTCATAGTACGTAACATTATAGTACGTTACGTACTATATGTCAATCCTGGTCCTGCGGCTGAGCAGGCGAGCTAGGTCGAGCGAGTATCCCCCGATGGGAAATCCACTGCGCGCCTCTAGTGTGTTGCGGTGTAAAGACCTCGAAAACGGTGTGCCTTGAGTGTGCCCATTGGGGTGCATTCAGACTCGCCGGCGGCTCGAAGACAAACCTCAGGTCCAAAGTGCGCCACTATGCCCGGGGCGGGATTCGTCGCGGCGTGAGCGAGCGGCGAACGCCGCGACGTGAACAGAGCGGATCATCGCACGCGCCGCCGCGCGTGTGATGATCAACCCGCACGGGGTTGCCCCCAAGGTGCGACCCACGAGTCATACCATCACTTGCTCTTGTCGTCCTGCGATGCACGTCCGGCGGTGAGCAAGCGTTCCGCAAAGTCGAGCCGTTCCTGCACCTCGGCCAACTGTCCTCGCGTGTCGTCGAGATCGTCCCGCAGCGCGTCGACGATCTGTCCCAACTCGGTGCTTCTGCCTTGCGTCTCCAACTCTTTACTCTTGAGCTTGAAATGGACCAGCGCCCAGACAGCCGAGCTGCCCGCTACGGCGGCCATAATGATGCTGATTATCTGTACTTCGACCGGCACAATATCTCCTCCTAAACTCTCAGAGGTGAGTGGGCAAGAAACCTTCGAGGTCTCAACTCGGTACAAGGTTCGCCAGCGCGACGCAGAAACTTAATTAGTGAAACCACCATTGGCACAAACGTTGGCACACCTTCACTTGACTAGTCTCTTTGCCGCGCTGCAAACGCGGTCTAAGTGTTTGTGTGCCAACATGCCCGGGGCGGGATTCGTCGCGTCGTGAGCTAGCGGCGAACGCCGCGACGTGAACAGAGCGGATCATCGCACGCGCCGCCGCGCGTGTGATGATCAACCCGCACGGGGTTACCCCCTTCCCCGGTTCTCACATCAATGCGATCCCGATCGCGATTCCCAGTCCATAGAATGCGTGGTTGGCCAAGCTGGAGAGAGTAGCCCTAAGGCCTTCAGGGGAGCGCCTTCCAAACACTCCAAACCCAAGGGACGGGAAAACGAAGAACCAGGTGGCTACCGTCGTCGCAACGCCATAGGCAAGAGCCCATACCGGTGATGCGGGCCCTCCGACCAAGAGATCCCAACCGAGCACGTACGAGACCGCGAAGCCCACGCCGATGGCGTAGTGCGTCACATAACCGTAAACCACCTCGTTTGCGACCTTTTCCATCTCGCTCGGGTGCCCATAGCGGAAGCGCCCGCGTGCCCAGCCCGCGGCCATCCTCCCAAGCACCTCCATGTGCATTTTCGTGATTATCCCAGCTCGAGCGAATAGAAGGTTCAGCAAGTCCATCACCAACGTCCCCAACACCCCGGCTACCACTCCCACTACGACGAGATCCATTACACCTCCAGTGCGCCCAGATGTGAAACCATCGTGCTCGGGCTGGTCAGCCAGCCCATACATACGAAGTTCGGGTTGCCGTTACCAGGATGAAGTCGCGTAAGTCGTTGATATACAACGATGCCCGGGGCGGGATTCGTCGCGAAGCGCGTACCCAGAGGACGGTCGCACGATCGTCCGAAGGTGACGCGCCGCGGATCAAGCATCGCGGAAGCGATGCGGATCAACCCGCACAGGGTTACCCCCAAGGGATTTTAAGTCGCCAAAACGGATCGGACAGCAGAACACGAAACGACACGATCCGACACGAGGTCAACGGCTTACGGCACCCTTGCTCGCCCTCCGTTTGCACATCAGTACCGGATCATACCCTACGTTTTGGGCACAATTTGGGCACAGCTAACAGCACACCGCCCGGCGCTCGGCCGGGCGGTGTTGCAGCGCGTTCCAAGCGAGTCCTAGCGGTTCGGTACTGGCGGGTGCTCGGTCATCTTCCCCATGCTATAGAAGCTGTCCTTGTGCTCGAAGCACCAATCTTGGAACATCGACGTGGCTTCAGGATACCGCTCCTGTACACGGGAGAACGCCTCCCCAAACGCACTGAGGAATGCGGGGATACTCTCGGCGACGTAGAAGTACACCACGTTCCACTCGTCACCCCACGAGTGAAACGCCGAGTGAAATCCCATGATCTTACCCTCGTTAACAAGCTCCTGTGCGATTGGCACGAATGCGGAGTCAACGAAGGCGCGAAGCTCACCGACCTTACCCATATCGCACTTGTTCTGTTGGAGGACGAGCGTTTGGGCGTGGGCGACGGCGTAGTTGAGCACCAGGAGCGCGACGAGGGTGGCACAGATACGGATGCGAGGCATGAGAACCTCCGTGGAGGGGTCTTGGGATCGTGGCAAAGGTACCGCTCGGATTGTGGGGAGGTAAGAAGTGAATCAGCGAGGTAGGAGAGGCATCCGAGGCTCCGACCAGCGAGATGGCCCCGCGTGCGTGGCTTTGATCAGTCCCCACGGGATTCCTGATCCCTTGGGGCTTCTCAAGTCATTGACAGATAAGGGTTTCAATCGGGCATGTGCCCAAAATGTGCCCAATGTCAGAGCCTTGTCACAGCTTGGAGGTGCCTAGTGCCTAAAGGAAATCAACGAATCTCCGAGCACGCTTCCGTGGGCGGTAAGGCTAGGGCAAACCGCCGCCTGACTCTAGCTAAGGTCGAGGCCGAGTTCGGCACATTGGTGACGATTGAGGACGCTATGCGCCGCTTGGACAGGCTTGGCGTGTGGGCTGCCGCGAAGATGCTGCCCGGCTCAGTTGCAGGGGCCGCGGTACGGAGCGTCGAAGTCTGGCTGCGAGCTAACGAGTCCAAGCTGACCCGTGAAGTGGTCAACGACATCAAGGGCGAGGTGATTCGACTCAAGGCCGAACTGAAGGGTCGACGACTAGGGGTAGCATCGTGACTCTTGGCGGCGGTGTGGCAACCGTGTGATTCCATCAAGCCACGGGGCACACGGCGTGGGCATGGCAAGCCCGGCCTGCCGTCGCCATTTCCCGACGAAAGGAACGAAGCAATGAGCAAGTACAGTGATGAAGATCGGAAACGGATACAGGAGTACTTCAGAAAAGTGCAAGCCGAAGACAACGAAATTGACTGTTTGCTTGACCTGACCGACGAAGACAGCGACTGGCTCAACCAGGCACGTCTGCTGCGGAGGACGAAGAAACAGGCGCAGGGGACGATCCTGCGCCAAAGGACGACGGTTAATGCGTGATTCCCTGACCCTACCCAGTCGGTTTCGGTGTGTCGGTGGCCTTCTTACTAACGTGCCAACTCACATAGACGTTAAACCCGAAAACCAGAAACAACATCAAGAAGATGAACCATTCCCCCCCGCGCACCACCCGATAGACGAAGATCACACCTACTGCGATGGTCAAGACGATATAGGCCGGGAAACTCCATTTCGGATACAAAGCAGACGCGCGACCGGGCATCGGTTCCTCCTGGAGGGTGGTGACGACTGTCAGACGGCAAACCTACACGCTGGGCTAGGGGCGGTAAGGGAGCGCGGCGTGACCGGACGCGAGCTACTGCATTGTGTCGCGCTTTTTGTTCCTCGCAGCCATCGCAGACGTAACAACACCAAGGAATACGGTTATCATCGCGTAGATCAGCAGCACAGTCCTGTCGGTTGGGTTGTCGCCTTGCCAGACTTTGACGAACCAATACAGGGTCACGACCGTGCTAGCGACGGTCAAGAAAGTCATGGACAGCACAGCACTACTAGGACGGCGCATCGGTTCCTCCTAATGGGTTGGGAGGGCGACTCCGATGCGCCAAACCTACACCGTCGCAGTCAAGGCGGTAAGACATGACCCGTAACATCGACCGCTGGGTCCGTGCGATGAAAGCCGACGTTGAGGCGTTGCAGGTGCCTAGTCGTGTCGAGGACGCCTTCGGTCGATACCGTGATCGCCCTGTCACGTTCTGTCGTGACGTGCTGGGCGCTGACAGTGCCACACGTCGCAGCGACGGCTCGTCCTACCAGTTCGACGTGTTGAACGACGTTGTGCGGCACCCAAGGGTGGCGGTGATGAGTGGTCATGGTGTAGGCAAGACGGCTATCGACGCATGGGCGGCGTTGTGGTGGTTGCTGACGCGACCTATGAGTCGTGTGCTGGTGTTGGCACCGGAATACTCTCGCCAGATACGGGGTCCCTGAGAACATCGCAATGAAGTTGACGGGACACAAAACACGATCAGTGTTCGACCGCTACGACATAGTGTCCGGCGCCGATCTGATCGACGCTGCCAAGAAACTGGCGCGATTCCACGGAGCGCCCGAAAAGGAGAAACAGGAAGAGAACGAAGCCCAACCCAAACACAACAACAGCGAATTGGGCACAGATTGGGCACAATCAGGGCGAACAGGCAGGAGTAGCTGACCTATGTCAGCACGTCGTAAGTCGTTGATTATCTATGAGATGCCCGGGGCGGGATTCGTTGCGGCGTGAGCGAGCGGCGAACGCCGCGACGTGAACAGAGCGGATCATCGCACGCGCCGCCGCGCGTGTGATGATCAACCCGCACGGGGTTGCCCCCAAGGGATTTTAAGGACGAGAATCCCCGCTGTCCAACTTGACCTATCGAGAATCATCGCAGCGACTTGAGGATGTTTTTCCGAACCATCGTAGGGGCGTTGTAAACGGTAGTGCACGGACGAACGAGGCAAATTGGACAAAAACTAGTGACTCCAATTCTCAATCCCTGATCCTACCGATCCACTCTGATGATCAGCCGCAGGTGTCGGTCTGTGATCACAGATCGACCTACTGATTAAGAGGCGGGCCAAGTCTTGCATCATTTCGTTACATCTTGTTGTTCAACTGCGAGTTCGTGTCGTCCTTTGTCGTACTTCACACCTCTCCATGTAAGACTTTGTGAGACCTAACTAACACAGAAACTGACACAGCTACTGGACGCTATGGCGTATACCAGATCGGGCTCGTGTAGGCCCGGTCCTGGACCGTCATACGCACTTCGTCCGGCATCTCGATGCCGAAGAACTTCGCGTCATACGCCGTCCAGCGCGGCTTGGGGATCTATCAACTGGCGCCCCGGTCGCGGGGGGTGCTGCTCGGGTTGGCTCCCCGGCGTCCTCACCCTTCGAAGGCAGGTGACCTCTCTCCGGCAGTGTGGTCACTACGCCCCGGCCGCCAGACAAGAAGAAGGGCGACGGCGAGAAGTAACGCGTTCGCCATCCACATGGCGACGAACGGCGAGATCACCTGCCGGTTGGCGAGCGATTCGCCTGCCACCAACGAGAAGTTATACCCGGTGGCCACGACGACGACGACGACGAGTACTGGCCCAACGCCGCCGCGCGGGAAGCGAATCGCCATCGCCGCGCCAGCCAGCGCTACAACCAAACACGAGGCGGCCAGAGCGAACTTCTTCTGGATCTCGACCTCGTACGCGACCGCGCGCGCGATTGCGTCCGACCCGGTTTCGGTCCTGGCGCTCCGTGCTGCCTCCCGCAGTTCACCGATGGTCATTGTCCGGTCGGTAGGCTGGAGCTGAGCGCCCGCGAACACCGCCATGAGCCGCGCGTTTGTGCGGGGGGTGACCTGGGAGATCGAGACGAAGGTCAGCGTGGCGATGACAGAGGCAGCCCCGAGCACGGGAAAGACGAGGCGCAGGATTCCGTGGCGTACTCGCAGGGCGCAGGATTCCGTGGCGTACTCGCAGTGCCGGTACGAGAACACCCTCCGCTCTCAATCGTGTGAAAACCCACAAAACAGTGAGAAAGACGGCCAGTGGGAGCGTCAGGGGCAAGAGATAACCCTCCGCGAGCAGCAGCGCCTCGACAATCGTGCCGACCGGCTCCCCCCTCGCGCTCAGCTGAGGCACATAGCGGACGGCCTGTCTGGCGAGCATCAGCAACGTCAGTGATGCGAAAGAGATGGCGAATGGGACAGCGTGACGGCGCAGGAGCTGCGGGGTTGTGATCCTCTGCATCGAACGACCTCCGACATTTGTGCGGTACTCTGGCTCCCGGA
>JBDGXD010000197.1:0-8213 GCA_039584755.1 Gemmatimonadota bacterium
TGCCAGCGCTGCTCGTGATCTTGCTGGGGAAGGCCCCAACCTCATGATGTCGTCTCTCTCTCCTGAGTTCTCTTCGGCGCGACGAGGCGGCCCATGAGCGGACGGCACGGACTCACAGTAGAAGCAACGGACTCGGTGCAGACTGTGATTCGAGCCTTTGCACGGAGCACACGGGGTAGACGCTGGATCCGGCTGGGTCGCGCGGCGTCTCTGCTCGCCGTCTTAGTGTGGCTAGCGTACAAAGTGTCGGGCATAGGGTGGCAGGCAGTCTGGATCTCACGTCCGCGAACACCTTGGTTCTACGTGGTGTGGCTTGGACTGTATCTGCAGCTGCCACTCGTCGAGGCGCTGGTGTTCCGCGTGTTGTGGAGGGTGCCGGTGGAAAGAAGCCTCCTATCGCTGGTGCACAAGCGCACACTGAACCAGGATGTGGTAAGTGGTCTTGGAGAAGCGTTCTTCTTCATCTGGACGCGGCGACACGTGGGCTTGCCCGCCCGGCTCATCGTCGGAGTGCTCAAGGACAATCTCATTGCGTCGTCTCTGGCATCCTGGGTGTCGCTGACGGTGCTGGTGCTGTGCGCGGCGCCCATGCTGCTCAGCGCGGTCATGGCGGATACGCATCCGCTTTTCGTCATAGGGGCGGCCCTATTGGCCGTCTTGCTCGTAGTTCTCGGCGTCCGGTTCCGGCGGACGATTCTCACGCTGCGTCCGCGGACGGTGCTGTACCTGAGCACGGTTCACCTCGGGCGATTCTTGCTGCTCGTGTTCGCGCTGCAAGTGCTGCAGTGGTGGGTCGTGGTGCCCGACGCTCCTCTCAGCCTATGGGCGGGAATGCTGGTGGTGGCAACCGTGGTGAGCCGGATGCCGTTCATACCGGCCAAAGACCTGGTGGGCATCGGTGCTATTCTTGGCGTGATGACGCTACCCACGATGTACGAAGCCACTGTCGCCGCGATGTTGCTGACGCGCACCGCGCTCGACAAGATCTGCAACTTGGCAGTCGCGGTTGCGCACGTAGCGCTTGAGCGGGCGAGTCGGACGCACGCATCTGGGGAGACGCAGGACGTTGTGCCGTAAGCCCAAGTGCCACAGGGTTTTGACGTTTTCTTGCGAGGGCCGCGCCACATTTGCTGTGTTCAACTGATGGGACTACGGCGATGAAGATCTTGCTGGTTGCTCCGACGGCACTCGACTATCAAGGGCGCCCGATCAAGCAGCGTCGGATGCACCTTCCGGGCCTGACGTTGCCCATGCTTGCGGCGGTGACGCCGCCTGACGTTCGCTTGCGCCTCGTGAGCGAGACTGTCGAAGACATCCCGTTCGAGGAGGATTGGGACCTGGTCGGCCTCACCGGCATGGGCTCAGGTATTGTCAGGGCCTGGCAGATCGCTGATGCGTTTCGGAGTCGTGGCAAGACGGTCGTGATCGGCGGGATCGCGGCAAGTCTCGGTCAGTTGGAGTGGTCGCTCGAGCATGCCGATGCAGTGGTCGTCGGCGAAGCTGAGAACGTATGGACCCAAGTCGTGACCGATGCCGCGGCCGGCAGGTTGAGACAGGTGTATCGTGCGTCTGTCCCGCCAGCGATCGACGCGCTTCCCCAACCGCGCTACGACCTAATGAATCCGCGGAAGCACGGGCTCTGGCGCCCGGTCCAGGCGACTCGTGGTTGCCCGTTTGCCTGTACCTTCTGCTCGGTCACAGCCTTCCATGGAGCACGATACCGCAAGCGGCCGGTGGACCAGGTCGTGCGGGACGTGCGGGCTGCCCGGCGACACGGGACACGGTACATCGCTTTCATCGATGACAACATCGCGGTGGACTTCGACTACTGCATCGAGCTGTGGGAAGCGCTCATTCCCGAGAAGGTCATCTGGATGAGCCAAAGCAGTCTCCACATAGCCGACCGGCCTGACATGCTTCGGCTCGCCCATCGCAGCGGCTGCCGCCTGCTTTCATTCGGAGTGGAGTCGACTGTCTCCGACAGCCTGGCCAGCATCGACAAGCAATTCAACGAGCCGCGCCTGTATGAGCAGTCGGTTCGCACGATACGCCGTTACGGTATCGACGTCTCGACCGAGATGATCATCGGCCTGGACGGCGACGATCGCTCCGTGTTCGAGCACACGTTCCAGTTCCTCATGGAGAACGCGATCTCGGTTCCCCGCATTCACATCCTCACACCCGTTCCAGGGACGCCGTTGTATGACGCGCTGGAGCAGGACGGGAGGATTCTCACGCGGGACTTCAGTCGGTGCACCGGAGGTTATGTCACTTTCCGCCCCAAGCGTCTCGCGCCCGACGAGTTGCAGGCGGGTTATTGGAAGTTGTACCGCGCACTGTTTACCTGGCGGTCTGTTCTGCGCCGGGTAGGGCGCAACGCTGCCTCGCTCGGGCCGTACATGCGTGCCGTCGTCTGGGCCGTGAACGTGCACTACCGCAATCATATCCACCGGCGGATCACGCCGGGTATCGTGTGAAACCCGAGGCTACCATGCGTGTGTTGCTCGTTCGACCTCCGGTGCCACGCCATACCATAGGCCTCAAGCACGTGATGATCTGCGAGCCGCTCGAGTTGGAGTATGTCGCTGCGGGCCTCAACGGCCACGAAGTGCAGATCTTCGACGCCATCCTGGAGCGGGGCCTGGAGAGCCGGATTCGTGAGTTTCGACCCGACGTGGTCGGCACGAGCGTGTACATCTCGGGTGTCAACGAGGCGATCAAGGTGTGCCGCGCTGCAAAGCGTTGGAGTCGCGGCTGTCGCACAGTAGTGGGTGGCGTTCACGCGGCCCGTGCGCCGGAGGACTTCTTGGACGCCGCCGTGGACTGCGTGGCACTGGGAGACGGAACCACGGTCATGCCTGAGTTGATGGATGCGTTTTCCGGGAGGTGCGCGTTGGCAGATGTCGCGGGACTGGCGCTACCCCAGGGCGACAGGCTTGTGTTCACGGCGCAGCGACCGTACATGCCGCGCCCCGACGACCTCCCGTTTCCCAGGCGCGATTTAGTGGCCCATCTGCGGCATCGCTACTACTACCTGTTCCACCAGCCGGTCGCCACGATCAAAACCACCTGGGGGTGTTGGTACCGGTGCAACTTCTGTTTCACCTGGCAGATCACGAGAGGAGTGCCGTACTCCCGTAGCCCCGAGTCGATTGTCGAGGAGCTGGCACAGATCGAAGCCGAGGACGTGTACATCGTTGACGACATTTTCCTCATCAACCGCAAGCGTCTGGAGAGACTCGCGGAGCTGCTACGACAGCGGAACATCCATAAGAGATACCTGGTGTACGCGCGCGCCGACTTCATCGCTGAGAACGAGGACGTTGTTGCCGAGTGGGCCGGCTTGGGATTGCGTGCGGTGTTCATAGGATTGGAGGCGACGACCGACCCCGAATTGGAGTCAATGAACAAGGAGTGCACGGTCGACGCCAACCGGGAGGCGATCGAGGTGCTGCGCCGCCACGGAGTGGATACCTACGGCTCGCTCGTGACACAACCGGACTACGGTCCGGAGGACTGGGAGCGGCTCACTCAGTTCATCGACGAGACTGGTCTGTACTACTTGAACGTCTCACCTCTGACTCCGATGCCCGGTACCAAGATCTGGGACGACTACAAGGACCGGACCGTGATCGATCGAGAGGCGCACGGTCTGTGGGATCTGTCACACGTCTTGTTGGCGACGCGACAGCCGCTCAAGTCGTACTACCGCTCGTTGCTTGGCGTGTACCTCCACGCCTGCCTGAATCCGCGGCGGGCCCGCCGGCTCTCGCTCAGAACGAGTCCTCCGATCCTATCTCTAAAATTCCTACGTCTGTGGCTCGGTGGCCTGCGTGTCGCATCGCAATTCTTGGTCGCGCACCGTCATCACTCGGAGCGTGAGCTGCGCAAGGCGCGCGATCGTGGTGCGCCGGTGGCAGGGCTGCACGACGTGCCGGTGACCGGTGTGCAGAATCTACGTGCAGCGGTGCCGGTAGAAGGGAGAGCATCCTCATGACGCTGCCAAAGTCTCGATCCGAACAACCGCACGAGATCTCGCGGCTGGGCGATCCATTTGTTGGTCTCTTCAGAGAACGGCCGGAAGCCCCCTGCACACCTCTGGTCGACACGCCGCCCGCGCGCGCGTGGTTTCAGCTGCTGCGATGGGGCCAGGAACACGATCTGTACACGTACCAACAACCGTTGGAGACACGCTCCGGTGCGAGGGTACGGGTGAATGGTGAATCGCTACTCATGCTGTCATCGTACGACTACCTGGGGCTAATCGGCCACCCGAGAATCACCGAGGCGGCTGTCGCGGCGGCTCGAGAGTATGGCACCGGTCCAGGAGGAGTGCGATTGCTCACGGGCACGACGGCTCTGCATCAGGAGCTCGAGCGCGAGCTCGCCGACTTCAAGGGCGTGGAAGCGGCCGTCACGTTCAGTTCCGGCTACGCGGCAAACCTCGCGGTGATCCCGGCACTCGTCGGTCCGAACGACCGAGTGCTGCTCGACTCCAAGGCACACCGCAGCATCGTCGATGCATGCCGCCTGACCAAAGCGTCAGTTTCGCGTTTCGACCACAACGACTTGAGCTCACTGCAGGCAGCGCTGCGCGACCCCGCAAATGGGGGACGGACGCTCATTGTTGTCGAGGGTCTCTACTCGATGGACGGCGATACGTGTCCGCTCCCCGACTTGATCTCCGTTAAGAACGACAACGGTGCTTTTCTCATGGTGGATGAGGCGCATTCGTTCGGGGCGCTGGGCGACACCGGCAGGGGCGTTGACGAGCACTTCGGCCTGGCGGCGGATTGCGTGGACGTGTGGACAGGTTCACTATCGAAGGCCATTCCCTCCAACGGTGGGTTCGTGGCCGGCTCGCGTGAACTGATTGTGTACCTGCAGCACGCGGGTGCTCCGTACATCTTCTCGTCCGCCCTCTGTCCGGCGGCCACGGCGGCCGCGCTTGAGACGCTTCGGGTGTTGCGCGCGGAGCCGGAGCGCATCGAGTTGCTGAGGGACAACGCAGAGACTCTGCGCTCCGGATTGTGTACCCTCGGATACGACATCGGCGATTCGGAGAGCTGCATCGTTCCAGTCATGCTGGGTGATGACGAGACCGCGTACCGGGCGGCGCGCCGTCTGCGTGACCTCGGAGTCCTGGTGACTGCGGTCGTGCGACCGGCAGTACCGCAGGGTGCCGCGCGGCTCAGGCTCTGTGCGACGGCTGGGCATTCCGCAGCGGACCTCGACGAAGCGCTCGACGCCTTCGCCGCGTTACGGTGGCCTGGAACATGATTCGAGCGGGGACCCAGACTGCGGCTGCAGACAGCGCTGTGCGTGACGTGCGTGTGCAGCAACACATCGAGGAGGTGGACCCGGCGGAGTGGGACTCGGTGCTGGGCCCGGACGATGTGCAGCTCTCACATCGGTTCATCCGCGCGTGCCAGCGCGCCGACGTGGAGGGAGCCGAGTACCGCTTCGTACTGATCGAGGACGGGCAGGGGCTTGCTTGCGTGGCCACGCTCTGCTGTTTGGACGTGAGGCTCGAGCTGCTCACGTCCCGTAGCCTAAGGAGATCAGTCGCCCGTGTGCGACAGTTGTACAATGACTTTCTGCGAGTTCGCGTGTTGTTTTGTGGACTCCCGGTTTCGTTCGGTCGTCCGTGCATCCGCTTTCGGCACGATGCCGATCGGGTGCGGTGCATTGCGGTGCTGGAAGACGTCATTGGCCAGACGGCGCTGGAACTCGATGCATCGATCGTGTGCTGGAAGGAGTTCGACCGGTGTGAGGTCGAGGAACTGGAGTCCCTGGAGTCGCTCGGCTACATCTGGGCCGCAAGCCTGCCGTCGTGCCGACTGGCGATGCGGTGGTCGTCGTTCGAGGAATACGTCTGTGACATGCGCTCTGGCTACCGGCGTCAGGTGCGGCAGGCACAGCGTGTGGCACACCGGGCCGGACTCACCTTCCGTTCGGTGGCGGAATTCGGGCCGTGGTGTGCGGAGATCGACAGTCTCTATCATCAGGTTATGGACAGAGCGGAGTTCCAGCTCGAGAGGCTCAACCTCGCGTTCTTCGAAGAGTTGAATCTAGCCTTCCCGGTCGAGACCAGCGCAATCCTGGCCGAGCGGAACGGTGCGGTAGCTGCGGCGGCAATAGTGCTCGACTCTCCCAACACATGCGCTTTCTTGTTGGCCGGTATCGACTACGCGCGCAATCGGGAGACTGGGGCTTACGTCAGCTTGGTTGCCGAGGTGATCGCACACGCGATCCGGCGTGGGGCTGCCGTGCTCGAGATGGGTCAGACTTCGTACGATATCAAGCGGCGGCTCGGTGGACGGGCGGAGCCCCGCAGTCTGTTCCTACGGCACCAGTCGCGCGCCGCGCACGCGTTCTTACGCTGGACCCGGGGCGTGATGTTTCCCTCGCGCACCTATTCGGCGCGACACGTGTTTCGGGAGGTGGGCGCATCGGAGGCTGCCTCGGCAGAATGTGGCCGGTGGCATAGACGCGACAAATAGGCGCCGCTCAGCTCTACTCGCTTGTCCATACTCAGGTGTTCTTATTTCGGTCACGCCCATCCGGCGCCGCGCTCGCCTAGCGGCGTTTAATCTGCTGACCAAGGAGCGCGCTTCGCAAATCCGGGAGATCCGCTGGTAAGGGATACGGCAACCAGTGGCGGTGTTTGTGTGATCTGTTTGATCCCATCTTGGCTGCGCACGCGGCGCTTGATCACTCCCGGTGCACTGCAGCTGCGTGGTGAAGTGTGGCCACCCAATCTCTACCCTTCTCACTCAATCACTCCACTCCCCAGTGCTTGTGCTTCTTCCGCATGATAGCGTTGTGTGCCATGAGCCTCATCGCATTGATCTTGATGAAACCCTCCGAGTCCTGCTGATTGAACCCGCCCTCTACGTCCATGCTGGAGAGTTCCTGGTCGTACAGCGACGAGGAGCACTCCCGTCCAATCGCCATGACGTGGCCCTTGTAGAGCTTGAGGTAGACGGTCCCGTCGATCACTTCCTGGCTCTTGTCCATGGCGGCCATGAGAAAGTCCATCTCGGGACTGAACCAGAAACCGTTGTAGATGAGTTCGGATAACCTTGGTGTGAGCATGTTGCGGAGCCGGAGTACCTCGCGGTCCATCGCGATGCCTTCGATGTCGAGGTGAGCCTCGTGGAGGATAGTGCCGCCCGGGGTCTCGTAGATCCCGCGCGACTTGATCCCCACATAGCGGTTCTCGACCATGTCCAACCGGCCGATCCCGTGCCGGCTACCCAGTTCGTTCAGGTATTGGAACAGCCGGAGTGGCCGGGTCTCCTGAGTGCCGTCGTCCAGATTGGTCACTCCTATCGGTATCCCGTCCTCGAAGGTGATCGCGATCCGGGTGGGCTCACCTGGCGCGTCTTCGGGTGCCGTGGTTCGCGAGTAGACATCTTCGACGGCCTGATACATGGGGTCCTCGAGGATACCGGCTTCGTGCGAGATGTGGAGCAGGTTGTCGTCCTCGCTGAACGGCTTTCCTTGGGTCGCGGTTACCTCGATCCCGTGCTCTTCAGCAAACGCGAGCAAGTCAGGACGGCCCTTGAACTGGTTCAGGAACTCGGGGTCCTTCCAGGGCGCGATGACCCGTATCGCCGGATCGAGTGCGTAGTATGCCAGCTCGAATCTGACCTGGTCGTTCCCTTTGCCCGTTGCCCCGTGCGCCACGAAGTGGGCGTCTTCCTCAACGGCGATCTGTATCTGCCGCTTGGCGATGAGTGGCCGCGCAAGAGCGGTGCCGAGCAGATATCTGCTCTCGTACAGGGCGTTAGCCTTGAACGCCTTGAATATGAAATCTGTGACGAATTCCTCGCGGAGATCTTCCACCAGAGTCACGGTGGCACCGGTGTCCAGCGCCTTCTGCCGGGCGGCTTCCAGGTCGTCGCTCTGTCCCACATCGGCGATGTACGCGAGCACGTCAAATCCCTTCAGGAGGAGCCACTTCAAGATCACCGATGTGTCCAATCCGCCGCTGTAGGCCAGTACCACTTTTTCCTTCATGGTCATCCCTCGCTTTCACCAGCTGCGACAGAAGTGGACCGCACGTTCACGGTCCGCGACCTGACAATTGAACCCATTAACGCCGTTGTCGTAAGCCTGCTCCGGTCGCGGGAGGGAAGGGTGGGCAATCCGCAAGACCTCGATATCGCCGACCACCAGTGCGGTGACCGACCCTCACCGGATACCCC
>JBDGXD010000198.1:0-17483 GCA_039584755.1 Gemmatimonadota bacterium
CTGATAACCGATTTGAAGGCTGCACCAGTTCAGTTCTTGAGGGGTGGCGATCCCATGCGTACCAGGCGTTTCTACGTCGGTGATCAAGCGATGTTGCATGGCGGGCATTGGCTATTACCACGACTGCTGCACTACAACAGAAGGGGTGATATCGGTCTTGGAGTGGCCCCCATTCCCCATCGCACGGGATCAGATCCTCAGAACGTGCTCTATAGCTCCGGTTGGGCGGTGCCATCCAACGTCATACACAAGCGCCTCGCCATCGAGCTCGCTGCGTTCCTAGCCAGCGAACAGGCGCAGCGATTGCGTGCCACGGCAGGGCTCGAGATTCCGGCCTTCAGGACGCTTGCTCTAGAGTTGGCCACACAAGATACACTGGGGATCGAGGCGGCGTTCTTACACCAAGTGGCCGGCAGCAGGCCACCGTGGGGAGCACAGGTACTGGACTTCCATGAGATCGAGGATCTGTCATTCGACATCATGGATCGCCATCTCCTACGTGGCGACAATCTCCAGACTGCAGCTTCCGAAGTAGCACGAGACATCGATCGAGTCAGAGAACGGTGACTCGCTCCGCGCGACGAAGAGTCCTGCTCGGAATCTCCGCACTGGCGGTCCTGATAGTTGCGGTGGCAGCCGCCCTGTTCGTGACAGTACAATCGGTGACGCGTGCTCATCGTGACCTGTTGCGGCAGGAAACAGCCACGGCAGTCGAACTGCTGCGCCGAACTCGAACACAAACGACCCTGGACACGATGTTTCCGGGGCGCTGGCGCCTGACTGACGAACTCGATCCGGCGTTGGACCGCGCCATGGTGCTCGAGTTGGCCGAACTCACCGGTAGGGCTGCCGTGTACGACGCCGATTCCTGGTTCCAAGTGGGTACGCTATACCTGGTCGCCCCGTCCGACCGTGAGCATACCCTGCCAACTACGATTGCCGTAGCAGCAATTGTCTGTCTGATCGTCGTGGGCGCGGCGATCGCTTGGTGGGTTAGCCGAACCATTAGTCTGACCACAATCCGACTGGGCTTACTGCTGGCCACACTCGGGTGCCTTGCAATCCCCCTGGGGCTGGCACGCAACTGGGCCATGGCCGAGCTCGCCGAAACATCGAGTCGCCTCGTCCAGCTAGCGGTTCAGTCATTGGAATCCGTGCCGGACATGGATGCCGTGGCGCAGCGACCCGGTGGCGTGACACAACTGACCGGGCTCGATTTCATGCTGCGAGCGGAGCGTGGTGCGGTCTCGTTCTCCACACTGCCTAATGTCGCGACAGCAGAGATCGCACTGCTTCGGGCACCCTTCAGTGGTCGGACAACAGCCGATCGCGTGGAGTACGTCGTTGCTGACGTTGGTTCAGTACGTTTGCTCGGACTACCGTACGAAGATACTGAAGGATCGACGGCGGTCGTGGTCATGATAGCCTTGATCGGACTGCTCGTAGCAGCCCTGCCACTATCTCTCGCGCGTCTGGTTGATGAGCCACGCACGTTCCACCGCAACGTCATTGCCTGGACATTTCTAGCCCCCTCGCTGATTCACTTGGGGATCTTCACAATTGGCCCTCTGGTTCTGGCGGCATGGCTGAGTCTGCATCGCTGGAGCCTACTCGATGCTGCGCGGCCGCTAGTAGGTCTTGCCAACTATGCGAGGCTGATGGGTGACGGAGCTTTTTGGAACGCAATCAAGAACACTGCCGTCTTCACAGTACACGTGCCGTTCGCAATGGCGATCGCGTTGGCGATTGCTCTCGTCATACAGCGCAACGTTCGCGGCATCGTGTTTCTCCGCGCGATCTTGTTTCTCCCGACCGTCACCAGTCTGGTGGCCATTGCCATGGTGTGGCAATGGATGCTGCACGACGAGTATGGGCTCATCAATTGGCTGCTCTCGTTGATCGGGATCGGATCGATCAAGTGGCTCACATCCCCATCGTATGCGCTTCTCTCCATCATGATCATGTCGGTATGGATGATCGTGGGATACCAGATGATCCTGTTCCAGGCGGGGTTAACGGCAATCCCGCGAGAACTCTACGATGCGGCCAGGATCGATGGAGCAGGTTCCTGGAGTCGATTCGTTCACGTGACGCTGCCAGGTCTGCGGCACACACTCTTCTTCGTGCTTGTGACGTCGGTCATCGGCTCCTTCCAGATCTTCGGTGCGGTCTACGTCATGACTGAAGGTGGTCCCCTCCACTCCACCGACGTGGCTGTGTATCACATATATAAGGAAGCATGGGAGTTCTTCAGATTCGGTGACGCCGCGGCAATGAGCTGGATCCTGTTTGCCATCATCTTCATGGTGACACTGATTCAGTTCCGCCTCCTGGAACAGAGAGCAGAGGGACCGGCCTGATGCGGACCCAACGGTTCAGCTTGCGATTGGGAAGCGGCTTAGCCTGGGGTCTGACTCTCATTCTGGCAGCCACAATGCTCGCGCCGTTCCTCTGGATGCTCTCAACCAGCCTCATGGATGAACTAGAGGTGTTCCGCTTCCCACCTCGCCTGATACCGGAAACGCTTCGCTGGGACAACTACACCGGTGCGTTTACAGCTAGGCCGTTTGCCCGCTACTTCTTGAACTCGTTCGTCTTTGCCTCGCTCGTAGTGGTCGGACAGCTGTTCACTGCGGCTACCGCCGGTTACGCGTTCGCTAAATACGAGTTCAGAGGCAGGGACAAGCTTTTCATGTTGTATTTGTCAACCATGATGGTACCGGCCGCAGTGGTGTTGATCCCCCGGTTTCTGCTGATAGACGCCTTCGGCTGGCTCGATACATACGCGGGATTGGTGAGCACAGAATTGGTCACCGTATGGGGTGTCTTTCTCATGCGTCAGTATTTTCGGACGGTACCCAGGGAGCTGGAGGACGCCGCTCGAATCGACGGGGCCAGCCCCTGGCGCGTGTTCTGGAGCATCTCGCTCCCGCTCGCCAAGCCGGCGCTCGCCACACTCGCCCTATTCGCATTCATCGATGCCTGGAAGAACCTCTTGTGGCCGCTCGTTGTTACTAGATCGATGGGCATGCGTACCGTGGAAGTAGGGATCGCATCATTCCACGGGACATTCGTCTTCAACTGGCCGTTTCAAATGGCTGCCGCAGTCATGGCGGTGGTGCCCGTAATCGTGCTGTTCGTGTTCACCCAACGGTTCTTCGTACGAGGCATACAGATGACCGGGTTCAAATGATGACCGCCCGGTCGAGTGCCGGCCCCAACAAATGGCCCCACATCCTGGCCATTTCCATGGCCTGCCTCCTCGGCATGAGCCCCTGGTTCTCTGCAACCGCCGTAGTCCCCGCTCTCATGGACCACTGGCATATCAGCAGTGGCGAGGCCGCATGGCTCACGATGGCGGTCCAGGGAGGATTCGTCGCCGGGGCGTTGTTGAGCGCACTGCTGAATGTTCCAGACCTATGGGAACCGCGTCGAGTGTTCGCGGCCGGAGCGTTCGCGGCCGCACTATCTAACGCGTTGATTCCCGCCCTTCAGACTGACCTCGCTGTTGCGGTGGCCCTGCGATTCGGGACTGGAGTTTCGCTGGCCTTGGTCTATCCCGTTGGAATGAAGATCATGGCGACCTGGACGCTCTCGGATCGCGGCATGGCTATCGGAATGCTTGTCGGGGCACTGACCGTCGGCAAAGCGGCGCCGCATCTGGTCAAGGCACTTGGCAGCGTGAGTGCCTGGGAGCCAGTTCTATATGCCGTCTCAGGTCTGGCTTCATTGGGTGGAACCATCGCGTGGTTTGCCGGCAAGGCGGGTCCCCACGGAGCTGCCACGCCGCGTTTCCGTTGGCGTCACATCGGGGAGTCCTTGCGAATACGCTCGCTCCGCCTGGCCAACTACGGATATCTAGGTCACATGTGGGAGTTGTATGCTATGTGGACATGGATCCCGATGTTCTTACTAGCGTCGTTTCGCGCCTCCGGCATGGTCGAACGTTTCGGTGACGCCGCAGTCGACAACCTCGCGTCACTAGCTGCGTTCGCAGTGATCGGCGCCGGTGGCGTTGGCAGTTTCATGGCGGGAGTGATCGCCGACCGGTGGGGCCGCAGTCGAACCGCCATCGCAAGCTTGGTCATGAGCGGTACCTGTGCAGCCTGCATTGGATTCCTGTTTGGCAGATCGCCGATCATGGTTTGCGTCGTAGCACTCGTCTGGGGATTCAGTGTCGTCGCCGATTCTGCACAGTTCAGCACCAGCGTGAGTGAGTTGGCCGACCGTCAGTACGTAGGAACGCAACTGACCACGCAAACCGCCTTGGGCTTCCTACTCACCCTCATTTCAATCAGGCTAGTCCCCAGCTTGTTAGATATCGTCGGTTGGGACTGGACATTCATGGTTCTGGTTCCCGGGCCAGTATTCGGCATATGGGCCATGTGGCGGCTCATGCAATCACCGGAGGCAGCCAAACTCGCCGGCGGCCGGGGATAGCAGGCAGCGCACAGCTGGCTGCGCCCGTGCATATTAGATTCGTGTTGACAACGGAACTCATAAGACAGCACACATGCCAAACAACAATCCCGATCAACGGCCTCGCATTCGACTGACGACACTATCGCACGGCGCCGGCTGAGCCTGCAAGCTCAGCGCGGATGAGCTGGCGCAGGTTCTGCGTCACGTGCCGGAGATCAACGATTCACGCGTTCTGATCGACGCGAGTCTGCGCGACGACGCGGCCGTCTTCCAGATTTCGGAAGATCGAGCGATCGTCGCGAGCGTGGATTTCTTTGCACCCATAGTAGATGATCCCTATTTGTTTGGAGCAATTGCTGCCAGTAACGCCCTGAGCGACATCTATGCCATGGGTGACATCCCGCTGATTGCACTCAATCTGGTTGCATGGCCGCGCGATCCCGACATCCTGCTACTGTTGGGCGAGACGTTGAGAGGCGGTCACGACGTGGTACGTGAAGCTGGAGCTCTCCTCGTCGGAGGCCACTCGATTGATGACAAGGAACCCAAATACGGCTTGGTTACGATTGGGGAGGTACATCCTGCCGAGGTGATCAGCAATGCGGGCGCCCAACCTGGAGACATCCTCATACTGACCAAACCACTGGGCACCGGTATTCTCAGCACAGCGCTCAAGCGCCAATTGGTCACTGAGCTCGAAGTTGATGAGGCAATTAACTCAATGTCCACCCTCAACGCTGGTGCTGCTCGTGCGATGCGAGAGGTAGGCACCGCGGTGCACGCCGCCACCGACGTAACCGGTTTCGGGATGTTGGGGCATCTACGTAACATGCTGGAGGCAAGCCATGTGCAGGCTCGTATCTTGGCCAGTCAGGTTCCGGTGTTCGACGGAGTACGAGATCTCATCGAGCAGGACGCCGTGCCCGGTGGTACCACGCGTAACCTGGGCTCAGTGAACGACCTCACTCGCTGGACTGGTCGTATCACCAGGGCCGACCAGCTAGTGTTGGCGGATGCGCAGACATCAGGGGGTCTGTTGATCGCCGTCGCTCCGTCTCACGCCGCTGTTCTCCAAGCCGCCTTGGAGCACCACGAAACACCTGCCCAAGCGGTCATCGGCGAAGTCGTTCAAGAAGGCGAAACGCTCATCGAAGTGAGCACCTGACCCTTCCCGCGTCGAGCTGGCTGGGAGGAACCATGTACAGACCACCGAAGCATGCGTGCGCCACGATAATGCTGTCATTGAGTCTGGCGGGCACTCTCACAGCCCAACAGCAACAGCGAGTCCCCAAGTTCCCCATCTGGGACAGGAAACTGGTGAGGCTGAAGTATGGGTCCACCCACTCAAGCTTGCCGGGGATTTCCAGCTGGACTTCAAGATCCCTGACTACGCTGATCCGATTCGCGGCAAGGATGTCGCACGAACGGTGGAGATCAGACCCGAACTCACAACGATTACCTACAGTCACGCAACCTTCACGGTCAAACAACACATCTTGGCACCAGTGAGCGAACCTGGGATCGTGATCCTACTCGACGTCGAGACGTTCAGAACGCTCGAGATCATAGTAAGCTTCAAGACGGTGCTACAATTCGCCTGGCCAGGTGCATTTGGTGGACAGTATGCCTTCTGGAACGCTGGCCAAAAAGCCTTCGTATTGTCGGAGAGCCTGCGCCAGAGAAACGCGCTGATTGGATCTCCTTGGGCGACGGCGGCCTCGACGCATCCAGCACACGCAATACCAGATGCACCCAACACGTTCGTCATTCCGGTCGACACTGTCAGAGCGAAACGCGAGTTCATTCCAATCGCTGTGGCCGCCGGAATCGCCCCGCGTGATTCAGTCACGGCTGAGTACACCAATCTCATTGACAACGCCGAGCGGCTCTACGACGAGAAGCTGGAGCAGGTGACACGGTTGCTCAACAGTACCACCAACATCGACACGCCTGACGACGAACTGGATGTCGCATTCCAATGGTCCAAGATCAATCTCGCTGAGTCACTGGTCTGCAATCCAGACCTGGGATGTGGACTAGTCGCTGGGTGGGGGTCTTCCGGAAAAGGTACGCGTCCCGGTTTTGGATGGTTCTTCGGAGGAGACGCGGCGATCAATTCCTTCGCGATGGATGCCACCGGAATGTGGAGCGAGGTCGCACGCGGCCTGCAGTTTCTCGCAGACTACCAACGGGATGACGGCAAGATCCCACACGAGATCAGCCAGGCAGCAGGTCATCTGCCTTGGTTCGACGGAACTTTCCCTTACACCTACTACCATCTCGACACGACTCCATTCTGGATAGTCGCAGTCTGGCGTTACTGGCGAGCGAGCGGTAACGGTCAGCTGATCGACAGGCTCTGGCCAGCAGTCCGCAATGCGTATTTGTGGTGTCTGACCCGCGACACCGACGGTGATGGTATCATCGAGAACGGTCCGAATAATCTCGGCGCCATCGAGATCGGGGACCTCGGCGTCGGCATACACCAGGACATCTACGTCGCAGCCGTATGGATCAAGGCGTTAGAAGCGATCGGCGAGCTGGCAGAGGCACAGTCTGATGCGGCCTTAGCGCTTGAATCGAGGCAGCTGCACCAGCGGGCTGCGCGAACGCTGAATGAAGCCTACTGGCGTGAGAACGAGGGACATCACGCGTTTGGCATACTCAAGACCGGGGACACCAACGACAATCTCACCGTGTGGCCGGCGGCGGCGGCCGCATTTGGAATACTCACACCGGAACGCGCCGAGAGTACCCTCACCAAGCTGGCGGCCGATTCGATCACCGCGGATTGGGGAGCGAGAATTCTCTCGACCGGCAGCGCACTGTACGATCCCATGCACTACAACAATGGCGCAGTTTGGCCATTTGTTACCGGATTTGTCGCCTGGGGTCAGTTCAACTACAGGAGACCTTGGGCCGGCTATCCACTTGTGGACGCAGTCAAACAACTGACCTTCGATTGGGCTCGCGGGCGACATCCGGAGCTGCTGTCAGGGCGCTACTATCGACCGTTAGACACTGCAGTGCCACAGCAGTTCTTTGCCACATCGATGTTGGTGTCACCAGTCGTACTGGGCATGCTGGGCTGGGACCCGGACGCAAAGTCGGAGAGTGCCCAACTCGCTCCCCAGCTCCCCCCAAGTTGGCGGCAGATGCATGTATCCAATCTCAGAATCGGGACAGCGGCAGTGAATGCGGTGCTCGAACAGACGGACGGATCGTTCGCAACGACCCTCAGTAGCTCCGGCCCCGCCGTGCGCGTCAACCTCACGGTAGCGATTCCCAGCGGAGCCCGTGATATCCAAACGTCGGCAGGTCCGTTCCAAGAAACTGGTCGGGGCGCAGTGAGGGGAGGACTCCACGATCAGCAATACGAGATATCCGTGCTGGTCACCCAGACTCCAAGCACCGTCACGGTGAGCTGGAGCGGAGGCTTGTCCGTGGAACCTGCAACGGTCGAGTTCGATCCCGGACAAGAGAGCCATGGAGTGCGGGTACTACAATTCGGAAGCTCGGGAAACGGTTGGCGACTCATGGTAGAGGGTGAGGCCGAGCGACAGTACCTGCTGCAACTCTACGGCGAGTCGGTCCGCGTCGTCACCGGACCGGCGACCACCAAATACGCAGACGACATCAACTATCTCACGCTCACGTTCCCTCCGGGTCAGGAACGTCAGATCGCGACAATCCAACTCGAACCCAACTCCTCGTAACGTCCCATGCTCGTAGGTGCCTTCGATCCAAGTGCCTGGGCCGGGCTAGTCTTTTCCGACCGCCCGGGCGGCGGTTTCGCCCTCAGGTTTGTTGTCGAGCGTGACGGTGAGCGTGCCGCAGGCTATGACCTCATGCACATCGTTCATGAAGTCGGTCCCCACGCGCCGGACGGTAGCTATGCACGAATCTCCTTTGACACGTATCTACCTCTGGGAAGAGGTCACGACACACCCACCGTTGCGAGGACCGGGCGGCTCGCAGGGCTCACACTCGAATGGTCCAAAACCACAGAGACAACGGTGGTTGGACGGATGTCCGTTTCCTACGACGGAGTGATCGAGACATGCGGGTATTTCCCTTGGGATTGGAACGGGGCGTGGAGCTGTGAACAGCCCAGACGCGGCGAACCCGGTCAACTCGATGAGTCCACATACCTGCTCACTGGAGTATCTGCCGACGGTGAGTCGGTCTTGACTGTCATGCTACGGCACTCGCCTCCGGTTCGGGAATCCGACCAGACCGAGCCAGCGATCGACGTCGAGGGCAATGCAGTTGTACCGATTCGCGTGGCCAGCGGTGACAGGGTTCACTTCAGGGCTGTGCTGAGAACTGGCCACGAGTCCGCGGATGCCCATGCAGATCTAGCTGCAACCGCGATCGACTCGCGTCTAGAGGAAGCAGCCGCTGGTTATGGCGCAACCCGAGTGAAGGCTCGAGGACACTGGGAGGGCCTGGTCTCGTCCATCACCAACAATCTTCACTGGATGCAATCCATGAAACCCGAGACGGGCCGCCGCTACACGCCAGCCGGACGTCGCTGGATCTTTCCGCGACCGGGAGGTGGCAGCGACCACTGGACAACGTTCTGTTGGGACAGCCTGTTCAACGCGATGGAGTTGGAAGTCGAGAGCCCCGAACTTGCGCGTGAGACGCTACTGGCAGTTCTGGAGACTCAATACGAGAACGGCAACATACCGAATTGGCGCGGCAGATTTGCCGGCACTCCCGATCGATCGCAACCACCGGTTGGCTCCCTTGCTGTGCTCAAACACTACCTTCGCACCGGCGACGGGAGACTACTCGAGGAGGCATTTCCATATCTGGAGCGGTGGTCAGCCTGGTGGCGTGCCCCCAAGAAGGGTGGCGTACGTCGGGACGGCAATGGCAACGGTCTCTTCGAGTGGGGGTGTGACATAGATCTGTTGGGAGAATCTCCAGCTCACTGGGAGAACGAAGCCAGTCACCATCAGCTGGCCGCATGGGAGTCGGGCCAAGATGATCTCCCCAATTGGGATGTGGCCACTTGGGTCGAAGGCACAGAGACTCTCGACACCGACTGTGTCGATCTCAACTCGCTCATGGCACTGGACTATGAGTGCCTCGCTCAGATCGCACGCATCATAGGCCGAACGGGAATCGCAGGTCAATACGAGGAGCGGTACCACCAACTGGTCAACCGCGTCAATGAACGGCTGTGGCACGAAGGTCAGGGCATGTACGTTGACAGATCTTGGGACGGAAGTCACTCAGGTCGCCTCGCAGCCTCTAATTTCTATCCGTTGATCGCAGGCATCCCAACCGAGGACCGCGTCGAACGTATGCTGGCCGTTCTGCTCGACGAGAGGAAGTTCTGGGGTCAGCATTTGTTGCCTACCATCAGTCGGGATGACGCCGCGTTCAGCGATCAACAGTACTGGCGTGGCACGATCTGGCCACCCACCAACTATCTCGTCTACCAAGGGCTTAGACGGTATGGACTGGACGAAGTCGCGGGAGAGCTCGCTGCACGCAGCGTAGACCTGTTCTTGAAGAGCTGGCGCGACTACCAGCAATGCCGCGAAAACTACGACAGTCGTACGGGAGAAGGCGGTGGTCACTCGTTTCAGAGTTGGGGACCTCTCTTTGCACTGATCGGCATTGAAGAGTTCATCGACGTTACGCCCTGGGAGGGTCTGCGGCTGGGCACCCTTACACCGCCGCCCGAGACTATCCTCGAGAACATCAGGATCCGCAATCAGAATTGGTCGGTCACCCTCGGTCAGTGGGGGCTCAATGTGGCAACCGGGGGCAACACGATACTGCACAGCAGTGGAGTTCTGGTACTGCGTCAATTCGAAGCGGGCCCGACGTGGGTCTCAGCCGAGACATTGTCCCTGGAGCCTGTGTCAGTTTCTACAGCACTTGGATCGAGCAGTGTCGCCCTGAGATTGGACGATGTAACGTCTGTAGAAATGGCTGACGCGCTAGCGATCCCGGCAGGACGCCACCGCATTCGGATCGAGGCTAGCGACTACCGCCGTGGCGAGGACTGAGCCCCGAACACGAATGGCCGGGGTCACCCCCACACGATTAGTTTGGACCTCCCATGATCTCATCCCGTGTTGCCTTGAACTCGTTGCCGTCACGCCAATTCGGAAAACTCGATTCGTTCGCGATCCGATAACCGATGCGGAAGTAGAGACGCAGATCGTCGATTGCCCCAGTCAGGTCCCAGTCAGACCTGTACTCATCGGACGGTTTGTGATAGTGGTTCGCCCGATACTCATCGCGCTTCTGCTGGGTCCACTCGGGTCCGAACTCCACGTGATCTGTGCCATCACCAGCGTAGAGTGCGGGGACACCGACCTTGGCAAGACTGAAGTGGTCGGACCTATAGTAGTATCCGGCTTCAGGTTCCGCATCGGGAACAACGCTGCGCTTCTGCTTCCTAGCCGCATCCGCCAAGTAGTCATCTAACTCGGAATAGCCGTAGCCTATGACTGTCACATCATTCATTGAGCCCAGAATATTGAGCGCGTCCATGTTGATAGCGGCCACCGTCTTCTCCAAGGCATACACCGGGTTGGTACCATAGTATGCTGAGCCCAGCAGTCCTTGCTCTTCAGCGGTAACCGCCAGGAACAGGATCGATCGTGCCGGTCTCGTCTCCAGCGCCATGAACGCCTCCGCCAGTTCCAACAGGCCTGCAGTACCAGTGGCGTTGTCCAGGGCCCCATTGTAGATCTGATCGCCCTCGAGACTCGGATCCACGCCGAAATGATCCCAGTGGGACATATAGACGATGAACTCGTCAGGCCGTTCACTTCCGGGTATGACTGCCAAGACATTGCGTGAAGTGGATGGTACGACCGTATTGCGCAACGCAAGTGACGCCGTCAAACCCAGCGGAACGGCTGAAAACCCCGGCTGCGCTGCAACGGCCTTCAACGAGTCATAAGCGAGACCTGACTCCTCAAAGATGGTTCGAGCCGACTCCACAGTCACCCAACCTTCGACTGCAGCTCGTGACATGTTGTTGTCCCCTGCAACCAGTCCAAATTGAGGCCCCGTCCAACTGCCCTGCACGGTTCCCCAGGGATACGATGCCGGTTCTGTCTCGTGTACGATCAGTGCCCCTGCCGCCCCCTGTCGTGCGGCCTCCTCGTACTTGTACGTCCACCGTCCGTAGTACGTCATCGCGTTGCCGTTGAACAGCGAGGAGTCCTGGGTGGCAAATCCAGGATCGTTTACCAACATGACGACAGTCTTGCCTCGAACATCTATGCCCTCATAGTCATCCCAACCGTACTCCGGCGCTACTATGCCATACCCAACAAACACCATTTCGGAGTTGTTGATCGCAGCACTGCCGACCACTCGTTTCGTCCACACGACGATCTCATCGCCGTACCTGAACCTGTGCGCATTACCACTGCCGCGCACCAGTAGTGTTGTGTTCGAATCGGCAGTGATCGAAACCAGTGGAACCTCCTGGAAGTAACTGCCTCCGTTTCCCGGTTCGAGGCCTAGTTTCTCAAACTCGGATCTCATGTAGTCGACAGTCTTCTCTTCGCCAGGTGACGCAGGTGCGCGCCCCTCGAACTCATCGGAGGCCAAGACCTGGATGTCGGCTAGCAGATCGTCGAGATGGATCGTATCGAGCGCTGAGTCGAGTTGCGCGTCGCGTCCACAAGCGGCGATAACTAGCGTCACCATGAAAACCAAGATCCTATGCACTTGTCGTGCGCGAGATTTCATCGGTACCCCTCGGTCTATGACGGCTTACATTCACTGGAGTTGGACTCGTCAGATCGACGAGTCGCATACGTAAAGTAACTATCCCGGAAGCCTTCGTCGCCTTCTTCCCAGCCGCAGCACCAACAGCAAGACGAGGATGCTCGCGTAGATTATCGGCTCACGTTTGTCTATCTTCACCAACCAGAGGAAGTGGAGCACTCCCCCCGCAGCCGCCACGTACACCAAGCGATGCAGTCTAGCCCAACGCTTTCCCCCCAATCTCTTGACCATCTTGTTCGTCGAAGTAAGCGCCAGGGGAACGAGTATACAGAAGCTAGTGAATCCCACCGTCAAATACGGCCGCTTGACAACGTCATTGAATATGCCACTTATCGAGAAGAACTGGTCCAACGCCAGGTACGTCGCGAAGTGAAGGCTAAGGTAGAAAAAGGCAGACAGGCCAAGCGGACGACGCAGCTTGATCAAGTGAGACCAGCCGGTCACTCGGACCAGCGGGGTGACCGATAGGGTGGCAAGTAACACTGCGAGACCCCACGTACCCGTTCGGTGGGTGATGTCCTCTATCGGGTTCGCACTGAGATTGCCAACCACCGTGTCCCACAGCAACCAGGCAATCGGAATCAGGGAAGCTATGGTGACAGCGGGTCGGACCACCCACCTGGTCAAACGATACCGGTTCAACAAGAGGCTCTAGTAGTACCTGCTGAGATCCATTCCCGCATAGAGACTAGCCACTTCTTCTGCATACCCATTGAAGGGCAACGTATCTTGCTTGCGGATCTTGCCGATTCGTCGTTCTCTCTTCTGGCTCCAGCGCGGATGATCGACAGCGGGATTCACATTGGCGTAGAATCCGTACTCGTGCGGCAGCGCCGCATTCCAGGTAGTACGTGGCTGGTGCCCAACCAACCGAATCCGTACGATCGACTTGATGCTTTTGAAACCGTATTTCCAGGGTACGACCAACCTGATCGGCGCTCCGTTTTGGTTGGGCAGCGTCTTGCCGTACAGACCGGTAGCCAACAGGGTCAGCGGATGCATAGCCTCATCGAGACGCAAGCCCTCCACGTAAGGCCACGGGAGAACATTGCGACGCTGCCCCGGCATCTGCTCAGGGTCGTGCAATGTCACGAACTCGACGAATCGCGCCCTCGAAGTCGGTTCGACAACATTGAGCAGACTAGCTAAGGGAAGACCGAGCCAGGGAATCACCATCGACCAGGCCTCCACACAGCGCAATCGATAGATCCGCTCCTCGGACGGAAACGACTTGAGGATCTCGTCGATGTCGAACACCTTGGGCTTGCTCACCTCACCCTCCACCGCAACGGTCCAAGGTCTGGTCTGAAGCGTGTGGGCATTACGCTCGGGATCGTCTTTCCCCGTTCCAAACTCGTAGAAATTGTTGTAGCTGGTGACCGAGTCGTAGGGAGTGAGCTTGTCATCCTGACCGTTTCTCACAAGCCAAGGGCCCAGCGGCGCCATGGCAGCCAGAGCCGACGCTGCCGCGGTTCCAATGAAGTCTCGTCTGTTCCAGTAGAATGACTCGTCAGTAACCTCAGATTCCTTCATGTCATGTCCGCGCCTGATGAGCATTTGTACTCCTCTAGTCATGTCCCTACAATGCAAGTCTTTATCGTATCAGCGAAGCCCCGGGCGACGCCCCGAAGCCGTGTATTTCCGGCTCACTTCAGCGACGAAGGCATCTGCCCGATCCGAGTCAACCAGGGCAACCGCACAGCCACCGAATCCTGCTCCCGTCATGCGCGCGCCGAAGCAACCCGGGACTTCGCGTGCAGCCGCCGTTACGGCATCCAGTTCCGCGCTCGAGACCTCATAGAGATCCCGTAGGCTGGCGTGCGATTCGTTCATTACACGGCCGGCGGCCTCAAGATCCCCTGCCCCTAGCCGGTCCGCCAACTCTCTTGGCCGTTGGTTCTCCTCTACGACGTGCTGCGCTCTTCTGTATGTCACCACGTCCATCAGATGTTCCCTGCCTGCTAGCTGTGTACGATCCACGTCGCGCAGGAACGAGACCGAGTTGTCATGCTTCGCGAGCACCGCAACTGCTCGCTCACAACTAGCGCGTCTGTCATTGTATTCGCTGTCGGAAAGCTTCCGACGCACTCCCGTGTCCATCACCACGAACGTGGCCCCGTCCGGTATCACCACGGTTACCGCTTCCAGGCTCCGGCAGTCGAGCAACATTGCACTTCCGGCGCGCGAGGCCGCTGCAGCAAACTGGTCCATGATGCCACAATTCACACCTACGAACACGTTCTCACCGCGCTGGCCAAGCAGTGCCATTCTACGTGGTTCCCAGTCTATCTCGGACACGTGACACAAGGCCCTCGCCACGGCCATTTCCAGTGCTGCAGACGATGCCAGGCCGGCACCGATCGGGACGTTGCCACTCACGACCATGTCGACTCCGGTCAGTGCCTCTCCCGCGTCGGCCAACACCCAGGCTACCGATGCCACGTAGTCAGACCAGTCCGATCCACCGGGAGCGCTCAGGACGTCAATGTCTATCTGGTGCGTTGCCGCGGCAGCGGTCGAGTGCACCTTGATCGAGCGATCGAAGTTGGGAGCAAAGGCGACCGCGACGTGGAGATCGATCCCCATGGGCAACACGAAGCCCTCGTTGTAGTCAGTGTGCTCACCGATCAAATTCACACGCCCCGGAGCCAAAGCCCCGATCGGTTCACCGGCAGCATCGAACAACTGCTGGAACCGTTGCATTGCTTCGCAAATTGGTGGGAGGGACATCGTTCCATGTACCTTTCGCTCAGTCCAGATCGACCACTTTCGGCAAGCACTCGCTCATTATCGGCGAAACACCTGATTTCGTGCCCGCGAGATCACGGTCCCTGATGCGATGGTCAGCGTCATGGGATCAGCTCTAGTTCCGGCACCGATGAGGACGGGAACTACACGATCGACAGCATCATGCCCGGGTTGGTCAAGATCAAGGCTCAGATTCTCGGGTATCTTCCCATACCACGGACTATTACACGATAAGGCCTGACAGCTCAACCACGGTGGATTTCATGTTGGCCCCGGTGTTGTATGAACTCGAGCGTCGAAGTCACAGGCCAGAGCCCTCAGCGAAAATGGGTGCCGCACCAGGGTGCGAAGGTTCTCACCAAATAGCAAATCCCCCAGAGAGGAGACATTCTCTCCGCACTGCAGGGTCTCGTGCCTGGTGTGCGAGTGTCCGGCCGCCACGAGGACACTCGCCTGATTGCCACAATTCAGCAAGTGACGTGCTGCATGTGTTGGACGGCCGTGTCATTAGACCACCGCTGACGTTCTACGTCGAAGCCTCTATAGTGGAATGTGTCGAGGTGAGACGAGGTTACAGAGCAGTAACAGAGTTTAAGCCTTCCATCGCCGGTGAGAACTACTCCGGCGTGGTGTTGATCTGGACTCAGGGAGCTCTCGGGTCTAGACCCAACAAATGCGTGCCAGGAGACTGAGTATCTTCAGTTAGCCGCCGATCGCAATACGGACGGCGGTTCCACGACCGAGCTCACTCTCCACCTGGATGGTTCCACCCCAGGACTCCACGAGTCGTTTACAGATTGCGAGACCGAGACCGGTCCCGCTGGTGGTAGTCGAAAACTGGGGTTCAAAGACGAGTGGCAACACCTCGTGCGCGATCCCCCCGCCATTGTCTCCAACCACTACCGTGGCATCCCCCGCGTCGTCGCGGCTTACCGCTATGCGGACCTCCGTTGCCCCTGCGTCTCGTGCGTTCTCGATGAGGTTGACCAGAACTTCCTTGACCTCGTCCTTCCTGACCCGGGCGAACACCGCCCCATCGTCCTCCACTTCCACGTGAGGACCGTCAGCCAGCGCATAGAGTTCGGCCGTGTCTTGTGAAATGGACCCGAGATCGGCATCGGCGAGCGGCTCAGCCTCAGCGGGCGGGGCTCCAAAGCGCGCAAATGCCCGAGCGATTGCATCGAGCCGTTCAATCTCTGCGAGAATCCGTTTCGCAGTTCGTTCCAGGGTGGCCTCGAAGTCATCGTGACGGTCTTTATGTGTGCGTTTCAGATGCTGGATGCCGAGTCTGATCGGTGTCAGGGGATTCTTGATTTCGTGAGCCACCTGACGTGCCAGTTCGCCCCAAGCCAGTATCCGCACTGCCCGAGTCAGCTCGGTTGTGTCGTCCAGCGCCAACACGCAACCCCCCGGTTGGCCGCGGATGGTTGCTGTATGCGCTCTTATCTGCTTCGCTCCGACTACGAATTCCCTTGTCTGAGCATCCCCCTTGCGCTTGATGAATTCACGGAGCCACTCCCATACGGGCGTCCACTCGCTGCCACCAAGAGCATAGACGTGGGCTCCCGCCGGAAGGGGCGCTCCCAACAACTGCTCGGCCCGTGGGTTGGCAATGGTGACTCGCAGAACCGGATCCACCGCGACCACTGCGGTTGCCACGTTACGCAGCACCGCCGCGGTGCGTCGCCGCGCCGTTTCCAATGCTGATTGACTCGCCTCCACGTCGCTTGCCATGCGTTCGAACGCCTTGACAACCGGTACGAATTCGGTTGGTACGTCGGGCTCGAAGGGAGGCAATGGATCACCTCGACCCACCGCCACCGCCGCGGATCTCAGTGAGCGAACCGGACGTGCCAGCGACTTGGCTGCCCGTCCAGCAAGAAGTACGGCAGCTGCCAGGCCAATCAGCGTTGCGAGGGCCAACAGGTAGAGCAGATCCTCCTGGTCACTCAAGATATCCTGTACATCCACCAGTCGCGGCACTGCCAGGATCGCCCCTGGGGTTCCGAAACCCGGCAAGTTCCTGTACCCGACTCTCGTGGCCTGACCGGCAATGGCCACGTCGCTGGTCAAGTCGAGTTCGTCTCGCAGGGCCAGTTGATCATGCACTTCGGTCGGCAGGTAAACGTTGACCAGTCCCAGCTGCGACAGGACTTCTGGGCTGGTGGCGCGTAGTACACCACGGTCGTACCAGAGCAGGTCTGCGTTTACGCTTTGTGCGAGACTGGTGAGATGATCACCCAGATCCGGGTCCGCGAATTGATACAGCGTGCGCGCTGTGGGTATGGCGTCACTCAGGGTCTCCTGGATCAAGAGATCACCTTGCTGGGCGGCATCCGCCTGAATGTGCGCAAAAGACCAGGCCGCGTACCCCAGCGTAGGGAGAACGAAGAACCCAGCCAGCGCTATCGTGAGTCTGGACCTGTAGGAACGCAGCTGCATCGTTTCTCTGAGCGCCGGGGGTACCGTGATCTTCCCCGTCAAGGCTTCGCCGGCGAACCAAAGCAATCCTATCAACAGGGCGTTCCAGCATACCAACA
>JBDGXD010000199.1:0-8158 GCA_039584755.1 Gemmatimonadota bacterium
AAAGTTACATTGCTATACATACTATGCGACGCATGGTATTATGGCAGGTCCAACAAACGTCCAGTGCCAGCATCGTTCCACAAACGTTCGCAAGCGGAGGTGGATCAAGAGCTGCCGCCTTGGGGCTGACGCGTAATCTCGATGCGTATCTCTATGAGGGTTCTCCTACGGACCCGGCCACGTTCGCGGCAATTGCAATGCTTGTGCTCGCAGTATCTGCCGCCGCTTGCTTCGTGCCGGCCGGGAGGGCAGCCACGGTCGATCCGGTGGAGGCGCTGAGAGAGGAGTAGGGCCGCGGAAGAAAGCCGATTGGTGCAGATGAGCACGGATGTCTCTGCCGCAGACCAACAGATACCACAGGGATGACCGCTCGCTTGCGCGTCCGCTGCCCCGACTTCACCTTAGGCCAAACCCACCCAAGGAGCTCCCATGGTCTCCCTGCTGTCCCTCTGGTTGCCGATACTGCTCGGCGCAGTCCTTGTGTTTGTCGTGAGTTCGATCATCCACACAGTTCTCAAGTATCACGAGAGCGACTACCGGCAGGTGCCAAACGAAGAGGGCGTGCGGAACGCTCTTCGCCCACTCAACATCCCGCCGGGTGATTACGTGGTCCCAAAGCCGATGAGCGCCAAGGATATGAAGACGTCGGAGTACCAGGCCAAGGTGACTGAGGGACCCGTCGTATTCATGACGGTGTTTCCCAACGCTCCGTTCATGATGGGCAAGCAGCTGGTAGCTTGGTTCGTTTACAGCATCGTCGTCAGCGTGTTTGCCGGATACTTGGCCAGCCGCACCGTCGGCCCCAGCGCCGAATACCTCCAGGTATTCCGCGTGACGGGTACCGTCGCTTTCGCCGGATACGGACTCGCACTGCTGCAGAGATCGATCTGGTATGGTCAGGCATGGGGAACGACAATGAAATCAGTGTTCGACGCTCTGATCTATGCTTGCGTGACTGCGGGAGCATTTGGCTGGCTCTGGCCGTAGGGCCGCTGGCTTGCGCGGAAGACGGGCGGATTGACGCGGATAGGGCCCGAGAGAGATTCTCCGGCCCTTTCGCAATCCTATCGTCTTGTCCGCGTTAGTCCGCACCCATCAGCGTCATTCCGCGGCTCACTCTTCCCGCAGCAACTGCATCGGATCCAAACTCGCCGCACGTCTGGCGGGCAGGTAACTGGCAACGAGTGCAGCCAGAACAAGGATCAATGTGACGGCGACGAAGGTTGTGGGATCGGTTGCAGAAACTCCAAACAGTAGTGATGACATGACTCGCGTGAGTGCGATAGCGCCGGCTAGCCCCGCCAAGGCCCCGATGCCTACGATCATCATGGCGCGGCGAACGACCAAGTTGACCACATCAACCCGCCGAGCGCCGAGTGCCATTCTCACACTCAACTCTCTGGCGCGCTGGCGCACGAGGTAGGCGAGCACACCGTATATCCCGAGCGCCGCGAGGAACAGTGCGGAGCCAGCAAACGATCCCATGAGTAGTACGGCAAAGCGTTGCTGTGCCAGCGAGCCCCGCATCTGCGCTGCCATGGTGCGCAGTCCCCACATTGGCAGGCTCGGGTCCACACCGGATAGAGCTTCCCGCACCAGCGGTGTGGGATTCACCGCTGTTGGGTCGGTACGGACCACGAGCGTTGCGCTTTGCCAGGGGTTCTCGGTGAAAGGCAAGTACACCGTATAGGGAGATGCCCGCTGCGCGAGTGAACCGCGCACGTCGCCCACAACTCCCACAATCACACCCTCCTGGACTTCTCCGAAATCCCTCCCCGGTTTCTGCTTTGACACCGTGACGCGCTTGCCAAGCGGTCTATCAAGGAGACCTGCGAGCCTCTCGTTCACCAACAGTGCGCCATTCCACGGGTTCATGTCCTCCCGGGTCAAGCTGCGGCCCTCTAGAACGGGAATGCCCATCGTCTCGATGTAATCCGGTGAGGCGGTGCGATACGCCACAGAGATCGCCGTGTCCAGATCCGGCGTATGGAGCGGACTCATCACCATTCCACCGCCAGGCACGTGATTGACCGTCGCTGCACCAAGTACGCCGGGCGCGCCCTCCGCCGCTTGCTCGAGTCGACCAAGGAGATCGACCAGTTGTTCATCAGTCGAGTACGGCGGCGAAGAGGTTTCCGTCCTGAGCAGGAGCAGGTTGGCGGTATCGAACCCGGGATCGACCCGCTGCAGGTTGCGCAGGCTCTCTACGAGCAGTCCAGCCCCAACGAGCAGGAGCAAGGCCAGCCCTACCTGCGACGCAACGAGAACCGACTGCAGCCGCTTGCCACCCTTGGTGCCAACGGATCCGCGCGCACTTGTCCGAAGATCGCTGAAGCGAGCGCCAGCGCTGCGGAACGCCGGCAAGATCCCGAACAGCACAGTGGTAACACCCACCAATGCGGCCGTGAACGCCAGTACCCGGAGGTCCAGTGCTATCTCCGCATCACGTGGTAGTGCGGGCCCGTGACTCAGAATGAACGTGACGGCCCAGCGGGCGACCAGCACTCCAAGCACCGCTCCGGCGCCCGACAACAGCAAACTCTCGGTCAACAGTTGGCGGATCAGTCTCCAGCGCCCGGCACCCAAGGCACCGCGCACTGCGAACTCACGGCGGCGGTGTAGCACTCGCGCCAATGAGAGGTTCGCCACGTTGGCACACGCTATTAGGAGCACAAGAGCCACGGCTCCGTTCAACAGCAGCAAGGAGCGCGGTATGGTCGCGTTGCGGCCAAACGGATCGATCACTATTTGACGCAGTGGTGCGACCAGTGCACTCCAATCGGTATTGGTCTCGGGGTACGCAGCTTCCAACCGTTGGGCAACAGTCTGTAGTTCGGCAAGCGCTGTGACTGAATCGACCCCGGGCCGCAGACGCGCCAGCACCCAAGTGTCAATGCGTTGCCCCCGATGCTCCAGGTTATGCGCCCGAACAATCTCCGGAGTGAGCGGAATCCACAACTCACCCCACATGGGAAAGTCCCTCCCACGAGCCGTCACTCCTACCACGGTGTATGACGTGCCGTTGAGTGTGACGGACTGACCTACAATCCCGGGATCGGCTCCGTAGCGTCGCTGCCAAGTACCATACTTGAGAACTGCGAGCTGTGGGTTTGCGCTGGCGTCGGTGTGAGTGAATGGAGTACCCAGTATGGTCCTCGCCCTGAGCAGCTCGAAGTAGTCGCCCGAGACGGCTGCAGCGACTATCGGAGTCGGTCCTTCGGTTTCACCGAGCACCATGCTGTGGCCGTACATCATCGCCATCCCCTGAAACCCTGTTGCCTGCGATCTCCAGTCACGAAAATCCGGATACGACACTGGGCTTCGCGTCAACAGACCCCGAGTTGGCGACGTGGACCACAACGTTACGAGTTGTTCCGAGTCCTGATACGGCAGCGGACTCATGAGCACTCCGTCCACCAGCGTGAACACTGCGGTGTTCGCACCGATGCCCAGCCCGAGTGTGACGAAAGCCACCAAGGCGTAGCCAGGCGATCGGGTCAGCATCCGGAACGCAAAGACCAGATCCCTGTGAACATCATGCAGCCAGGATTGCAGGCGCCGTCTTGGCTCGGATCGTCGCGCCCTGCGGTTCAGCACTCCCGTGATACGAACCGGATCACCAAAGAGGCGTCGTGCTTCTTGGCGTGCTGCTTCCGGCGAGAGACCCTGTTCAATCAGCTCGCGAGTACGCATCTCCACATGAAAGTCCAACTCAGCCTGGACTTCATGTTCGGATGGACTACCGCTCGTTTCCAGGTCGAATAGGCGTCGCACGCCCTTGGGGAGTCGTACCATCGGTCAAGCCGATCGCTTTTGGAGGAGAAGGGATACCGCCTGAGAGTAGCTGTGCCACCGCTTGGTTTGCTCCGCGAGTTGCCTGCGGCCCTTGCGTGAGAGGCCATAGAACTTGGCTCGGCGGTCGAGCTCGGTCCTGCCCCATCTCGACTCGAGCCAACCGCGTCGCTCCATGCGGTGTAAAGCCGGATACAATGCGCCCTCTTCCACGGCCAACACCGCATCGGTGTTCTCGTTGATCCAACGACCGATCCCGTAACCGTGTCGCGGCCCCCAGCTCAAAGCCTTGAGAACCAGAACGTCGAGCGTACCGGCGATCAACACGCCATCGGAAAGACTCATGCTGATACCCTAATAGCTTAGGTGTGGCCTCAATATGCCCGCTAATACCTAAGCTGTCAAGGTATGCCGCAGATTGACGCGGACCAGGGCGGATTGACGCTGACAAACGCCTGATTGCCTTTGAGATTCGGTGAGTGCAGCCTGGTGCGTCACCGAATGGAGAGCGTGGAACTAGCTGCTGAGTGGCGCATGCCGGTAAGCAGGGAAACAGGGTCCGGAATGTTATTCCGAGCCAGCGAGCCACCAACAAACGGCCCCGTCAATTGCCAGCGCTCGTGGGTATCTTTGTATGCGGACATTCACCCCCGACTCGGCGGTGACTTCTTTCTGGGAACTGTGAACAGGACGTGAATTGATGACGAACACCTTTGGACCGGATAGCGAGCCACTATGGTTGGCAATCGAGCAGAGGATTCTCGAACTCGGTTCTAACGATCTGACCGAGTCCAACCTGGAGAATACAATACAGGGTGTAGCGAAGGCGCTGGATGACGGTGGCAACAATGTGTCGAACACGGCCGGTCATATGATGGCCTTGCGAGGAGCGATCGCGGACAGGGTTTCAGTGGGACGGCCCTTGATGGAAGAGCTGGAAAAGGCTTTTGCTGCCTTCACGCTCGACGACCTCGTCAGTCCCTACAAGGCCGCCTCGCAGCTCACTGCGGACCTCGGTGCCGATTGGCCGGCACTCAAGGACTCGGAACGGAGGTCACATATTCTCCGGATCGTCGAGAAGATCAAGCTCGACCTCCTCATAGCCAAGGCCAAGGATGTGGGAGGAGACGGTAGCATCAGGCTGCTGATCCAGGAGGAGATCGCACCGTCCGTGATTATCGAGCGGATGGAAGTCACGCAGGCGGACTACGATCGCGTGATGGCCGCGGTCGAGGCAGAGCGTGCCGAACGGGTGCGCGTTGCCGAGTTGATTGAGGAGACAGAAGGCAAGCCCAAAGCCGACAGAATCAAGTACCTCATCACAAGCGATGTAGCCGAGGACCTCATCATCGAGCTGGCCGAGGTGGATCAGGCAGGCATTAATGATGTCAAGCAGGCGATGGAAGAGGAGATTGCCGAGAAGCAAAGGCTCGCCGAAGAAGCAGCCGCGGCGAAGGCAGCGGCGGCTGCCGGACCGGCGCTGGATGACATTCCTGCTGACGAGATGCTCGAGCACATTGAGTCAATTAGGGAGATCCTGGACTTCTCCGACCAAGAGAAGGAGATCCGGGTCATGTGCGAACAGAGTGGTGTTCCAAAGGATCTGGTGGAAATCGCTGTGTCGAATCCCGATCGGCTAGATGAGTTGGAGGCCAAGGCGGAGGGTTAGACGGGAGAAGCAGCAGAGGAGGCGGCAGGAGGTATCCCGGTGTCCCGATACCCGGGATCCCCCACCGCCACCATCGTTCTCCATCGTCTGTCCTCGTTCGCGGCCATCCGCCTCCTCCGCGGTCCTCAGCGGCCCTACTCCACTCGCAACGCAATCAACGGATCCACACGGGCAGCTCTCAGCGCGGGTACGAGGCAGGCGAGCATCGACGCAGTGCCTAGCACGAGCGCGGCAATGATAAAGGTCCACGGGTCGCGCGGCGCCAGGTTGTACAGGTAACTCTGCAACACGCCCGCGGCAGCAATGGCTCCCAACACACCAACGGCAACACCAAGTGTGCTGATGATCAATCCATGCCCGACCACGTACTTCACTATACGACCCTGATCGGCCCCCAGTGCCTTGCGGATCCCCAGCTCACGGGTGCGCTGTGCCACCGAATATGCCATCACTCCGTAGACACCTACCACTGACAGCACCAGCGACACCAGGCCAAACGCACCGAGCAACCAAGTCCTGAATCGGGGCTCGGAAACGGCCTCCCACAGGATGTCCTCGAGCGGTCGGATATTGAACATCGCCACGTTGGCGTCGACGGCCATGAGCACAGTTCTGGCCTGTCGTGCCACACTCGTTGGATCTCCGGCGGTACGAACCACGACTGACATGCCGCTGCGGGGAGAGGCATCGGCAGCGTAGGCCAGGTAGATCCTGGGACCGTCAGGCGCATGGCGTCCATCCATTCCCGCACCGCGAGGACGTGCGTCCTCTACAACTCCTACTACTGCATGTGACACGCTATCGGCTACCCATCCGCCGTCCACATAGGTCCGTTGCACCAGCATGACCTTCCCACCCAATGCCGACCCCTGATTCCAGTAACGCCTGGCCATGAACTGGTTGATGACGACTACGGGGGGCGCTGTCTCATCATCCTGGCTCGTGAATGCCCTGCCCTGTTGAAGGTCGATGCCAATTGCCGTGAAGTAGTCGGGACTGATCTCCTTGACCTCGGCCTCGAACTCCTCGTCCGGTGCGGCGGCGTAGCCTTCGACCCCGAAGCTGGTGGAGTGGAATTGATCGCCGCCGGGCAGATACACCACGATCGCGGTCGAGACTACGCCCGGTACCGCCTTGAGATCCCTCAGTAGCTCATCGTAGAACAGCTGTCGCGCTTCAGGTTCTTGATAACGCGAATTCGGCAGCGCTGTCTTGAAGGTGAGCACATTCTGCGGACGGTACCCAGTCTCTACCGCAAGCAGGCTCATGAAGCTCTTGAGTAGAACGCCTGCGCTCACCAGAAGCACGAGCGCGAGCCCCAGTTGAGTCACCACGAGCGCGTCTCTTACGCGTCGGTTACGCACTCCACCCGACGCGCCACGCGTTCCTTCGCTCAGTCTGCTCGCCAGATCGATCTTTGAAGCACGGAGGGCCGGCAGCAGACCAATACCCAGGCCGACCAGTACTGCGACTCCCAAGGTGAATGCCAACACACTGCCATCGACACCGATATCCTCCTGACGCGGGATAGACTCTGGAGCCAGCGCCACCATGATATCCAGCAAGCCAAATGCGAGAGCCAAGCCCAGAGCCGAGCCCAACAGGCTGACCAGCGCACTCTCTGTCAGTAACTGCTGAGCCAGACGTCTTGGCCCCGCGCCGATCGCTGCCCGCACGGTGAGCTCGTGTTCCTGACCCGTTGCCCGGGTGAGCATCAGGTTCACGACGTTGACGCATGCAATGAGTAAAACGGCGCTGACTGCACCCATGAAGATCAATAGCAGCGGTCGTGAGTCACCCACGAAATGAGTACGCAGTGTTGCGAACGACGCACTCACTGTCTTTGTCTCACCATCACGCCACTGGAACTCGATTGTGCGAGCGTCGAGCAGTGACCGCGCTCGTTCGAGCGACATTCCGGCCTTGACCTTGCCCACCACCGAGTAGTTGGTCGATCCGGAGCCACGAGTTGCCCAGGCAAGCGGCATCCAAAATTGAGCAGAGGCAGTAGGAAACTTGAACCCCCGGGGCATCACTCCAATTACCGTGAACGCCCGCCCTCTGACTGTCACGGTGCGGCCAACGGCGTCCGGGCTACCACCAAAGCGACGCTGCCAAAGGCCGTGACTCAGGATCACGGCGCCCGGCGCCTCCGGCACGTCGTCCTCGTCACGGAACCGGCGTCCTAGAGCAGGCTGCACACCCAACGCACGAAACAGGCTCGCAGACACCAGGGTGGCCGGTAGGACCTCTGCTGCCGACCCCATGTTGAACTCGTAGGTCCAATCGTCGTCGTAGATGCCCAACTCATCGAACAGGTCAGCGGTAGTTTCGCGCCACAGCTCATAGTTGGGATATGTGACGTTGACCCTCATGTGATTGACCATGTAGTCGTCGAACGCGGCCCACGTCGCACGTGTTGCATCATCCGCAGGATCGTACTCCAACACCACCAGTCTGCCAGGATCGGCGTACTCCAACGGACGCAACAAGACCGAGTTCACCACGCTGAAGATTGCGGTCGTGGCACCCACTCCCAACCCAAGCGTTAGAACTGCGGCAACGGTGAAGGCCGGTCGCCGCAGCAACGAACGGGCAACGTAACGAAGGTCCTGCCACATGTTCTCCAGCACAGCACCTCTCCTCGTCTTCTTGTTCAGGCCTAGCACTCCGCGCACAGAAGACCAGGCACCGGAC
>JBDGXD010000200.1:0-8130 GCA_039584755.1 Gemmatimonadota bacterium
CAACCGCAGGTTGTCATCTCCCAGCGGAGAACGCCATACTTCTGTCGCACTCATTGTCAGTCGGATTGAACAAACATCGGCTGCGGACGCCATACCCCTATGATGCCTATCGTGATCTGCGCGGAACGGTGGAAGGAAGTCGTTGCCAACTCCCGTCGGCTGGTAGTGGATAACAGTGTTCTGGGGTGTCGAGCGAAGCTGATCACAGCGACCTTCCGCCACGACGCCACCGGCGTTAGCCTTGGCTTCGGAGATACACGCCCGACAGCACCAGGAAGCTGCCAATGAAACCGGATCTCGATTACCAGCGCCTCTCGAAGGTCTTTCTCGACGCTTCCGACCCAATCCTGATCGAGGATCTGGAAGGCCTCGTCATAGACATGAATCGCGCGTCAGAGACAGCCTACGGCTGGAGCCGAGAGGAGTTCATCGGCCAGCCGATCAAGCGGATCGTGCCCTCAGAGAGGCACGCGCAGGCGGACGAGCTACTGGAGCGGTGTCGCAGTGGTGAACAAGTTCGGAACGTCGAGGGACTCCGGATCACGAGGACGGGTGATGTCGTGACCGTGCTCATCACCCTCTCCCTGTTGCACGACGAGAAGGAACAGCCCACTGCGGTGGCGAGCTTCGTCAAAGACATCTCCGACCTGAAGACCGCCGAGGCCAAGCTCCGACAGTACAGCAAGGACCTGGAACGGATGGTCGAGGAACGGACGGCGGATCTCGAGGAGGCCAAGGTGCAGTTGGAACACGAGCTTCGGGTCGCCCGCGCCTTGTCCGACGAAGCCGACCGGCCGCACGAGATCGCCCTCATGGGTGAAAGCATTGCGGTGCGTGCACTGCGTGAGGCGATCGAGTTGTATGCACAAAGCGACGACCCGCTCCTCTTGACCGGCCCTCCTGGCGCCGGCCAAGAGGCCGTTGCGCGGGGCATCCATCGGCACTCCAGTCGCGCCGGGCGCCCGTTCATCTTCGTTGACTGCGCCCGTCTTGCCATGGAGGACACCGCCACGCTGTTCTCGGCCAGGACCGAGGGCGAAACGGAATCCCCGGGACGCGTGGGCCTGGCGCACCGCGGCACGCTCTACCTGGAGAGCGTCGAGGGTCTTCCCGTGCAGAGCCAGACGCGGCTGCTCGACTACCTCCTGGACACTGCAGAGCGCCGCAAGACGGGCAAGAAGCCGGATCTGGACGTGCGGATCATCACCTACTCGACGCATGACCTTCAGGAGGAGGTGCGTCAGGGCCGCCTCGATCCCATGCTTGCCAACTCGCTCGGCCTTCGTCAGATGACCGTCCCTTCACTCGCCGGGCGGCGCGAAGACATCCCGATGCTCGCGGAGCAGATCGTCAAGGATCGTGGCCGGGCACGGGGACGCGTGTTCGATGGGATCACTCCGGAATCAATGGAGAAGCTGGTCGATTACGCCTGGCCCGAAAACATCAGCGAACTCCGGAACGTGCTGGAGCGCGCCGTCATGGTGGCCGACGGTACGACGGTCGACGTAGACGAAGACTTGCTCGACCACGCCGTGCACCTTGGCGGGTACCGGCTGTTGCGCCGCCTGGGTGGAGGAGGCATGGGTGAAGTGTGGCTCGCGACTCACGATCTCCTGGCGAGGCCCGCCGCCGTCAAGCTGATCCGCAGCGAGTTCCTGGATGCAGAGCCCGATGAACGCAAGAAGATGGAACGGCGCTTCGAGCAGGAGGCCAGGGTCACTGCCCAGCTGCGTTCTCCCCACACGGTCGAGCTGTATGACTTCGGCATGAGCGATCGCGGCGAGTTCTATTACGTGATGGAGCACCTGATTGGCAAGGACCTGGGCAGCATGGTGAACAGCTTCGGCGCCATGGAAGCGGCGCGCACGATCTACCTGCTGGAGCAGACCTGCCTCTCGCTCGCCGAAGCGCACGAAGCGGGGCTGGTCCACCGCGACATCAAACCGGCGAATCTGTTCGCGTGCCGTCTGGGCTCACAGTACGACTTCCTCAAGGTGCTCGACTTCGGGATCGTCAAGTCGCTCCGAGACGGCCAGAGCGGTTTGACCGGCACGGGGGCAGCACCGGGAACGCCTGGATACCTTGCTCCGGAGTTCATCTTCGGTGACACTTTGCCGGACCCCAGGGCGGACCTCTATGCGCTCGGATGTGTCTCGTACTTCCTGCTCACCGGCCGCGACGTGTTCGAGGCAGGGTCCGCCATGGACATGTTGCGCTCCCATCTCGGCGCCACGCCTGCACCACCGTCGCAGCGGGCCCCTGTACCGGTGCCCGAGGAATTGGATCGGGTCGTGCTCCAATGCCTGGAGAAGGATCCCGACAGGCGGCCCGCCTCAGCACTCGAGCTGCGCGAGATGCTGAGAGCGGTACCCGTGGAATCGGCGTGGAGTGATGAACGGGCCGCCAAGTGGTGGGCAGACCACGCGCCCGCGCTCGGTAGGTTTGTCCCCGAGGCCGCGACATTGCCGGGAGCGACGCCGAAGATCTGAACACCCGCCGATCGGGCACCATCTTGCTCGCCAGGCTACCCAAACCCCTGGGCTCGACAGCGGAGATCAGAGTTTGAGGATCGCGCCGAAGAACCATCCCTGCTGCGCGCGGTCAATTCAGAACGCGAACGCGAAAATCAGTCGCACGTTGCGATACTTGATCCCCAGTTCCTGCGGCAGCTCGTCGATGAAATCCCCGCCTTGCCCGATGTCCCGGGTGAGGGTGCTGCTCCCAAACCCGTACCCCAGACCGAGTGTGAAGCCGGCCCCCAGTACCTCGAACGATGCCCCAGCCGTCAGGTAGAAGATGTCCCAGCGGGAGAGGCTCCACGCCGTGCGCGGGTCGGATCCACGGGCGGAAAAATTGGTGCGGAAGCTGGCATACGCCGAGACGGTCGGACTGAAGGTCTGCTCCACTCCCACACCGAAGTTGAGTACGTGATCCAGTTCCTGGGTCAACGGGACGTGTACGGTATCGCCGATGCTCTGCCCCACAAACGGTGCGGGATCGATGACGGTGTACTCATTCACTGAGCCAAACCACTCGGCCGTAGTGTGGATCTTGGTATTCCCGAGTGTCCGTGCCATCCCGAGTGCCAATGACGGCGGCGACCGGTAATCAACGCTGAGCTTCTGCTGATGGTCCGCCACGAACACGGGGTCTTCACTGCCATCCTGGTCGATGTCTTGCCCAAACACGGTGGCATTCACGACGTACTCGCCTGATCCGAAGAGGTTGATCCTCGGGGTCGTGAGCGTGAGCCCGAGACTCCAGCCTTGCCATTCCCACGCGATCCCAATCTTCCACAGGAGGTCGTAGGTCCAATAGCTGAACCGCCGGTCCTGGATCGAGGTCGCTGCTGCTCCCGCCGCTGAGAACCCCTCGACGAACCCTAACGTTTCCGAGCTCCGACTTCGGGTTGCGACGTAGTTCGAGACTCCCACACCGAACTTGGAGCCGAGTGGTGCCGCCCACGTGAGCCCGAACCACGACTCGTCCAAGTCCGATCCCAGTCGCACTTCGGCGAAGAGATCCTCGAGACCGGGAGGCGGGTCCAGGAGGTCTTCGGTCCCGACCTGGATCGTCCCCAGCGTCGACCTGAACCGATGGCGCGTGAAGAACGAATACCCGAGGACATGCCGCCCCAGGAATTTGAAAGGCAGCATTCCGCCAAAGAACCCCGGCGCCACCGTGAACTGAAGATCGTCGAGACCGACGTTGATGTTCCCGGCGCCAGAGACCGTCATGTTGCTCGCTTCGATCACCCTGGATGTAGCGAAGAGATCGGGTGAGTCGATGAGAGCCAACGCGCCGGGGTTGTAGTAGCTGGCACTGATGTCCACGACGGAGCCAACTACCACGCCACCGAGCAGGTTCGAACGCGTACCGTACTGGTGACTCCAGTAGTGGAAATCCTGCGCGCGGAGGGCACTCGGCGTCACGCCGGCAACGAACAACCCGGCAATCAGGAGTGTTCGCATGCCAAGTCGCTCGCTCAGGAGCCGCCGGCTCAGATAGGCGTCAGTGCTGGCCGTGCGGCACCGATTTCCCCCGAGATCCCAAGCAACGCCTCTGCAAAAGCAGCGAGGATTCGACCCAACGTGATCGAGTGAGGCCGTCTGGCCCACTACTGCGTCGGCCATCCGCTTGTCTCAGGCAACACGACACCGACGTCTTCGGCGTACGCTTCCCACGCTGCCACGAGTCGCTGCAGGATTTCCGGATGCCGATCGGCCAGGTCCTGTGCCTCCCCGGGGTCGACCGCGAGGTCGAACAACTCCCAGTCACTCACGCCGAAGGGTGCCGAGATCCACGTTGCCTTCCACCGTCCCATGCGCAGGGCTCGCCAGCCAAGGAATTCCCACCCGACAGGCTCGTCTTCGTCGCGCACTGCGTTACTTCGGCCTGCAAGCAGGGGGACCAGTGATCTACCCCGCATGGGAAGGACATCTCTTCCCTCGTAGCGGCCGGGATACTCGGCACCAGCGGTGGCGAGGAACGTCGGCGCGATGTCCATGACATGCGTGAATGCCGTCACGATCTCGTCACGTCCTGACACCCCGGGACCTGTGACGATGAGCGGCGAACGGATGCCACCCTCCGCGATGAATCCCTTGAAGAGCCTGAAGGGCGTCGAACTCGCCTGGGCCCAGCCCAAGCCTTGCGCGATCCGCGAGAACGGCCGTCCCCAATTCTCGAACCGATTGTCGGAATTGCGCTCGACCCACCCTTCGTCGGTGCCTGGGTATTGGTGCATCTCGGCACCGTTGGCACCGTTGTCCGAGAAGAAGACCACCAACGTGTTCTCGTAACGGCCGGTGTCTCGGAGATGGTTGAGAACCCGGCCGACATTGAAATCGACGTTCTCGACCATGGCGGCGTAGATCTCCATGCGCCGCGCCTGCCGCCGTTGCTGCTCGGGTGTGAGATCGGCCCATGCAGGGGCCATCGGAAGCCGCGGTGTCAGCCTGGTTTCCGCCGGAACGAGACCCAGTTCCTTCTGACGCGCAAGGCGCTGTTGCCGCAGAGCCTCATAGCCCATGCCATATTCGCCGGCGTACTTGTCGAGCCAATCGTCCGGCAGGTGCAGCGGGTCGTGCACCGCTGCAAACGACAAATAGGCAAAGAATGGACGGTCGTCTTGCTGTCCATCAATGTACTCGATGACTTTGTCGGCGTAGAACTCGGTCGAGTAGAAGCCCGTGGGCACATGCACGCGAACACCGTTTTCCCGATAGGTCGGCGTGTAGTCCACATACATCATCCATTCGTCGTCGAAGTGGCTCGCACCACCCTGAAGCAATGTGAACGACTGCTCGAACCCCCGTTCAAACGGATCGCGCTCCGGTTCCTCGCCCAGGTGCCACTTGCCAGCCATGTAGGTGTGGTAGCCCGCATCGTGCAGCAGTGAGGCAACCGAAACCACTCGATCGTTGAGGTATCCCTCGTAACCAGGCTGGCCGACCTGGTTGGGCAGCATGGCCTCCGCCATGTTGCCGAGCCCCGCGACATGATGGTCGTTGCCCGACATCAGCATTGACCGGGTCGGCGAGCAACTCTGTCCGACGTAGAACTCTGTGAATCGAACACCCGATCGCGCGAGACCATCGATGTTCGGGGTGCGGATCTCGCCACCAAAGGCACCCAGGTCCGAGTAGCCCATGTCGTCGACCACGATGAGCAGGATGTTCGGTCTGTCAGGTGCACTCTGACTAGCGAGGGGGGTGCCGACACCGAAGAGGATCGAGAGTCCCACGAAGACAAGTGAGACGGGGATTCTCGCAAGTGCGATCATGTCAATCTCCGTTGGTCGCATTGGATGTGGAGAAGAGATGCTCGCAATATGCATATTGATGAGATTCTGCACCATCATGCCGGCCTCTAGAACGAGAACGCGATCAATCCACGAATCGATCTGTATTTCACCGTAGCTTCATCGAGCCAAGTTGGCGCGCTCTCATGAAAGCACTTCCTCGTACCTGGCGTCAAGTCGCCCGCCGACGACGCCATACCATGACGAACACCCCGGCAACTCCCGCAGCCAACAGCAGCACCGCGACGAGCTGGACCAGCCGCCAGAATAAGCGGTCGACGAGATCCTCAGAGAGAAGCAGGACGGATTGCACGAGAACGCTGTCGAGTTCAGCAATTGCGGCCGTGCGCTCTGCAGTCAGTGCTTGCAGGATGGTGTCGCGTTCAGTCATCAGGTCGCTCAGCGTCGCCATCCGTTGACGATCCACGTCTGCCAGGACCGCAAGTCGTTCCTCGCGGATCGTTGCCAATACGCGCCCCAGTTCGCTGTGCAACAACTCCGGTGCCGAGTCAGCCAACGCTTCGACTTTGTCGAGAGCAGTCATCACCGTGGTCAGCACGGAGTCGATATCTCGCCGCTCCAACATGCCGTCGGCCATCAGCTCCAATGACCAGCGGAGCTGCTTGACAAGGTACTCGTTGTGAAGCGCCAAGCGGTCCGTCACTTCTCCCACGCTCAATTCGAGGCCGCCCACCACCTCGGCGATGCCGGCCGTTCCGCCCCTGGCGAACTCCGCCCAGTAGGTGACTATCGACTCCCGCGCGTAGATGTGGTTATCCAATGGATGCTGATCGGCCCACTCCTGGATGATGCTGTCCCCCCTGGGTACGTCCCCGGTGTAGCTGGTCCCTTGTGCCAGCCGTCTGGCGGCCTGGACGATCCTCTCCGATGTGGTTATGGCAGTCAATTGGAACGGGCCCAATCGGTCGCGCCCGGCTCCGTCCCGGAAATACCGGGCCATCTGCTCACCAAGTGCCCATATGTCGGCCAGGGCAACCAGCGGGTCGGGTTGCAGGCCTGCTTCGTGGACGCTGGGGATCGAGTAGGCCTTCCACTCCAGGGCGTGCCGCCTGACATCGGGCTCGTCTGTCTCGTTCCGGATGCTATCGGCTGCGGTTTCGATCAGGCGGGACACCTGGCGCGTCAGCTCGAGCACCTGGATGCGTAGCTCCGCCGTTGTCACCGAAACGTTCTCGTATGTTGCGGTGAGAGGACTTTCGGTCTGTACTTTGGGCAGGCAAGCCGCGGATATTGTCAGCGCGACCAAGAGTTGTATGCGGATGACTCTTCGATGTGGGAGCATGGCTCGAATACTGGTCCCACTCCACTGGGTTGGCAACAGGCGTGTGGCGACGAGGTGTACGTACCACCCATCGCAGCCATATCGACACCGCGCCTGACCATTGCCTTCCATCAGCGGCATCGCCGTGGTCGAGAATCAACGATGGACGCGAGGTCGAAGTGACGTTCCCGCCACCCGCTGGCTGCACGACCTATTGGCGGTCACCACGCCCACGCTGCATCTTATCTCCTCGTGACGGACCATCCAGAGGACGCCACACGGGTGGGCGTCTCAAGTCAACAATCAGTTTGAAGCAGAACCGCCCAGATACTGGAGGATGCTAGCCATGTATCGAGTCAAGTCATCATTCTTCAAGACGCGTCGTATCGCACAACTCCTAATGGTCGCCGTGCTGCCCAACATGTCCTCCTGTTGCACGGAAGAGGAAAGGCAGGCTCCGACGCGCACCGGGCAGAATCTGACTCCGACCACAGCGGCCGAAGTAATTGAGGACATGACCGACTACATTCAGGCCCATCAGGAGTTGTCGTTCGAAGCGCACATCACCTACGAAGTGGTTCAGGAATCGGGGCAGAAGCTGCAGTTCGATCAAGAGTACAGTCTCGTGGCGAGCCGGCCGGATCGGCTCTTCTGGACGACGTGGCACGACGATGGGAGCGCGGACAGCGCGTGGTACGAGGACGGCACGTTCACGATGCTCAAGCAGCCGGACAATATCTACGGCCAGATCGAAGTGCCGGGTACCATCACGGAGATGATTGGTGTAGTCGTCGATGAGTACGGCATCGCCGTCCCGTTCATGGACATACTGGCTGGGCAGGCGCGGGAGACGATTCAGGATGCTGCGCCATCTGGCTGGTACGTGGGAGCGAGTTGGGTGAATGGAGCGTGGACCCACCATGTGGCACTGCGCGCACCAGACGTCGATATCGAGATCTGGGTCGGCATGGATGAGCCTGTCCCGTCGAAGCTCACCATCACGTGGAAGCACGAGGTGGGGATGCCCAGCTACATGGCTCGATTC
>JBDGXD010000201.1:0-8075 GCA_039584755.1 Gemmatimonadota bacterium
AAAGCTCACTTCATTCACCGGATGCTTGGCTTGATTCTCGCAACCGTGTTGACCTCGATACCTGCACTCTCCGCGCAGGCCGGCGGACGGGCACTGGATCTCGAGGACTACTATCGCATCAAGAGGGTGAGTAGTCCTGCAATCTCACCCGACGGTGCCTCGGTGGTCTATGTGGTTACTTCAATCATCGAAGATGATAACCGTCAACACAGCGAGATATGGCTCCGCCAGCGCGACGGAACGACAGAACCACGGCGGCTCACTACTCCCGGTCTCGAGGCGTCGAACCCGAGGTGGAGTCCGGACGGACGGCTCCTCGCGTTCTCGTCGAATCGCCCGGGCGGAGACGGCGAATCGAATACGTGGTTCCTACGCACTGACGGATCCACCGGAGAGGCGTTTCAGATTTCTGGAGTGGGAGGTTCACCCGTGATGGACCCGACCAATCGATGGATCGCCTTCACGAAGGCCACACCACCGCCGCCGTTGCCTGAGCCAACCTATGCGTCAGAGTTCGAACGAAAGGCCGTGGAACGGTTCGACGGGCGCATCTACGATTGGATGAATTACCGATTCGACCGGCGGGGCTACCTTGCCGACCCTCGCGACCCACATGCCTCGCCGCCGCGGGAACTGTACATCGTTGGCCGTGAGGGAGGAGAGCCCACGAAACTGACGGAGCTTGGAGTTGACGTGTCAGGAGTGGCGTGGAATAGGGATGGGAGAACGCTTGCCTTCACAGCCGACGCGCACCAGCGAGATGAACACTCATACGAACGCGCCGACGTCTGGATCGTCACTGTCGCAGGGCAGGTTACTCGGCTCACCGACGACGAATTCAACTACTCCAACCCTGCCTGGTCGCCGGACGGCACTTCGCTGGTCGTCCGAGGAGCCGAGGGGTTGGACGTCATCATACGAGAAGGGCGTGATCGGGGCGCTCCGCAGGACTTGTACTTGATCAGCACCGATCGCACTCGTCCGCCAACAAGCATCACGGCCGAGTGGGACCTGATGCCCGGTGCGCCCCTGTGGAGCCCCGATAGCCGCTTCATCTACTTCCCTGCCTCTATTTCGGGCAGCTCGCACCTATTCCGTGAGCCGGCCGATGGCGGCTCGGTAGAACAGGTCACAACCGGCAACCGGATGCTCAGTAGTTTCTCATTTTCGGCGGACTTTCGACGCATGGCCTATCGCGTTGTCGAACCGACGCTGCCCGGCGATCTCTTCTCGAGCGCGGTCGACGGCCGTGACGAACAGCGACTCACCGAGATCAACAGCGCTCTCCTCACCGAGCTGGAACTCGCAGACCCGGAGCGAATCTCGTACGCAAGTGACGACGGTACCGAGATCGAAGGGTGGGTGCTTACGCCGCGCAGCTATGATGCAAACCGCGGCGAATATCCCATGGTGCTCACCATCCACGGTGGTCCGCACGGTGCGTACGGCTACAGCTTCTCGTTCGAGCATCAACTCCTCGCCGCCAACGGATACGTTGTCCTCTACACGAACCCGCGGGCTTCGACCGGGTACGGTGAAGATTTCCGATGGGGTACCTGGGGTGGCTGGGGCTTCAAGGACTTCGAGGACATCATGGCGGGTGTTGACTTCGCACTCTCACACTATGCGGTCGATTCGACGCGTTTGGGCGTCACTGGCTACTCCTACGGCGGGTATATGACCAACTGGGTCATCACGCAGACCAATCGATTCCGGGCCGCCGTCGCCGGTGCCTCAATCTCTAACTGGGTCAGCGACTACGGCGTCGCAGATATCCCACGAACGAAGGAAAGCGAGTTTTTCGGACCACCATGGGAAGAGCGAGGCCGGGAGCTGTTGATCAGGTCTTCGCCGATCATCTACGCGGGAAACGTGACAACGCCGACGATGTTCGTGCACGGTGAATCCGATCACCGTGTGCCTATCGAGGAGGCCGAACAGATGTATGTCGCGCTCAAGAAGCAGAACGTACAGGCGAAGTTTGTCCGCTACCCCGACTCGTATCACGGTGGCTGGACCCCGTGGCGATACGTGCACAGGATGTACATCCAACTCAAGTGGTGGCGAGAACACCTGGCTGAGATGCCCTGACACTGATAGGGGCGGAATCTTCTTCCCCTTCTTCCCCCCCTAGGAGCGGAAGAAGGGGAAGGAGATCTACCTCCTCACTCGATTTCCATCCCTATCAAGCAGGATCGGCGCACCCAACCCAACGGCGCTTAGTCTGCCGAGTTGCGTCTGGCCATCTCCCACCACGAGGTAGGTCATCCGATCCGCCGGCAGGTACTCTCGAGCCAGGGCGCGCTTCTGCTCCAGCGTCATGTCACGGACGATTGCCTCTCGCTGATCGACGTAGTCGAACGGCAGATCGTACATCCCAATGGAGTTCAGCATACCACGGAGTGCCCCAAGTGTTTCGAACCGGAGTGCGTTCGATTGGATCAGGTTGGCCTTGGTGAACGCCAGATCTTCTTCGGTGACTCCTTCAGGGTAGTTCTCAATCTCGTCCTTGAAGATCTGTACGGATTCGAGGGTCGCATTCGACCGCACACCCGAGGAAGCCGTGAACGGGCCTGGATAGTTGGAACCGGAGAAGGCAGTCCGCGCACCGTAGGTGTATCCCTTTTCTTCCCGCAGGATCATGTTGACCCTGCCGTTGAAGCTGCCGCCCAATTGGTAGTTCATTACGGTCGCGGGGTAGAAATCGGGATCGGTGTACCTCATAGCCAGGTACCCGATACGAATTTGCGACTGCCTGGCGCCGGGAACGTCAACAAAGTACAACTGTGCGCGGCTCGGGGCAGGTGGATCTGCAAACGTCTCGAACTGGACTTCCTTTGCACCCCAACTCTGCTCCAGCGGAGCAAAGAGCGCGACTGCCTCGTCCTGCGAGATATCTCCTACGATAGTGACATGCGAAACCGATGGCGAGTAGTTGGCCTCATAGTACGCTTTGAGGTCTTCAATCGTTATTCTCTCCACCATTTCAGGAGTACCGAAAGTAGCATTTGAGAGGATGTGGTCTGGGCCGTACAGCAGTTTGTTGTAAACGTTCGTTGCGATCGTCGACGGATTCACGCTCCTGCGATTAATCGTCTCGATGGTCTCGCGTTTGATACGATCGAACTCGCCCTCATCCCAGCGGGGTTCCAACAGGATCTCCTCGAAGAGAGTGTATACATCGCCGAGCCTGGATTTGAGGGTGTTGGCCTGGACGGTGATCGACTGACTGCCGGTGAACATATTGATGCTAGCCCCCAAATCGTCGATCGCTTCCTCCAGTTCCAGCGGAGTCCTGTTGGCCGTGCCCTCCATCATGATGTCGGTCATCAAGTTTGCGACTCCGACCTTTTCGATGGCGTCCAGCAGCATACCGCCCTTGAGCGTAAGCCCGAACTGGACCAACGGCAGTTCCCTGTGTTCGATTCCGTAAAGCCGCAGACCGTTGGCGTACGTGTGAGACCATATCTCAGGGATGGTCACGTCGGGTATTGCACCCTTGGGTGGCTCAACCGACCTGTCGAAACTCGAGGGCAGCCGAGCCATCTCACTCTGGGCTGCGGCCGCTCCACCGCCCACTCCCGCCGCGGTGATTGTCTCTTCGACGATCGGGAACCGCTCCGAGTTCACAGCCACCAGTTCCGTTTGGCCTTTGGGCACGAAACTGGTGAGAACGAAATTCTTCTCCTTGATGTACTCGTTGTACACTCGCCAGATATCATCGCTGGTTACGGCGAGCGTGTTCTCGAAATCTTCGGCGATCGCTCCGGGAGAGCCTGCGAACTCATTGTAGGAGGCGAGTTGAAACGATTTGCCCAACACACTGGAGATACCGTTATAGAAGATCGTCTCCAGCCGAGCCTTGATGCGTTCCACGTCTTCCTCCGTGAAACCCTCTTCCTCGAACAGACCCACAGCCTCGAATATCGCGGCCTCCACATCAGAGAGGTTGGTGTTGGGGAACGCACGTATGCGAAATCGAAAAGACCCGGTGATTTCCTGGCTGCGCTGAAAGGCCGACGCCGACGGTGCCAACTGTCGCTGCTCGACGATCACTTTGTAAAGTGGTGCCTTCTTGCCATCTGAGAGAAGCTGGCCGAGGAACTCTAGTGCATACGAGTCGGCGCTGTAGTTCTCGACTGTCGGAAAGACCATGTTGAGTTCAGGTGAGCGTGCGAAGTTATCCTCGTGATACGCCCGCTTCGTCTCGTTGAGTACCACGTGCCGCGGCTCGGGATCCGGCACATTGGCGGGTGACGGCAACTCACCGAAGTACTGCTCGATCCACTGCTTCGTCTGGTCCACGTCGAAATCTCCGGCCACCACTAAAGTCGCGTTGTTCGGGCCGTACCACCGTGTGAAGAACTCACGCACGTCATCTACAGTCGCGTTGGCCAAGTCCTCGAACGAGCCTATCACGGGCCAGTTGTAGGGATGGTCGTCGGGATAGAGTAGCTTCCCAATCATGTAGCTCGTATGGCCATAGGGGACGTTATCGACTCTCTGGCGCTTCTCATTTTGTACCACGTCTTGTTGGTTGAGAAAAGCTGCTTGCGTTACGGTTGGCAGCAGGTATCCCATGCGGTCTGCCTCGAGCCACAACGCCATCTCGAGAGAGTTGTTGGGCACGATCTCAAAGTAGATCGTGTTGTCGTTGCCGGTGCCGCCGTTCAGGGTCCCGCCGGCTCCTTGGATCTTACGGAAGAACTGGTCCTCGCCGACGTGCTGTGACGACTGGAACATCATGTGCTCGAAGAGATGGGCGAACCCCGTCTTGCCCTGCTCTTCGCGGTTTGACCCCACGTGGTAGAGAACAGCTACTGCTGCAATAGGGTCGGAACGGTCTTCGTGCATGACTACGGTCAGGCCGTTGTCGAGCGTGTACTGTTCGTAATCGATCTCGAATGTGGTCCCGCCCTGGCATGCTGCCAACAACGCTGCCAGAGCCGCCACTGTGAGGGTTCGGAACAAACGCATTAAAGCCTCCCGTGCCGCTGGTGCGGCACCTTTTTGGATGGGTATGGTACGGCAGCAAACCTGCACCCGGGTGCTGTGGTCGGCAAGAGGGCCGCGGACTGGCGCGGATGCGAGCGGACCGACGCGGAGACAGACATCTGACCACCCTTGCATGACCAGCCACAGCAGCTAGACGACCGGCCTGCTGCAAGATCTCCACATGATCGACTGCCGGTTCTACCTAGCCAAACGCCAGCTACTCTGGCATCTTCTGCTTGTCCGGAACCCGGAGCCCCACAGTGTCAGAACTCCTTTCGCGCCTACAATCCTCCCTCACCGACTCCTATCACATCGAACGTGAACTGGGCGAGGGCGGCATGGCCGTCGTGTTTCTCGCGACCGACCTCAAACACAACCGCAAAGTAGCCATCAAAGTACTCAAACCCGAGTTGTCTGAATCGCTTGGCGGCGATCGGTTTCTCCAGGAGATCGAGACAGCGGCGGGTCTGAGTCACCCCCACATCCTTGCTGTGCACGACTCCGGAAACGCCGACGGACTGTTGTACTACGTGATGCCGTTCGTCGAGGGCGAGTCGCTGCGAGATCGCATCGATCGCGAGCAGCAACTGCCCATCAATGACGCCCTGGATATCTGCAAGGAAGTGGGCGAAGCACTGGGTCACGCCCACACCATCGGCATTATCCACCGTGACATCAAGCCGGAGAACATCCTGCTATACGGTGGCCATGCCGTAATCGCCGACTTTGGCATTGCCAAGGCCGTCAGCGTAGCAGGCGGCGAACAACTCACGGCGACCGGGATTGCCGTGGGGACTCCGGCGTACATGAGTCCGGAACAGGCAGCCGGTGACAAGGTGGATGGCAGGAGTGACATCTACGCCCTGGCGTGTCTCACGTACGAAATGCTAGCCGGACAACCGCCGTTTACCGGCCGCAACGTGCAGAGCCTGGTCCAGCAACACATCGCGGCGCCACCACCTGATGTGTCCAACCTCAGAATGTCCATCAGTCCCGATATTGCCGCGGCTATCCAACGCGCCATGGCCAAGACGCCGGCTGACCGGTTTGCCACGGCGACAGAGTACACCCAGGCACTCTCGGGTGTGGCACAACCGACGGCCGGTAGGATCACGTGGGCCAGCCTCGTCAAACGGCGGGTACCACATGTGCTTGCCGGATATGCACTGGCGGCCCTGTTCGTTCTGCTGGCGATCGACTTCGCGGTGAACCGCTTCGTTCTCTCACCATATCTGACCACGTTCGGACTCGTCGCACTGGCGTCATTGCTGCCAGCCGTGGCACTCATTGCCTATTACCGCGGATCGTGGGAAGGTAGTCGCCCACGGGCACTCAAACTGGGAGTAGCGGCGAACCTGGCTGCTTCAGCCCTCATCCTGTGGCTCGCCTTCGGAGCCAAAGACCTCGGCGCAGCCACGACCCGGGTGGTGGTCCAGGACGAAGACGGCAACACGGTGGAGCGCGTCGTTCCGAAGTCTGCGTTCCGCAAGCGACTGGCGGTGTATTCCTTTGCAAACGAGGCAAGTGACTCGGCAACTGATTGGCTGCAATACGGCCTTCCCATGGCGGTTGAGGCAGACCTGGAGCAGGACCTGTTCATCAAGACGGCGGGCAGCGAAATCATGACCGAAGACCTCCGCAGGGCGGGTTACGCATCCGGCCTCGGTGTCCCGCTCACACTCATGCGGCAGATCGCCGGTGACAACAACTTGCCGTACTTCATGACGGGCTCGTTCGTGGCCACGGATACTGCGGTGGAAGCTACGGTGCAGCTATACGAAACCCGACGAGCCAAGCTGCTCAGCGAGCGACGTTATTTCAGTACGAACGTGTTCTCAGTCGCAGACGAAGTGAGCGTGGTGCTCAAGCACGATCTCGGTATTCCGAAGCGGCACATCGACGAGGTTGAGGATCTACCGGTTGCCGACCGACTCACGTCATCCGAAGCTGCGTATCGCGATCTGGTCAAGGCATACGTAGCATTGACCGTCGACCAAGACTGGCCGGCTGCAATGACTGCCATTCGGGCGTCGGTTGAGGCCGATCCAACCAACGCCTACGCGCACCTCATCCGTTACGGAATCAGTCTGCTGGGAAACGACCAGGCTGGAGCGGCCCAGGCGTTGGAAGATGCGATGCGGCACAGGCACAAGCTGTCAGAGCGCGCACAGTACCAGACCAAGTTCCAATATTACGACTACAAGGCGGACGCTGAGAAGGCATTGGCCGTGCTCAAGATGTGGGTCGAACTGTTACCGGACGACGTTGAAGGACGAGCAGCCTACGCGAGTGTTCTCGCCATCCGTGATCGGCGCCCCGAGGCAGTCGAACAATTCGAGAGCATCCTGGAGATCGACCCGACGCAAACCGAGTACCTGCAGACCCTGGGAAATCTGACCCAGTCGCTGGGGGACTTCGATCGTGCGACCATGTACTTCGAACGGTACGCTGAGGAGTTCCCCGACAAATACGAGTCATACCTGGAACTGGGACAGCTGTTGCGCCTACAAGGCCGGTTCGACGAGGCCAAGGCAACGTTCGAGCGGGCGCTGCTCGTGGAACCGGAAAACATAGTCATCCTGATCAACCTCGCTGGTCTCGAGCGCAGGTTCGGTAACATCGAGGCTGCAATGACCGGGCTGCAAGCCGTCCTCGAGCAGGCCAAAACCAGGCAGGACACCGTCACCATCTACGGCGCACTCGCCAATGCGTACGAGTACCGCGGACAGATTCAACAAGCACTCGAATACCAAGATCTCCAGCTAACGCTGGCCGCAACGTTCAGCGCACCGCTCGTAATTCTCCGCGCCCGGCTCGAGCTACTCGACGATTATGTCTCGGTCGGGCAGGAGCCATTGGCTTGGCAACTGCTCGCATCGATTGAGCAACAGATGCAACCGCCTGTGGACCGGGTTGCCGCGTTTGGCTACCTAAACATCGCGCTGGAAAAGGAAGAACCGGACAGCGTCGATGCTGCTGCAGAACGGATACAGAGCTTCATCGATGACTTCGGCGTACAGGCCCTTCAGCCACCTGTAGTCCACGCTCGCGGACGCGCGCTCGAAATGCGGGAGCAGTAT
>JBDGXD010000202.1:0-7965 GCA_039584755.1 Gemmatimonadota bacterium
ATCGGGAATGGCGGCTGCCTGGGCTGACTATGACAATGACGGCTCGTTGGACCTGTTCGTGTCCGCTTGGGGGGAGAACCAGCTCTATCGCAACAATGGTGACGGTACCTTCACGAACGTTACGCGACGGGCTGGCTTGAACGCCGGAGATGGATTCTGGACAGCCATCGCGTGGGGTGATTTCAACAGAGACGGTTTACTCGATCTCTACGTGACCGGGTACGTGTACTACCAATATCGGGAGGCAACTGGCCCCACGACGCTACAATACGAAACCGAGGTACCTACAGCCATCAACCCGTCGTCGTTCAAGCCAGCCCATAACCTCCTTTATCGTAACAACGGGAACGGGACCTTCAGCGAGATTGCAGCTCGGGCGGGTGTGGTCGACACTCTCGGGCGAAGCCTGGCGGCCACCTGGTCGGATTTCGATCTCGACGGGTGGCCTGACCTATATGTTGCCAATGACGTGTCGGACAACACACTCTACCACAATCTCGGAAACGAAACGTTCGAAGAGATCAGTCGCGCATCATTGGTTGCCGACTACCGTGGCGCCATGGGAATCGCTCTGGGTGATTGGGATGGTGACTTGGACATGGACATGTTCGTCACTCATTGGATCGCCCAAGAGAACGCTTTGTACAGCAACCTCCGGACGCAACTCACGAAGATCGATCCCGATCGAGGGAACGTAGTGCGTTTCATGGACGAAGCAGACAGGTACGGACTCGGACAGATAGCCCTCAGCTTCGTGAGTTTTGGAACCGCGTTTCTCGATTACGACAACGACACTAGGCCCGATCTGTTTGTGGCCAACGGCAGCACATTTCAACGTGATGACGACCCACGGATACTCATTGGAATGACGGATCAGCTGTTCTGGAATCGATCACCGCAGGACGGCTTTTATGATGTGTCACTCGTCAGTGGAGACTACTTCTCACAGGAGTACGTCGGTCGAGGTGCCGCCGTGGCAGACTACGACAACGACGGCGACGTAGACGTGGTTGTCGTAAACAACGGAGGTCGAGCCATACTGCTCCGGAATGACGGCCGAACCGACAATGGTTGGCTCGAACTCGTACTCAAAGGCCAACACAGCAACTCAGTAGCTGTCGGAGCCCGGCTCCGACTCGTGACCGACAGTGTCGTTCAAATACGCGAGGTCGGCGCTCAAGGATCCTATCTATCGCAGAACAGCATAGTCCAGCACTTTGGCCTGGGAACACGCAATACAGTCGACACTATCGAGGTCACGTGGCCCAGTGGTTTGCAACAGGTGCTCACTAACGTCACCGCCAACCAGCTATTGCACATCACAGAAGGGGACAGTGGCAGCAGTGGGGGCAGTGGGGGCAGTGGGGGCAGATCAGAGGGAAGTGACAGATGAAGCGCACGGTCCTCGCCCTCACAGCGTTGTTCGTGTCGCTCTTCGTGATCGTCACACTGCTCAAGGACGGTTCCCCTGACGAAGCGGCACCGTTCGAATCACAGTCACTCGATGCGGGAGACCGCGATAGAATCCAACGATTCTGGCAGTCCTATCGCAGTGCAACTCGGCATCGGACCGCCGGAGAAATACGCCAGGCTGCCCTCGAATACCAGCGGGCGTTGGAGCTCGATGCAACCCACGAAGATGCCTTGTACTACCTGGGAAGTATGCATTTCGAGCTGGGAGAATTCGCCAAAGCAGAGGGAGCATGGCAGCGGTTGACCCGAGTTGACCCTACCGGCAGCCGCGCATTCTCGCGGTTGGGTGACCTCTACTTTTGTTTCGAGCAGGATCGTTTCTTCGATCCCGACCGTGCCCAAGAAATGTTCGAGCGGGCCCTGGAAATCAATAGTGAAGAGACCGGACCACTCGTACGGTTGGGGCAGATAGCGCTGGTGAAAGGTGAAACCAGCGCGTCGATGGAGTATCTGGAGGCGGTGACGGCGACCAATTTCCGCAGTGTGGCGGCATACTTCTTCAAGGGATTCCTCGCTTGGCGGGGCGGGGATGAACACCAAGCGGAGCAGTTGTTCAGATTGGCGGCACAGCACTACGAGCCCGCCGAGCCGGTCCAGGGAGTGCTGAGTGAAGGTGACACCAGAAGCGGGAAGGCCATCCTGGCTAAGGTTGGCCAATGCCAATCGTTCCATGCTCATGCAGCAGACCTTCCCAGTCCAGACGACCCCCAGCTGCGTAGTCTCATGAATGAGCGGTACCGACAACTGGATCTCTTTCTACGTAACGTGCGCTGATGACTCCGGTCGTGGCTGCCACCATGTCTTGCGCCGTCAGCACCCTGTCTTCCTATTAAACGCACCATAACCCAACTCCACCACAACAATGAGTGCGTGCATCATGTCGATACGCAGCCCACGCTCCATGGTGTTCGGCCTGTCATTGATACTCGGCTCTGGTTGGATCATGAGCTGCGAGGTCGTCCGAACCGCAGACCTGATTCTACTTAACGGCAAGGTATACACGCTTTCGTGGGATGACCCAGCCACGGACGGAACGCCCGCCGCAAACGCTCCTTACGATGCATCCGGGTGGCACCCCGACGCAGAGGCGATCGCGGTGCGTGGCGGGGAGATCATATTCGTCGGCACCACGAGCGAAGTTCAGAAATATCGAGGGCCCTCCACCGAAGTCATCGATCTCGATGGTGCCACTGCTATCCCAGGGCTGGTGGACTCGCATGTTCATATTGAAGGATTGGGCGCAAACCTGGAGCGGGTGAATCTAGTCGGCATCGAGACCGAGAGGGAGGCTGTGGAGTTGGTGCGGCAACGGGCTGAAGAGATACCCGCGGGAGAGTGGATAATCGGTTGGGGTTGGGATGAGGGGGCCTGGGCAAACCGATACCCCACCCTGGCACTGTTGAGCCAACAAGTGCCTGATCACCCAGTGTTTCTCAGCGGATTGCATGGCTTTGCTGTATGGGGCAACAGACACGCGTTCGAGCTGGCGGGAATCACGGCACGGACCGAATCCCCTTCCGGTGGCGAGATCTTGCAGGACCGCCAGGGTAACCCGACTGGCACACTCCTCAACCGTGCCACCACCTTGCTGGAATCGGCCCTTCCATCCCTGACTTCGGCACAGCTGCAGAATCGCGTGGTTGCCGGTTTGACTGCGATGGCAGCATCTGGCTATGTGGCTGTGCACGAGGCCGGTGCCGATAGCTCGCTCATGGAGGCGTTCGAGGCACTGGACGCTGAGAACGGTTTGCCAATCCGCGTCTACACGATGCTCCGAGCACGTGATGAACGGTTATGCCGTGAGTGGCTCGATAGAGGTCCTGACCAAACGACCCAGGGAATGTTGACGGCGCGCGCGGTCAAGGCGTTCTACGACGGTGCGCTCGGCTCGCGTGGCGCTCGGCTATTGCATGATTATTCGGATCTACCTGGACACCGTGGTGTGAGCGGAGGTGAGTACGGCTTCAACGAAGATCTGGTCGCAGACATGATTCAAGCTGGATTCCAGGTTTCAATTCACGCCATAGGTGATGCCGGCAATCGTGCAACGCTCGATTTCCTGGCGCGAGTCGCGGCGAGCAATCCCTCATCCGTTGGACAACGTCATAGGATTGCACACGCTCAAGTCTTGCACCCGCAAGACGTCCCCCGTTTTGCCCAACTCGGCGTCATCGCCTCGATGCAACCGCCTCACGCAGTGGAAGACAAGACGTGGGCCGAAGATCGGTTGGGTAGTGAACGGGTGCGCTACGCGTATGCTTGGCGCACGCTGCGGGAGTCAGGTGCCCAGCTGATATTCAACTCGGATCTCGCTGGATCCGACCACGATATCTTCTACGGCTTGCACGCGGCGATCACACGCAGAGACAAGGCCCTCGATCCAGAGGGCGGCTGGTACCCAGAAGAGACAATGACGCCCGAGGAGGCACTCAGAGGCTATACGATATGGGGCGCCCACAGTGCATTTGCGGAAGACCGGACTGGGGTACTGGTGCCAGGGCGGTGGGCCGACATCACCGTAATGGATATCGATCCGCTAGACGTGGGTTCGAGTAGCCCCGCAGATCTGCTGAACGGGTCCATATTGCTGACGGTAGTAAACGGCACGGTGGCTTTTCGGCGTGAGCAGGTGGGTAGTTGACGTCATAAGGTGAAACCCACGAAGACCGGATAAATGGGTAGATTTCACCTTGTAGCGGCAGTGCAGGAGGTACACCATGCTACGAATACTCGACATTTTCACCGGCGACCTGCTCCGAGCCAGACGGCCACGGTCCGGCCGGCCGCCGTGCACACCGGATCTTCCCAAGGATCCGAAGCCCGTTCGGCCGCCCGATCCGTGGTGTGACACGGGACCCGACCCACGCGTCCCCGGGAAACTGAAAAAGCGCCGTAAACGCTAGTCGCTGTAGACTAGCGTTGGCGGCAAGCCCTACATCCTCGCAGTCAGCTCGAAGAACCTCGCGATTTCTTCTTCTGTGTTATACACGTTGGGTGAGATTCTCAGCGTGTTCAGTCCCTGTGTTCTGAACGGTCGAAACACAAATCCGTGCTCGTTGTACATCGTCTGCGAAATCTCTGTACTCGTCTTGCCGAGAACCTCGACGGCAAACAGCGAGGCTGACAGTTCCCATTCCACTGGCGAACGCCAAGCTACATGGCTCGATTCCATTGTGGCCGCTTTGAACGCTTGCCACAGCTGGCGGTAGCGTCTCACCTTTGCCTCGGCACCTAGGCCAGCTTGGAAGTCGATTGCGTCACCAAGAGTGATGAGTGCCGCCAGGTTTCGTGTACCATAGTCTTCGAACCTGCGGACTGTACCTTCCCACCGCCGTTGTCCCCACGTTACCCACATCGGCCGGATGTTGCTCTGCACGTTGCGACTCATGTACATGAGTCCCAATCCTTTGGGCGCCTGCAGCCATTTGTGGGGGCTGGTGCAATAGATGTCGACACCTAGATCCGCCATGTTCACGTCGAGCATACCCACCGATTGCGCTCCGTCGACCGCAACCAGTTCAACTCCCTTATCCCGGGCTAGCCGTGCGATCTCCTTCACCGGATGGAGCAGGCCTACCACGTTGTCGATGTGCGGCAATACGACGACACGTGTGCCGCTCGAGATGTTCTCGTCATAGAGATTGAGAATGTCGTCCTTTGTCATGCTGCCGACTTGCAGCACCGGAAATTCGAATTCCTTGACCGTGAATCCCTTGAGGGCGGCATTGTGGTTCCAGCAGACACCTGCACCCGCGTGATTGAGTGAGCTGAAAACAACTTCGTCGCCTGGCCCGATATCCAGCCCATTGGCGACAGTGCTGAAGCCCTCTGTGGTATTGTGGGTGAGACACATTTCGGCCGGGTCACACCCAAAGACCGCAGCCGACTTTTCACGTACCCGCTCGCGCGGTTCCTCCCACTCACCACCCCACATGTAGAGCCAGGGATTCGACTCGCAAAGCTCCAGGTAGCCCACGTGCGCCTGATGAACAACCCGGGGAATCGTACCGATCGATCCGTGGTTGAAATAGGTGATGTAAGGGTCGAGTAGATATCGCTGCCGCAACGCACCAAGGGACGAAGGATTCGATTCGTCGAGCGCCGACGTCGGAAGCTGTTCAGCAAAGGCTTCCCTGATGCTCAGGAAACTTCCCAGCACCGACGCACCTGCAACCGTGCCAACTTGCCTGAGAAAGGCTCTACGTTGTGTCATCGTCTTCTCCGATTGCGCCAACATTCGCGTGCACATCCAGCATTGGTCTTGGTTTCCGAGTTGTTGTCTGATTTTCAATCAGGCCCTACGGTCCTCACCCAGCGCATCTGCCACTACCTCATCCAGCTCCAGCACGTGGGTACCGATCATCTCGGTGAGGCGCACAGCAATTCCCTCCACCGCTTTGCCACACTCATCGAGCAGTGCTCGATACGGTTGGTTCTTGTCTGCGAAGTCCCCAAAGATCGATGCATCGAGCCACGCATCGAACACCCGCCGGTGCGAGAGCTGCTGGTCGTTGAGAATGGTATGTGCGTCGAGGTACTGCAGAATCCTGTCGTATCCAGTGGTGACTTGGTTTACGCGGTCCAGCACTTCGCCAGATGCTGATTTCTGCAGTGCCTCACAAGTGTGCCGGATGCTAACTCGGTCCGAGTCCTTGTAGGCGCGTCTCACCGGAAGGCAGAGCGCACGGTAGGCCTCCACTGTGTCTTTCGATTCCAAATAACCGTGAATGACACGGAGCTCACCCGAGGCTTCCTTCATCTCCCTGAAGCCTGTGCGCACCTCGTCGGCCAGGCTCCTGAAGTTCCGTAGCAGGCCTTCGTCCATGTAGTCGAGATGACCCTCCGTGCCGCAGCCGTAGAGCTAGGCTAGGAAGATATTGCAGTGAGCCATCACTGCCAGCGGCCGAGCCGGGCGGTCAGCACCCAGCATGCGAAGCCAGCCATCGCGACAGCTCCTCGAGGCTGGCAACTTCTCCGTCCGGGCGGACTTCACCTGATGGCGGCTCGGCTTTGCGGTTTACCCACACCACGGGTATCTCCAGTTCGCACGCGGGCGCCACATCGTGAAAGTAGCTCTGTGCCACGTGCAACCAGCGCGCTCCACCTATCGATTGCCGGGCCTGGATGAAATGCCCATGTGCCGGCTTATAGGACCGCACCTGTTCTGCAGTCACCAATAGATCGAAATCCACAGCGAAGTGATCGAGTGTGCCCCGCAGTAGATCATCGTCCACGTTTGACAGAATCCCCAGCCGATAGCCTTCATCCTTCAGGCGTTGTAGCGCCGTATTGGTGTCGGCAAACTGCGGCCACTCTGGCAGACTACTGGCCAAGAACCCTGCTCGTTCGGGGTCCAGACTCCAGCCAAGCCTAGCGGCAACCCCAACCACCGTATCGCGCAGCACATCACGGTAGGCTCGATACCGAGCAGCTTCAACGGTCGGTTCCACCGCGTGATACGCTCGTACGATTTCTTCGGTTGCCAGTGACACTCCATCGTCCGCTGCCGCGGACGCAATTGCTCTGCCGATCCCCGTTTCCCAGTCGATCAGCGTTCCATAGCAATCGAATGTGATGATCTCAAAGTCCATGGAACTCGTTGTACGTTGACTCCTGGCTCACACCCTCGGATGTGTTTTTGTCGCTGGCGCTGTCCGTCTCAAGCCAATATCGTTGAAGGCAGTCAGCAATGACCGACAGCCAAAGGAGAACATGCCGTGAGAATACTCCATATCGCAAGCATCCTGCTGCTGATCAATCTCGCAGCCCCGGTGATATCGGCTCAGGAGGTGGGTCCCCCCAATGGAGCGCTGGTAATAGTAGGTGGTGCCATGCAGGACCAAGCCATCGTAGCACGATTCCTGGACCTGGCTGGCGGCGCCGACGCACCCATCGTCGTCATCCCAACCGCTGGCGGTGGAGACGAGTACGATCAGTACTGGGTAGGCCTGCGGCAATTCAAGTCGGCGGGCGCGACCGACTTGACCGTGTTACACACCAATGACCGTGCCCTCGCGAACTCGGACGACTTTGTGCAGCCTCTCAAACGAGCTCGCGCGGTGTGGTTTTCTGGAGGCCGACAGTGGCGCCTGGCGGATTCATACCTCGACACCAAGGTGCATGACGAATTGTGGGCACTGCTCGAGCGTGGGGGAGTGATTGGCGGATCATCAGCAGGCGCAACTATCCAGGGATCATATCTCGCACGTGGTGACACCCGCACCAACACGATAATGATGGGCGACCATGAGGTGGGCATGGGTTTCCTCAAGAACAGCGCCATTGATCAACATCTGCTGAAGCGGAATCGGCAGTTTGACCTAATCGAGATCATCGAAGCCCATCCGCAACTGCTCGGTATCGGAATCGATGAGAACACGGCTATCGTGGTCCAAGGTGACCGCTTCGACGTGATGGGCCAGGGCTACGTGGCCATTTACGATCATCAAAGTCGCCTGGACTCCGGCGGACGGTTCTACTTCCTTGCACCTG
>JBDGXD010000203.1:0-7924 GCA_039584755.1 Gemmatimonadota bacterium
GATCGACTACATCCTGAGCATGGTTGTGGGGGTCGCGCTAATACTGCTCGGGTACCGCTGGGCGATTGCGCGGCGCAAACGAGCCGAACGCAAGCAGGTGTCGGCCGGTATGACTCCAGGAGCGGCATTTGTGACGGGTGCCGGTGCCACGATCGCCGGTATATGGGGGGCGCTGCCGTACTTCGCGGCGATCGACCAGATAATGAAGGCCGATGTCTCATACGCCGAGGGCATTGCTGCCCTGGCGTACTACAACATCGTGTTCGTGTCGCTAGCCGCGGCGCTGCTGCTAGTCCGAGCCGTGGTTGGGCAACGAGCGGATGGACTCTTCCACGCAGTAACTCGTCTATTCGAAGTCTGGGGTAAGCGGGTCCTGGTAGCACTGATGATTGTACTCGGATCGGTCATGCTGGCCGACGGCGTGGGATGGCTGTTTGGACACCCGGTGATTCCGGTCGGCTGACTCGTTGATCCCCCATCCTTCAGGATGAGTCGCCGCAGGCGCCGAAGTGATGGTCGGCCATGGAGAAGATTGCTGATTGCCAGTTACATTAAAATCGCGTTGGGTGGGGGATTTCAATTCGGGAGGGGCGTCGGGCGGTCACAACTGTCCGACATCCTGCCCCACGGTTTCCCCCCTTTGGAAGCTTGTCGCGCGCACGCGTCTGACCCGGTGAAGACGAGAGAGGGAAGAAGCTAAGATGACGAAGATACCCAGGCTCCTGATGGCCGTCTGCACCGTGCTGATGGTCGCATGCGGAGCAGGTAGCAGCGGCAACCCGCCCGAGGAAGCGGCCCCGTCGGGCGAGCAGTACACGATCATCTTCGAGAACTCGCAATACGAGGATGCCACCGTGTACATCGAGTTCGAGGCAGCCGGACCCCGGCGACTCGGCCGCGTCACGGGCACGAGTACCGAGCGATGGAGAATTCCTGCCCGATCCACCGCCTTCGTGATCCACGCGACGTTCATGGTGCTCGGCGAGCGCGAGACAGATCTTATCGTCGCGGCCCCTGGTGACACGATCACCATCGTCGCGCGAAGCACGGGGGATCTCGACTATAAGATCAGTCGATGACGGAGCCGAGCGGTGCCACTACGGCCAGCGCGGGAGTTAGCGGCGTCGCCACTAGCTCGTTCAAGTCGTCGAGCAGGTCCATATCTACTTCGTCACCGGTGAGACCCTCGTCGAAGATCACGATAGTCCACCCCTCATCGCTATGCAGCTGCACTACTTGCGACTGAGCCAGCATCTGTCCCGTTGATGAGAACACTGTGAAGCGGTAATCGCCCGGGTCGCCTTCGAGATATGAAGTGGCTTGTCCTACGAGTAGCGGATCTACGGTGTCGACCGCCTGCAGAGAGCCCACATCTACGGGAACGGAAGCACCTGGTGCGTCGATCTCGACTCGTACGACACCGGCGATCGGTGCGCCGTTCATGAAGCGAAACCGAGTCTTGTTGCCGTTGGGTACGGCAGCCTCATGGCCATACACCAACAGCGTCGTCTCCGTCCCGGCTTTGGTGGTCAAACCGGTGAATCGAGCGTCCTCAACAAGGCTCAATCCGCCAGTTGTCAACACGTCGCCCGTGACGCCATCGACCACGGCGATGAGAGCATCTACCTTCGTGTCGAAATAGGAGGAGGTGCTGCCGACTGGTTGGTCGCTGAAAACGACCCTTCCGTCAGCAAAGTAGTCGAGGGTGGCTACGTCGCTCACTGCGTGCACGAACCGCAAACGTCCGAGCTCGCGGTTGTCCTGGATACCGGTCGTGCCGTCGCGATCTCGGCACGCTGCAAGGGTGCCGAGGTAGACGATCGCGCCGCAAAGAAGAACCGTGGGTGTCGCGCGACTCGGTCTCATAGAGTGGATGCCATCCATACGATACCAACCACGATCGCGACCGTTGAGCTCAAGGTCAGCAACAGACGGACTGCTGTCCTGCGGAATCTGCCCGTCACCTGCGCGAGCATGCCGAGCGCACCGGTGAACAGCGCCATGCCGATGATCGAGCCAATTCCGAAGCTGATAACGTAGGCTGCTGCGCTGGCGCGGCTGGGCATGGCAAGGGCCGGCAGTACTCCGAGTACGTGGGCGGTACCAGCCCGTCCGTGCAGTGCACCGATACCGAGCAGGCTGTGTCTTACCGCTGTATGGTCCGCGTGATGCTCGTGCGCTTCCGGAGATGGTGCGGCGTGAACATGGGTGTGCTCATGCGTTTGCTTGGTACCACCCGCATCGATGTGGGTATGTGTGTGCGTGTGCACTCGCAGGCGTAGCACCCGGTGCAAACCCCAGAGCCCCACTGCAATCAACACTACGCCAACCAGGCGCTCCGACCAGGAGCTGATCACATCGAGCGGCAGTGCTTCACGCGCGAGCAGAGCCACCAGGGCCAGCAACCATACGCCGCCACTGTGCCCCACTCCCCAGAGCAACCCAGCAAGCCACGGCCTACGCCTTTGCTCGACGGCGAGCGGCGCGACGGCAGCCATATGGTCCGCGCCGGTCACCACGTGCGCGGCGCCGGCAATCAGGCCCGCTATTATCGGTGCGAATTGGGTCAAGTGGGTTGCTCGTGTGCCAAGTGGAAATGGTCCTGCGCCGGGAACATCAAACGTGAATTGAGCCAATCAAGCTTCCTGAGGGTAACGCACTCGAGAGGAAACGCAAACTCCTCCTGCCCCTCATGCCCCCTCTGCCTCTCCTCATCAATCTCCTTCCCCCCCTCCTGATGTCCTAGAACGTGAAATGACTCAAAAACTGCAACCGCAACGCGTCATCGGTCTGCCGGTCCTTGTTTGCGCTGAGATGAACAGCGTGATCGCGATTGACATCCATAACGCATGCATTATGGTTCCATTATGGCCACGATAACACTGAAGGACGTCCCGGAAGCGGTGCACAGGGCCTTGAAGGCCAGGGCCAAGGCGCGCGGTCGCAGCCTGAACAAAGAGATCATCGCCACGCTCGAGGAGACGATGCATGGCTCCCGCATCGAACCGGGCGCACTCAGCAATCATGCGCGCGCTGTTCGTGAGAGCATGAGTGTCTACTTGACCGAGCGAGACCTTGGGAAACTCAAGAACGCGGGACGACGATGATCGTCGTGGACGTCAATACGATTGCGTACCTGTGGATACCGGGGGAGATGACTGAGCATGCGGAGAGGGCGTTGGCCTCCGATCCTCATTGGGTGTCCACCGTGCTGTGGCGTTCCGAGTTCCGCAACATTCTGAAAGGCTACCTGCGGCGCGGCGAGCTTGATTTCGCAACTGTCACGCGGTGCCTTGAGGGTGCCGAATCACAACTCGGCGGCCACGAGTATCTGATGCCAACACCGCTTGTAATGCAGAAGGTCATCAATTCGACATGCTCGGCGTATGACTGCGAGTACGTTGCATTGGCCGACGACCTGAACACCACATTGGTTACTTCCGACAGGCAGGTCCTGGATCAGTTCCCCAAGTTGGCCAGCAGCCTACGAGAGTTTGGCTGATGACGCCGCCTCTCCGGCAGGCTCCTGCTGCCACAATGGCGCCTTTGACCCGGTGTGTGCCTGGTACAAGCGTGGCACGCTGAATACAACCTCACGTTGGCTGGCTTACACCCATTCGTGCTACGTATGTCTCTGTGGGACAATCACTTGACTTCTCCGAAAGCCGGTTTCCCAATGGCTCCGGAACGCGTGCAGGCGACGATTGTAAGCTTCCCTTCGGCGTCTGACCGGTTTTCGGGCCCCCGTAATCGTTGACATCGACGCTGTCACCCTCTGCCGAGGGTCGGGAAGCGGTGACGGTAACGATGGCAAGCTTCCTAAAGGTGCCGGAACCGATGCCACAGGTGTTTGCACGCCCTCCGGAGGCTCTGGGAACCGTTCCCCTGCCGATGGGAAGTCAACTATCGTTGCTATCACCGATCTCCAGAAGGTGACGGTACCATCGTCTCTGCCAAAGTGACCGGGTTGCGGAGAAGGGTGATCCGCATTGTTTAGCCGGGAATAACGGTGGACTGTTGGACGGCAAGGCGGCGACCGCGAGTGTGTGTAACAGAGTGCGGCCCAACAACTGACCAGTTGTCACTCTCCGCGGTATACCACCCCGCACGTACAACTCTCCGCTACCTGGATCTTGCTGAGGCTGGGTAACCGTGGTTTCAATCGTTGCCAAATCCAGCGGACCAGGACTTCACTGGTGGGATTCTCGAGGCCTTCGATGTCGTTCAGGTAGTAGTGATCCAGTTGATCCAGAATCGGATCCACTGCCGCTTTGATGTCGGCGAAGTCGACCACCCACGCCAGCTGCGGGTCGAGATCGCCCTCGACGTAGATACGCACCTGGTACGAGTGACCATGCAGCCGCGCGCACTTGTGTCCTTCCGGCAAGTTCGGCAGCTTGTGCGCCGCTTCGAAGGTGAAGTCTTTCCAGATCTCCATGCGGGATAAGGTAAGGGGGTGTCACCGGATTGGTGAGTCGGCGTCCGCTCGGTCTGCAGAACGCCGCAGCAAACCAGAAGCAGTGGCGTATATGGTCGTGGGCCTAATTCTATACGCTGCCCCGAGAGCAGGAGACCTGTAACTTGGATGCGATTTTGTCCTGGAAGTTTGCCGCCAACTCGTTGACGGACGTGCTGTCGCCTAGGTCGATCCGGTTCTACCGCGTTGATATGACACGACCACTGCAGGCGATTCCCTGCGACTTCCGCAATAACCAGATCCTTGCCGGTCCGTCACTCACCGCTGCTGCAGCTCGTAGGTCGTCTTGCTCAGTACATCCGGCGCCCCGTCGCTTACATCGAATCCGCGAAGGCGGAACCGGTAGAGATACTCACCGTACGGCAGTGAGTATTTCGGCAGCGCCGTCGGCCCCCAGCTGGTGATTCCGCCCACACCCATCTGCACGTGATCGATGTGCAGCTGCACGAGATTTCGCTCGTCAAGCTCACTCGCATGCCGCTGCGCCTTCTCGTCTCCGGGGTCAAGGTCCTCCGGCAGGAAATGCAGCGCGCTCACGCTGAGCAGGGTATCGCCGGTCACCAGGAGCCCGCGACCCGCGTCGTCGGTGAGCGCCATCCACCGGATGTCCGTGCGATTCCCGTTCTCTTGCGGCCGCACGTAAGGGAAGTACAACTCCCCAACCGTCGCCTCGTATCGTCCGATGCGGGCTCCCGTCTTGCGGTCCCAATACGACTCGTGAGGCCCGCGCCCGAACCAGGATATGTTGGCGAAGGCCCGGGGCAGCTGCATGGACATCCCGAACCGCGGCATCATCGGGAGGGAGTCCGAGCCCGGTAAGAGATGGTGCGTCACAACCACGTCTCCGCTGCCGAGCACCGCGTACTCGGTGGTCAACGAAGCCTCGGAGCCGGCCGGCCGGCTCCGCACGGTGACGCGCACCTCATGCTCAGACGGGCGGGCAACATCGACGATCGTCGCGCGGGCATCCTGTCCCGCGCGTCGCCACACGCTGAGTTGCCTCTGCCAGTTGCCACCGAAATCGTTGTCGGTCGGCGGGCGCCAGAAGTTCGCTTGCGGAGCCTGAAGCAGGAGTTCTGTGCCGCGCCACACGTACGACGTGAGCGCGCCTTGATCCAGGTCGAAGCGTGCGGCGAACTCGATCCCGGCTATGGCGAGCGCACTTCCGTCACGCTCCACCTCGAGCACCGGAAGGTCAGCAACGGGTCGTGGTGCTACTGGACCACCAAACGGGAGCACGAACTGATCCCACGCCAGCTCGTGATCTGCCGGGAGGAGCGGCTCCGCCTCCTTCAGCCGAAAGCTGACCTCGAGATGGTACTCCACACCCGAAACGGGCTGTATCCGCGGTAGCGGTAGACGCACTTCCCTGCTCTCCCCCGCCGACAACTGCACGTCGTCCATGTGACCGGAGGCCATCGGCACACCGTCGGCCAGCATAGACCAAACCAACCGGATGTTGGCGAGATCGCGGAACGCGTATCGGTTGGTGACGCGTACGACGCCGGCCGACAAGTCCACGGCTTCCGTCCGCACGAACTGGTACACCTTCTTCACTTCCCACACGTGCGGGTTCGGCCGTCTATCCGGTTGGACGAGACCGTTGATCACGAAGTTGCCATCGCTCGGCGTGTCCGGCGGGCCGAAATCCCCTCCGTAGCCGAAGATGGTCCTGCCCGACGGGGTCGTGGTGCGGAGCCCTTGGTCGACCCAATCCCAGATGAACCCTCCCTGGAGCTGGTCGTACCGGTCGATTATCTCCCAGTAATCGGTGAAGTTCCCGACGCTGTTCCCCATCGCGTGCGCATACTCACACATGATCAAGGGGCGTGGATCCCTCTGCTCCACGACGTAGCGCTCGAGACGGTCGGGCGATGGATACATCGGCACGAAGATGTCGGTGTTCCGATCGAGCAGGGCTCGCTCGTACTGCACGGGTCGCGTGGAATCCCGTTGTTTGATCCAATCGTAGGTCGCGTAGAAGTTGACGCCGTTGCCAGCCTCGTTGCCAAGTGACCACGTGATGATCGACGGATGGTTCTTGTCCCGCTCGACCATGCGGCGCGTGCGGTCCAGGTGCGCATCGCGCCACGCGGAATCGTTGCCGAGGGTCGTTTCCGGCGCGTAGCCCATGCCATGCGACTCGATGTTTGCCTCGTCGACGATGTACAAGCCGTACTCGTCGGCCAGCTCGTACCACCTGGGATCGTTCGGGTAGTGAGACGTACGCACTGCGTTGATGTTGAACTGCTTCATCAGGCGGATATCCTCGAGCATCGAGGCTTCCGATATCACGTGGCCCGTCTCGGGATCGTGTTCATGCCGGTTGGCACCCTTGATTACGATCGGCACCCCGTTCACTCGCAAGAGCCCGCCCGCGATCTCCACACGCCTGAACCCGATGCGTGAGGTAATGACCTCCGCGACGTTTCCACTCTCGTCGGTCAGCGTAAGGAGAAGCGTGTAGAGGTTCGGCGTCTCGGCGGTCCAACGACGCGGGGCCAGAACGGTGTCGGAGAGGCTGAGTGTCACCTCTTCGTCGGGCCCGACAGCGACCCCGCCAGCGAGGGGGCCATCCGGGAGCACCGAGGCGCCATCGCTATCCAACACCTCGGCGGTCACACGCCATCCGCGGACAGCGGCATCGCCGTAGTTCCGGACATCTGCCACGACTTCGAGGGGGCCGTCCACATATCGGTCGTCCAGCCCCGCGACCACGAAGTAGTCTCTCACGTGCACGCGCGGCGCGGCCCAGAGAAACACGTCGCGCTCGATGCCGCTGAGCCGCCAGAAGTCCTGGTCCTCCAAATAGCTTCCATCGCTCCAGCGGTAAACCTCGAGGGCGAGGAGGTTCTCGCCCTGGTGGACGAACCGCGTGACATCGAACTCCGCCGGTGTCTTCGACCCCTGTGTGTACCCGACGAAGTCACCGTTTACCCACAGGTAGCCCGCCGACTTGACGGCGCCGAAGTGGAGGAAGATCTCCCGGCCGTCCCATCCCGGCGGGATGCTGAAACGAGTCCGGTAGGACCCGACAGGGTTGTAGTGGTGGTGGATGAAGGGCGGATTCCGTTCGTAGGGGTAGCGGATGTTCAGGTAGATCGGCACGCCATGGCCGAGCACCTCCCAGTTCCCAGGCACGGCAATCTCATCCCACACACTGTCGTCGAAGCCGGTGCCGTAGAAGTCGATCGGCCGATCGGACGGGGCGCGCACCCAATGAAACTTCCACCGGCCGTTCAGCGACTGGAAATAACGCGACTGTGAGCGGTCGCGGCCCAGCGCGAGTGTCCGACTCTCAAACGGGAAGAGGGTCGCGTGTGGAGGTTCCTTATTGATGGCGAAGATCGCGGGATTCTCCCACTCGGGGACTGCACCCTGCGCTCGCAACGTTGTCGGCAGGCATCCGCCGAGCACGAGGATTCCGACGGACCACACAGCGACTGC
>JBDGXD010000204.1:0-7923 GCA_039584755.1 Gemmatimonadota bacterium
CAGCCACGCATCTCTTGCGCACATCCGCGCGGTACTTCGTCGACTTCCTGCGCATCATGAACATGGAAATCGGTTTTCAGGAAGTTGTCACCGCGCTCCACGGAAACTCACTCAGCATTCACGCGACACGCAAGAGCCTGCAGGATGCCGGAGTGCGACTCGAGTTGAATACCCCGTATGATCCTGCTGCACCCCGTGATGGGGCGACTCTGTTCGCGATACATCCGTGGCAAGTTCCCGATCTCGACGATCTCGCGTTCGACTCCGTGCCGGTACCTGCGTACCTGAACGCAGGCCACTGGGGCCCGCGCGCTGCCGATGCTCACTACCAACACACGCCCGAGTTGACCCACGCCACGATCAACGTCGACACGTATCGTCCGAACTACTCCGACTACGGCGTTCGACTCACCTTTGGCGCCACCGGCATGGACGAGGTCTATGAGCGCAAGATCGCGAGCGACGCGGAGGCTAGAGGCACCCACACGCAGATCGTGCCGATTCAAGCCTACGCGGGCCAACGGCTCGACGAGTACGCTGTGAAGATGGTCTGGCAGCACGCCTGGGTGACACCCGAGTTCGAACGTTCCCGGCGAACTCTCGATTCCAGGCAGGGAACGCTTGACAAGTGGTACGCCAGCGCCTCGCTGAGCGGAGGCTCACGCCACGAAGACGGCGTGACGTCGGCTCTCGATGCCGTCATCCTGATGAAAGGGAGGCAAGCGCTCACCGAACTCCTGGGCCAAGGGTTCCACCCCGGTCGCACCGCAGAGGCGTTCGAGGCGCACTGGAGAACCGATGGCTGACAGAAGCCTGGCGGAGTCCGCGCTCTGATCATCGTTGCGGCAGTCGCGGCATACACCGCAATACTCGTGGGTGCTTATGAGCTGGTCCGGCGCCTTCGCGTGCTTGGATGGCTCGTGTTCGCCGCACTACCCGTCGCGATCACACCATGGCTGATCCAAACGGGTGCAATGGATCGGTACGGGTGGTTTGGCTGGGCGAAGCTCTACTCGATCTGCGCGTTCGCTATTTTCTTTCTGCTGATTCGCTCGGAGCGCTTTGCGTCGTGGTCGACTGGCAAGTGGGCCCACTGGGTGGCGTGGACCCTGCTCGTCTTGAACATCCTTGAGGCGGTCGGGAAGGATCTGAACTCCGGGCACATCTTCAACGCCATCGCGGGCATTGTACTGATCGTCACCCTACCGACAACGGCGGCGTTCAAAGTGGGGCCGCCCCCCATCCGTGATTACCGGGTCGGCATTCCCGTCACGTGGGTCCTTCTCTATACGTTCTGGAACTATGTGTTCGTTCTGGACAATTACCCGTTCATGGCCTACCGGCAATTGGCCATCCTCGCTGCACCGCTATTGATCGGCTTCTGGAGTGTCGCTGGCTCTTCCACACGCCCGCCGTATGACACCGGGTGTTGGCTCCAGGCGCGGGTCTTCACACTGGCGATGCACCTGGTTGCGTTCATGGTCTTATTCGATGTCTACGAAGCGGTCGGGCTCGAAAAGGAACTCGATCACTCCCTGGAGTGGCTGGGAATCGTCAGCGCAGTCCTCGCTGCGGGTGTGCTGATTCGAGTCATCGTCGCGCGGCGGTCAAAACGGGAGAGCAACTACGCGCTGTCCTTGACGGCGAAGCTCTTCTAGAGCCGCCGAGTTGACCTGCCGCCAAGGGATCTAGTCGCGGACGCGAACGTATGACGAGGTGGCGTACATGCAGTTCCCACTCTCGAGGACCAGACGGGAACACGGGCCGAACATACCTGATCGATGCTTCATAGAAGTGTTGACGGTCCTGCCAACCGCATCGATCTGGAGAACGTGCCTCTATGTGGAGCGACACAATCACCCGAAAGTAGGAGTTCCTTTGGGATGCGGTTGCAGACAGGGAATCACAGGGAGAAGCGCAGAACATACCTTCGATCTCCAGGAGGTCTGCTGCAAGTCGGGCGGTATACACTGTGTCGCGTATGGAATGCTTATCGATTGGTTCTTGACCAGTTATCTCGAACTCAACCGGAACGGGGAAACCGGAATCACTACACCCGAATGCGGACAACACCAGAAACGCCAGCCAGAGGTACTTCATTTTAGGTCAATTCCACGGTGGAACGGGAATCCGAACGCGGCGGTGGTACACACGGACTTCCCACTCGGTGATGGGACTTGACGTGAACATGAACGGGTGAGCCTGTATTGATGCTTTGTAAGAGTGAAGTTCCGAATACGCAAAGCATCGGGCCGGGGACCGCGAAGTGACGAAAAGCGAGATGATGGATCTGTTATGCGCGGCGTCCAAGCATAGCGCCGAAGATCTTTGATCTGCTTCCGGCAAAGTACAAGGACTCGGAGGATTCGACGTACGCGGGAAAGCTGCGGCGAAAGTTGGAACGACGATACTTCAGTCCAGAGGAGTTCAACACCTGCAAAATCGCCAGGGAAATTTGCCCATGGCATGTGAGAGAAGTGCAGTTTGGCATAATAGTCGATGGTGCCTGACCGGCATCGGTGGCGCTGGGCACAACTCGTGAGGCCAGGATGCCAGCCAGATACGCTGGCAAGCACGTATTGCGGACAGTCCAGGCGGTCTGGGCATTGGCTCTATGCGGAACTATGGCTCGCTGCGGCAAGCTGTTGTGTGCTAATGCGATAATGCCCGCCGCACGGATCTACAATCCGTAGGTCAAGGCTGGCCCGCCGTGCAATCCCTGATTTGCGGAAAGGCCTACTGATTCTCGGTCAGTGTACTGGCAGGGGTTTGTGAGCGGCTGCCTAGCCCCCCTGAACCTACCTCAGGTGGACTGCTGAGGTCAGAAAGCCTCCGAGGCACTCGATCTTGGTGTCAGCGAGCCGCCGATTAGAGATGTCGTTTCGGAAGACTGAAAATGTAATGCGGTATTGTTCGTAGCGGCGTCACTCTCGGGGCATTGTCAACTTGAGCCGGTGCCGGTGGAACGTCGCGGATGAACACGAATCGCTACGGCGGCTACCGGTTACCTCGGGAAAGCATCAGCCCCGGCTTTCGTGCATGCAAATGTGATTGAGGAAAGCGGTTCCCTTCGCTCGACCGTGAGGACTCCGCGCTCTGCGCAACCTGGAAGGACGCGCAAACCACCCGTCGCCAGGCTTCCCGACCTGTTGCCACGAAACGCCCAGTGAGAGAATTTTGGCAAGCGAGTACCAATTTGACATAATATCCAGCTCTCCATAAGCTTTTTTGGTTGGCCAGCGATGCGGAAGCCAACTACAACGACCCCCACGCAGAGGGTCCAAGAGTGGATCCCTCGATTCCACGGAGCGCTCAAATGTCTGATCGCGGGCACGTATTCATTGTCGACAACGAACCTGAAAGCGTTGCCACGCTCCGCGAACTTCTGGAGAAAACCGGTTACGCCGTCGAGTGGATGGCGCGAGGGAAAGAAGCCCTCGAGGCCATTCCCGACGCAGAAACGAACCTGGTGCTCCTGAATACCAGTCTGCCGGATATGAACCCGTTTTTACTCTCCGAGAAACTGAAGCAAAGCCAGCAGACGCTCTACATCCCTGTGATCTTCACTGCAGCGGTCGATGACGCCGAAGCGCGAGTGAAGGGGCTCGAACTCGGCGACGACCTGATCACCAAGCCGTTCGAGGCACGCGAGGTTCTGGCGCGCGTCGAGCGACAGGTCACTGTGTCGAAGGTGCGGATGGCGCTCCGTGAATCGGAGGCGAAGTTTCGGTCCGTTATGGAGTCGGCGATCGACGCGATCATCTCCGGCGATGTCACTGGGAATATCCGCTCCTGGAATAGCGCGGCGACGGCGCTGTTCGGCTTCACCGAAGAGGAGGTGATCGGGAAGCCGATTGAGCTGATCATCCCCGAGCGCTTCCGGGAGAGCCACAGGAATGGAGTGCACCGGGTGAGCACGGGTGGCCCACACCACGTGATTGGCAAGACGGTCGAACTCGCTGCCGTGCGCAAGGGCGGGATTGAGTTCCCGGTTGAACTCTCGCTCGCCACATGGTTCCTGGACGACGAGCGCTATTTCACCGGCATCATCCGCGACATCAGCGAACGCAAACAGGCCGAACAGAAGTTCCGCTCCGTTACAGAAGCGGCTATCGACGCAATCATATCCGCCGACCACACAGGCAAGATCATCAGTTGGAACAACGCGGCCACTCGCATTCTCGGGTACACCGCCGAGGACGCAATAGACCAGCAGCTCGAGATAATCATTCCGGAACGTTTCCACGAGCCGCATCGTGAGGGGATGAAACGGGTCACGGAGCGTGGCGAGAGCCGCGTAATCGGAAGTACTGTAGAACTTTTCGCGCGCACCAAGAACACCGAGGAAGTGCCGATCGAACTCTCCCTCTCGACGTGGACGGTGCGAGACGATCGCTACTACACTGGGATCATCCGCGACATCAGAGAACGCAAGCAGGCTGAAGAAACCCTCCGCCTCAGCGAGCAGGCTCTGCGCGCCAGCTCACTCGAGTTGAAGAAGAAAAACGAGGTTCTGGAGCAAACACTGAACCGGCTTCAGGAGATGCAAAACCAGCTGATCATGCAGGAGAAGATGGCATCTCTGGGCAAGCTCAGCGCCGGCATGGCCCACGAACTCAACAATCCCGCCGCGGCGGCACAACGCAGTGCGGCGCATCTCCAGGCTATGTTCCGCCAGCTGCACGATGCGCTGCTGCAAATCGGCGAGTTGAACCTCGACAGCAAACAGCTGGACCGTGTCCTGGAGTTGGACCAGCTCGCCAAAGACCGTGCTAAGCAACCCGCAGATCAAAATGCTGTCGAACGGAGCGACAAGGAGTCGGAACTCGAGATCTGGCTGGGAGAACGAGGTGTCGAGAAAGCGTGGGAACTCGCGCCGACCCTTGTGAAGCTTGGATACGATCAGAGTGAACTCCAGACGCTGGCCGAGAGCTTCACGTCACGTCAGTTCTCGATCGTCATCGACTGGCTCGGTTGTACACACACGATTCACAGCCTGCTGTTGGAACTCAGTGTCGGCACCGGCCGCATTGCCGAAATTGTTAAGGCACTAAAAACGTACACATACATGGATCGGGGACCGGTGCAGACCGTGGATGTCCACGCGGATTTGGACAACACCCTGATCATACTGCATAACAAGCTGAAAACCGGGGTCACAGTTCGTCGTGAATACGCAGAAGACCCGCCAACGATTCAAGCCTACGGCAGCGAGCTGAATCAGGTATGGACGAACATCATCGACAATGCCATCGACGCCATGGATGGCGAGGGTGCTCTTGTGCTGCGCACGCGTTTGGACGATCCCTGGGTGGTGGTCGAGATCGAAAACGATGGGCCGGAGATTCCAGAGGGCGTGTTGACCAAGATCTTCGATCCCTTCTTCACGACTAAGCCGCCTGGTGAGGGAACGGGCTTGGGTTTGAACATCAGCCACAACATCGTGGTGCAGAAACACCAGGGGCAGATTTCCGCGACGTCGGAACCGGGGAAGACCTGTTTCGCCATTCGACTGCTGCCGGCAAAGTTCTTTCCCGTCGAATCAACGTAGGCCAGAGGAGCAAGGTCGCCATGACTAAGCCAGTTTTGATGACAGTTGATGACGAGCCTCGGGTCCTCAACGCGATCGAGCGGGATCTGAGGGCGCATTTTCACAAAGACTATCGTGTCGTTAAGGACGGTTCGGGAACGGAAGCATTGGAGACGGTGCGAAAGTTCAAGCATCGTAATGAAGCTGTCGCACTCTTCCTGGTCGATCAACGTATGCCCGGGATGAGCGGAACGGAATTTCTCGAGGAAGCCGTCAAGCTCTATCCCGAAGCCCGCAAAGTGTTGCTCACGGCGTACGCAGATACTGACGCGGCGATCTCGAGCATCAACAGGATCGGTCTGGACCACTATCTCATGAAGCCGTGGGATCCGCCGGAGATGAATCTGTATCCGGTGCTCGATGACTTGCTGAGCGATTGGCAGGCCAATGTGCCCGTGCCCTATGACGGGATTAGGGTGCTAGGAACGCAGTGGTCGGCGAGCTGTCACGCTGTGAAAGACCTGCTTGCCCGCAACCTAATACCGTACCAGTGGCTGGATGTAGAAAAGGATGCCGAAGCCAGAGAGTTGGTGGAGTCCGTCGATGAAGACCAGCGCCGGCTTCCGTTGGTGTTCTTCCCCGACGGCAGCAAGCTTGCGGATCCCGATTTTAAGACGCTCGCCGAGAAGGTGGGATTGCACACGCAGGCGGAGCGGCCCTTTTATGACTTGATCATAGTTGGCGCGGGGCCAGCGGGATTGGCAGCGGCGGTATATGGTGCATCGGAAGGATTGCGCACAGTCGTGATCGAAAAGGAAGCCACCGGAGGGCAGGCAGGCACCAGCGCCCGGATCGAGAACTACCTTGGATTCCCTCAGGGTGTGAGTGGGGTGGACCTGGCCAGGCGGGCAACCGCCCAGGCAACGCGACTTGGTGCTGAGATCCTGACCGCGCAGGAAGTCAAAGAGGTGAGGGTCGAAGATCCCTATCGCATCGTGACGCTCGGTGATGGCACCGAGTTGAGTTGCCACGCTCTAGTGATTGCCGCGGGGATGACACTCCGCAAACCCGAAGTGTCGGGGATCGACTCGCTGATGGGCGCCTCGGTGTATTACGGTGCAGCCATCACAGAGGCGAAACATTACGAGGGCAAGCATGTGCTGGTCATCGGCGGCGCCAACTCGGCCGGGCAGGGCGCGGTGTTCCTCTCGAGATACGCGGGCAAAGTCACATTGGTGAAACGTGGTAAACGTTTGGAAGACAGCATGTCGCAGTACCTGATCGATCAGATCAACTCCATCGATAACATCGAGGTGTTGCTGCAGACCGAAATCGACGCGGTTCGCGGCGAGGAGCGACTCGAGGCCGTCACGCTGAAGAACCGTGACACGGGTGAAACCAGCGAAGTGTCCGCGGACGCGATGTTCGTCTTCATTGGCGCCGTTCCGCACTCCGACATAGTTGCCGAGGTGGTCGAGCGGAACGAGGCGGGATTCATTCTGACGGGGCCGGATTTGCTGGACGAACATCACCGGGCGAAGAACTGGAAACTCAAGCGCGATCCGTACCTGATGGAGACGAGTGTGCCTGGTATCTTCGCAGCTGGTGACATTCGCCACAACGTGGTTCGACGGGTGGCGTCCGCGGTGGGGCAGGGAGCCGTGGTGGTGAGTTTCGTTCACCAATATCTAAAGACTGTCTAGTGAACGGATTCGTAGATTGAGGCCTTGACTCATCTGCGACAGCCAAACCACTGCGCGAACGCAATAGCCTCTTCGCTGGACGGCGAAGCGCATCAACGCCACACCAAGACCAACATTGCGCCTGCGTACAGCCAGCCATGGGACACCTCCTCGGTGTTGTCACTACCATTGTGCCGGGAACGCGTATCGGCCCCGGCGTCAAACAGGGGACATCGTCGATGGGTCCCGTCGTCTGGCCGGCGTCTTACTGCGGTGTCTACTGCGGCGTCACGCTGCGGCATCTAGTAACGGCGTCTGTCTGGCGGCGGGGCCGTGAGGCCACCGGCGCTGAACTTCTGTTCCTACGTGGCTGTGAGGGCGAGGCCGCAAACATGCACGCCGGTACGGCTGCTCGCTAGTCGGAGGGACATTGACCTACGTAGATGGGACATTCGGACTGTCAAGTGCGGCAATATACCCTGCAGTTGATCGACGTTGAGTCAGGATCGATCAACCAGATCGGGCAAGGCAACTTCGATGTCGGCAGATACGAACGACCGGTCGGTCTCGTCCGACGAGCTGCGCATCACGATCCCCAAACCACAGTAAGACCAGAACACGCGCTTGTTGGCAAACCGAAACGGAGTAACCACAACCGGCAGGATCTGAGCGGCGCGAATCTCGCCGATACCGGGACACGTTTGGATGATG
>JBDGXD010000205.1:0-7914 GCA_039584755.1 Gemmatimonadota bacterium
GGTCATGAAGTGAGACAGCCCATTCACTTCATCCCAATCGCAACGACCGTCATTGCCTTGTTCTTTGCGGTAGTAGTGTTCCTGCGCTACCGCGAGCGACGATCGGGCCCTCACCTGCTGTGGTGGGCCGCGGGTATCTTCATGTACGGAATCGGGACCTTCACCGAAGCGTCGGTAACACTGTTCGGCTGGAACGAAGCGCTATTTCGCGGCTGGTACATCTCGGGAGCACTGCTCGGTGGTGCGCCCCTGGCACAAGGCACCGTTTACCTTCTGCTGTCGCGACGTACGGCGAACTGGCTCACGGCCATACTATTGCCGTTCATTCTAATTGCCTCTATCTGCGTGCTGCTAACACCCATCGACCACGCACAGGTAGAACCGCATCGACTCTCCGGACAAGTAATGGAGTGGAGTTGGGTGCGCCTGTTCAGTCCTTTCATTAACACTTACGCGCTGATCTTCCTGGTTGGTGGCGCAGCTTTGTCCGCTGTTCGGTTTAGCAGGAAGAAGGCGACTTATCATCGATTCGTGGGGAACGCGCTCATAGCGCTCGGCGCGCTGCTGCCTGGCATCGGTGGAATGGCCACACGCATGGGACATGTTGAGGTGCTCTATCTCGGTGAGTTCCTGGGCATCATCCTGATCTGGGCGGGCTACCGCTTCAACGTACGAGGGCGAGAGCCGCGGAAGACGAAAGTCAGAGCGATGCTTGCGGAGGATGCTGCCCCAAGTTAGATGTCACTCTGGGTATCGGGTGGAGGCAGCTTGTCGCGGCGCGGCACTCAGCGGGGTGCAAATAGGTGGTCCATTGCATTCGTGCCTTCTGTCAATCCCACGCCTCCTGACCAGAACGAACCGGCTCCAGCGAGCGGTCTCAGCGTTCAGGCTGCCTCAGGGAGGGGGCGTCACGACCCTCCCTATAGCGGTGTTCTGAGAACGCTGACACATCTGTGGGCCGAGGCTGGCGACCAGCGCCTCCCTCGGCGATCAGAACCGCAGGACCGCTCCCAATGCCGCACCACCCTCCGAGGGTGCGACGTACACCGCACCGGTCTCGTGCAGCTTGGGGATGAGATAGCCGAACGATGCGCCTATGACGGCTCCAGTGATGATGTCGGTAGGGAAGTGCTTGCCAGCCCGGTAGCGAAAGTATCCCACCGCCGTAGCGGCTGTGAGTGAACCGGCCCATACCCAGTTGCGCGCGGATGATTCGGGATGGAGTTTCGAATACGTTGTGCCGAGGAATACGGCAGCCGCAAAGGCGTTGGCGGAGTGACCCGATGGAAAAGACCTACGAGTGTTCGTCTGCTGTTTCTTTTCCTCGGCAATCTCGGGATCATCATTGTATGCAAACGGCCGTGTTCGGTCCGTCGCTCCTTTCAGCAACTGCGTAACGCCGTTGTTGAGCAATACGGTTTCGGCATACATGAGGCCGAGAGTCAGCCCGTTCTTGCTGCCCGCCTCGGCGATGGCCAACGTTACTGGTGATGCGATCAACGTCAGCACGAGAACATCGCTCGCCAGGTCCGCACCAGTAGACCACCGCCCTGTGGCCGGCCTATCGAACGCATTGACGTCGTTGGGTTCGAGCGCTTCGATCTCCGCCAGGGTGAGCGGTTGCTGATTGCTCTGAACGGCAAGCCCGGCGAGAAGCAGACCTGCACCGGTCAGTGACAAACCCCATTCACGATATGTGCTGAGTTCGTATGGGTCGGCCGATTGGGCTAGAGCAGGAGCCGGCGCGAACAGAAAAGCCACAATGAACTGGGCTAAGACGAGGGAGCCCGCTATCCTGCCGACGGCCGTTGCCGTCACCCGTCCGACTCTCATTGGACAAGTAGTTGATGCGTTCATGGAGGGAAAGATGCATCTTGCGTGGAGATTGGAAAGCGTCCGACCGTATGCGATCCCCAATAGCACTAGGGAGTATCCGCGTTCATCCGCCGAGGCCCGCGTTGACCCGCGGCATTCCTGGGTTGAAACCCGGGCTCGGCCCCTCACGCTCGTCAGTTCTCGGCGGAAGCGGGAACGAAGTCAATGTGCCGAGCGTTGACCGTGCATGACACGACTGCAACTCGGATGCGCTTCAGGACACAAACGAAGATTTCAGAGGAGCCATGAATTCATGCCACCCAAGCTTCGCCCCTATCAGTTCTACGACACCGCAGTTTTCATTTGCATCACCTGTGTACGCAGGGTCGACGCCAAGATCGTGTTCCAAGACGGCTGCGTGTGGATGCTGAAGCGCTGCCCGAGGCACGGCGCCGAACGAGTACTGATCGCGGACGACATCGACTACTATCGCCGCGCACGGGAGGTATTTGTAAAGACACCGGAGCAGGTGAACCGCTACAACACGCCGGTACATTACGGCTGTCCCTACGACTGCGGTGTGTGTCCCGATCACGAGCAACACGGCTGCACGCTGTTGATCGAAATCACTGACACGTGCAATCTGAGCTGTCCGACCTGTTATGCCATGAGTGGTCCCGAGCGTCAGACGCATCGCAGTCTGGAGCAAATCGAGAAGATGCTCGACCTGGCGGTGCGCAACGAGGGGGAGCCGAGCATCGTGCAGATCTCGGGCGGTGAACCCACCATACACCCACAGTTTTTCGATGTGTTGGACGCGGCACGAAGGCGTCCAATCAGACATATCCTGCTCAACACCAACGGAATCCGCATTGCGCGGGACGAAGGCTTTGCCGAACGGCTCAAGACATACGAACCGGCGTTCGAGATCTACCTGCAATTTGACTCGTTCCGTCGGGCCACGGTCCAAACACTGAGGGGGGCCGACACTAGGCGTATCCATGAACAGGCACTGGAGAAGCTCAACGCACTGAACATCTCCACGACCCTCGTGGCGACAGTGAGACGCGGCCTGAACGACGACGAACTCGGTGAGATCATCGATTACGCGCGGCGGCAGGATTGCGTACGTGGAGTGACCTTTCAGCCGGTGCAGGCTGCGGGCCGCTTGGAGCTGTACGAGGGCGGCTTCGATCCCGGGCGCGACCGGCTGACCCTAACAGAGATACGCCGAGGTATTCTCGAGCAAAGCGATCTGTTCGCACCGGAAGACATCATACCGGTGCCATGTCACGCTGACAGCGTGGCGATGGCATACGCATTAAAGCTAGGCGACAAGTTCATACCGCTTACCGGAATGGTCGATCCCGACGTTCTGGTCGAGGGAGGGCGGAACACCATCGCCTACGAGGGCGAAGGCGCGATCCAGGCCAAGCTGTTTGACCTCTTCTCGACACACCACTCACCGGATTCGCAGACCGGCGCCATGAGCGACTTCCTAGCTGCGATACCTGATGGCAGAATCACCAATCAACTATCGTACGACAACATCTTCCGCGTACTGATCGTCCAGTTCAGCGACGCGCACGGCTTCGACTTGCGATCGATACGTAAGACCTGCGTGCACATTGTTCATCCTGATGGCAAACGAGCCATCCCGTTCGACACGTACAACTTGCTGTATCGCGATGCGCTGGAGCATACGACTCTCGCTGACATCCGCCGCGAGCGTGCGCCTGCAGTGCTCAGTGGTCCACTATCCCTCTCCATACACACGGTCGCCGACAAGGTCGACCCTCGTGAAATCAAGCTGAGGCCGATGGCGGAGATCATCGAGTGATCGACTTTGACCGCGATACACCTGTGAAGAGCTGTTGCGCCGGGTTCTACGAGTTGCCGGCGGTCAGCATGCTGTTGGGCGACAACCTGCACCCTGGCGGTGCAGCGCTCACCCGCAAGTTGGCCGCGGCCACAGCCATGGGACGCAACAGCAAAGTCCTAGATCTAGCTTGTGGACGTGGTGACAGCGGTCGAGTCCTGGCAGCCCACTGCGGCTGCCAAGTCGTGGGGCTCGACTATTCCGTAGTCAACGTCGCCCGTGCCCAGAGATTGACTCGAGAGGCCGACCTCGCCGAGCGCGTCAGTTTCCTGTCCGCTGACGCGCAGCGCTTGCCAATCGAAGATGAGTCAGTTGATGTCGTGATCTCGGAATGCAGCCTGTGCACCTTTCCCAATCCGGGGAATGCGCTGATCGAAGTAAGGCGTGTACTGCGTCCCGGTGGTCGAATTGGTGTATCGGATGTTACGCTGAATGCACCCGTGCCTGAATCACTGCAACATACGCTCGGCCACGTTCTTTGCATCACAGGTGCTCGCACCACGCGAGGGTATCACCAGGTTCTAGAGGATGCGGGCTTCACCGGTATCAGAGCTCGCGACGTGGGTTACGTGCTCACCGAAATGCTCACGCGTATCGAGCGCCGCGTGCACAAACTGGCTGAGCTGACCGACCTGGAACAGGTCGCCGAGTTCGTGGAACCAAACGATGGCAAACAGAAGCTTTCGCAAGCACGCGATTTCGTCGCATCGGGCGGTGTGAGTTACGCGCTGTTCACAGCGAGGAACCCTCGTACTGGGACTACCCGACAGACCTAGCCCAACGAAGCGGAGAGAAGAGACTCCATGACGGACACCTATGACCTGGCAGTAATCGGCGGCGGCTCCGCCGGTCTCACGGCGGCAATCATCGCGGGTCGGGTCGGCGCCAAGTCAATCCTAATCGATAAGGAGCGGCTGGGTGGTGATTGCACGCATTACGGGTGCATCCCATCTAAGTCACTCATTCGCTGCGCCAAGGTTGCCCACACTACACGCCAAGCAGGCCGATACGGTGTTCGCATTCCGCAGATCGAGGTGGACTACGGGCGTGTAGCCGCATACGTACGCGAGGCAATTGCCAGAGTAGAGAGTCATGAGACCCCGGAAGTTCTTGCGCAGCACCGAGTCGAGGTCGCGTTCGGCGGGGCACGTTTTCTATCTCCTACAAGGATCCGTGTCGGCGGGCGTGAGATCGAGGCCAGCAGGTCCATTTTGGCGGTCGGATCACGGGCGACTTCACCGTCTATCCCCGGCCTCGATGAGGTGGGAGCAATCAACCACGTGGGTTTGTTCGAACTAACCAAGCTGCCACCAAGGATCGTCGTAGTGGGAGCTGGACCTGTCGGCATGGAGATGGGCCAAGCTCTGTCACGACTGGGAGCGGAAGTGACCATCCTTCAGCGCGGGCCGCGCGTGCTGACACGTGACGACGCCGAACTGGCCGAACTGCTTGCGGGTTATGTACGCGAAGAGCTGCGATTGGTGTGCAACGCAAACATAGTGGAGGCAACGGCGGTCGACGAGAGCAAGGCCATCGTGTTTGAGGCGAACGGCAAGCAGGAGGCAATCGTGTGCGATGAAATCATGGTGGCGGTGGGTCGCAAACCCAACCTCGAGGGACTCGGTCTCGAGCAAGCCGGCGTCTCGTTCAACCAGCATGGCGTTGTTGTGAACGACAAGCTCCGCACCAGCGCGCGGGAGATCTGGGCCTGTGGTGATTGCACCGGCTCACTGCAGTTCACGCACTTCGCAGAGGCACAGGCGAGGATTGCAGCTCGGAACGCGCTTTTTGCCGGCAGTCAATACTTCGAAGAAGATTCGACCCCTTGGGTTACGTTCACCGATCCGGAGTTGGCCCACGTCGGCATGACCGAGGCCGAAGCCACCCGCACCGGTAAAAGGTATGAGGTCTACCGGTATCCCTACGACAGACTCGACCGCGCCATCTGCGAAGGGGAGACCAACGGATTGGCAAAGCTCGTTGCCACTCCGAAGGGCAAGATTCTAGGCGCCTCGATACTCGGTCCACGTGCGGGTGAGGCCATCGCCGAGATCGTCGTTGCTATGAGGGCAGGTATAGCGATTCAAGAACTCTCCAGCTTCACCCACCCATATCCGGTCATGAACCGTGTCGTCAGGAGGTTGGGCGACGAGCGCTTCATGGCCCGGGGAATTGGTAGCTTCAAGCAGAGGCTCTTCGGTACGTACAAAGGCGACTAGGCACCAGTTCATCGTTGATGGAGCTATCGATGCCCCACGTGGACTCAACTTCCGACAGGCACTATGCAGTCTCGGACTTCACTCGCGAGCTGATCGAAGATGTTGCTCGCGATCACTACAGCCGGAGCGCCTGGTGGGCCTTTCTGTCACGTTCGTGGGCGCGCTCAACGGACGACGTACGAGCGGTGCCAGCCCGCGTCCGGTCATCCTTGTTATGGACAGTCCTTGGCAGCGCGACCGCGTCAGGTGTCATCCTGCTGGCAGCGACGTTCCATACAATACATGTCGCCGGCCTCGCCGGATCACTGTGGCTGCTTTGGTACGCTGCTACCGTATTCTTGCTCTTCACTCATTTGGGCATGGTGGACGACGACACTGGCAGAGCTCATGAGCGCCTGCTACTGCCCAACGGATTGAGCTTCCTGCGTCTGGGTCTGGCACCGCTGGTTATGTGGCCGTGTTTGAGCCTCCCGACTCATCCGGCCACAGCACCTGTGTTCGCCGCCTTCCTGGTTGCACTCGCGCTATCGGACACAGTGGACGGCTTTATTGCCCGCCGCTTCAAGCGCGAAACACGCATGGGCCGCATGCTCGATCCGATTGCCGACATGGCTCTCGCTACATTTCTGGCAATCGGTCTTCTCGAGGCAGGCATGTTACCGGTTCCGCTGTTTGTCTTGATAATGGTCAGGTACCCCGGATCGCTGCTTGGCGTGGTGGTGCTGTACTTCGCTCAGGGGCCCATGCCGATTCGCCCGACAGCTGTAGTCAGAGCGACGGCTCTGGCATCGAACATAGTCCTGATAGGAACGGCGTTAGCCCTACTGTTGCAGCCGGAGTGGCTGACAACGAGTTGGTTTGAGTGGTGGTTGCAGACTCTCTACGTCGTGCTGGTCGTTAACTTATTGCACCTGGTGCGGAGGGCTGTGGGGTGGGAACGCATCCTGCAGGACGTGGCCCCCTAGCATCTGCGCACGGCCGGCCGCATCGGTATGACTCCTCCGCGTTCCTTGGTTGAAACCCGGGCTCGGCCCTGCGGGACACGTCCTAAAGGACGTGATGCCCCGCCTTCCAAGGCACGCCGCAGCAGCGGCCGAGGGAACGAACCGGACATGCAGAGCGTTGCCGGGAGCAAAACCCACATCCTACGGAGAATCTGGCATGAAGAAAGTCCGCGTCGCCAACTGGGATAAACTAGAACCGCTCGTGCCTGCATACGCTTTGGTCGCCAACGTTGACCTGGTCGTCATACGCTGGCAAGACCAGGAGGAGGCTTCGGTCTTGTACGGTCGCTGCATGCATCGTGGCGCGTTACTGAGCGACGGGCATATACGTGGCAAGGACCTGATATGTGGTGTACACGAGTGGGACTACTGCTACAAGACAGGTGTCAGCTCGTACAACCCGGCAGAGCGTCAGCACCGGTTTCACGCATGGGTGGCGGATGGAGCTGTATGGGTAGACGAGGACGAGATTGCCGCCTGGGAGGTGGAGAACCCCCAAGCCTACGATCGGGACAGCTACCAGGGTCTGTACAAGGATTTGCACGGTGGACCAGAAGAACCTCACTACCAATACATACAACACCTTGCCGAGCACGGCCTGACCAAGGTCGGCCACCACGGCCGTGTTGCGGCAATGGGGGTACCACGCGACCAGCTACCACAGTGGGAAGACATCCAGTTGCTCACCGCCCAGCTGTACAGAGTTCCTCTGTTGGATGACCATCCCGTCGGCACCGAGGTAGTGATCGGCCCCAACGCCAAGAAGCCACTCAGGCTCGACATCCCACTCCTCGTTTCCGACATGAGCTTCGGAGCACTATCGGAGGAGGCGAAAATCGCTTTGGCCAAGGGGGCCGAGATGGCGGGCACCGGGATCTGCTCAGGTGAGGGCGGGATGTTGCCCGAAGAACAGGCCAACAATTCAAGGTACCTCTACGAGTTGGCTTCGGCGCGGTTCGGCTTCTCCATCGACAAGCTGCAGCAGGTCCAGGCTTTT
>JBDGXD010000206.1:0-7864 GCA_039584755.1 Gemmatimonadota bacterium
AGCCGCACCCGTATCAGCACAGCATAGAACGCAAATTCAATCCGCTACAAAAGATCACTTACACGATCGTGATGTACCTGATCCTCCCGCTAATGATAATCAGCGGATGGGCCGTCTTCTTTCCCGACAAAATTCCCACAGAGATACTCGGAGTCTCCGGCCGGCTATTCTACGCCCTTACACACACGTTTCTGGGCTACCTGCTGGGACTGTTCATGATGGTGCACATCTACCTCGGCACAACCGGTAGCACACCGTTGGAACTGTACAAAGGAATCATCACTGGCTGGGTCCCGGCTCACGAAGAGGTCGAGCAGACGCGTAGCGACTCGCCTACCTAGCCCGTTTTCTCACTGGGTGCCTGAGAATGGTCTTCAACTTCTCAGGTGCCACTCTCCTGGGATCGGACAGATAGATCTCGTGGTGCTTGTGGTGCACCTCGTATCCTTCAGACTCCGCAAAGGCAAGCATCTGGTCGACAGTTTCTTCCTCCTTGTCGTACGGACCGATGTGCAGCATCTGAACGCACTTGCCCTCGGCGAGTGATACCAATTCTACGTCTCTTACCTCCGGGCCCTTGCCCTTCTCTATCAGCTGGGCAGCCGCTTCGGCGAGATGCTTCTGCTTTATGAAATCCGGTGTGCGGATCAACAGTTGCCACTTGACCTCGTCGATTGGCGCGGTCTTCGGGTCCTCGTAATCGTCCCACCAGTAGAGGCCTTCCAACTTCGCGACGCCGTAGTCGCCTTTGCCGGCGAGCTTCCAGGTGAATTTCAGCGTGTAAGCCACGCCATACAGTGCGGCGACCTTGGATTGGAATTGCTCCTCACCCGGTGGACCACAGCCGGTGATGGAGAGATACGCCGCCTTTTTCACAGTAACGAAGGTCGGTTTCTTGGGAGCCACATACTCTTGCTTGTGCTCCTTGTAGAGGTCGAGTATGGTCGTCATGGCTGCACCCTGAGTTTCGTTCTTACGTTCCGTGGAGTAGCTGATGCGGACACTAATATGTAGAAGGAACACTGGCTTGGGGAGCAGGGAGCAGATGGCTCAGTGTGCTCTTGACACTCGCTGCATGTCACTGCTTCCTATCTGCACGCAAGAATGGGAGAGGTAGTGGTCATATACGGTGTTGCTCTACTCGCGGGCTGCATGATCGCCGGTGTCTTCATCGGCGAGTTGCTGGGGGTGCTGATCGGTGTGCAGGCAAACGTCGGCGGTGTCGGCATCGCTATGCTACTGTTGATCCTCTTGTCTGATTATCTGAGAAATCGTGGTAAGCTCAATCCGGTCTCGCGGCAGGGCGTGATATTCTGGAGTTCGATCTACATCCCCGTTGTCGTGGCCATGGCGGCCAAACAAAACGTGATCGCGGCGGTGGGGGGTGGGCCCGCTGCGTTACTTGCCGGTACGCTGGCCGTGATTGCCAGTTTTGCACTGGTGCCAGTGATCAGTCGGATAGGCGACGCCAAGGCAACGAGCATTGAGGAACCCCCCGATGAGGACGGATCGTGACCGACGTTCTCGATCTACTGGCCGATGTCATGATCAGGAACGGTCTGGTAACGGCGTTCTTGTTCGTCGGGGTCGTCGTTTGGATATCCTATTTCGTGTCGGGCAAACTCACCGGCGGTCGACTGCACGGGTCGGCCATTGCGATACTGACTGGCTTGGTATTGGCCTATGTGGGTGGTGTCGTGACTGGTGGCAGCCAGGGCCTTGCCGACATCGAGATCTTCGTTGGAGTTGGTCTGCTGGGTGGTGCGATGATCAGGGACTTTGCGATCATCGCGACCGCGTTTGGTGTGCAGTTCGATGAGATCAGGAAGGCTGGCGCCGGTGCGATTGTCTCGCTGTTTGCGGGTGTCGTCGTTTCGTTCATCGTTGGTGCCTTTGTGGCATACTCGTTCGGCTACACGGATCCGGTGAGTATGACCACGATTGGCGCAGGCGCGGCCACCTACATCGTCGGCCCAGTAACGGGCACAGCGCTCGGGGCCTCGTCGGATATCATCGCCTTGAGTATCGCCGCGGGTTTGGTCAAATCGATGCTGGTGATGACGGGTACTCCGTTCGTTGCTCGTTACATCGGTCTCAACAACCCGCGCTCGGCGTTGGTCTACGGCGGCCTCATGGGCACCACGAGTGGTGTCGCAGGTGGTTTGGCAGCTACCGATCCCAAGTTGGTACCATATGGAGCGATGACAGCGACGTTCTATACCGGGCTGGGGTGTCTGTTGGGGCCATCGGTGATCTACTTCGTGATCAGGGCAGTGTTCGGGTAGCCGGTTCGAATGTAGAATGCAGAATGTAGAATGTAGAATGTAGAATGTAGAATGCACCAGGCGGAATGCGGAAGGCAGAGTCGTAACCCGGCAGCTTGGGTGTGGGCACTAGACCTTCAACCACCGCTTCGCTTTCAATAGTCCTCAGAGGATGAGCTGGTAGATGTACAACCGCCAACACAGGAGCTAGCTCGATGCGCCACCTCCACTTTTTGCCGCACACATTCCTACTCTTGGTTAGCGCTGCCTGCGCATCCGAGACTTCAGAAGATGCGAGTGGGAGCAGGGAATCCCTCATTGCCCGCGCGGCCGAGTTCGAGCTGGACACGCCATGGGAGCAGCCACCAGGTGACCCCATGGAGCACGCAATGTCGGGTTTCGCCAAGATCCTGTGTTCGGCGGTCTTCATAACGGGGCTGGATCTGGCGGATGCGGCCGAGAAAGTTGGCTACTTCGTGTCGAAGCCGGACGAGCGGGAACTCGTCACGGATACAGTGGTGGATTACGACCGGCGCGAGGTTAGTCTGACTCTGAATACCGGAGTCACCCGAACGGCCAAGTTCTACGGTGATCAGGGATGCGTAACGTTGCCACGCGGAGCGGACACGGTGTACTTCGCTCCGGTGGCTGTCACATCTGCTCTGCCGGTTGCAATGAGTCAGCCCTGGCCCATGGGCGATGTAGTATCCGACGATCCACTTCCGTCCGGTGTGGACGCTGGCAAAGTGGCTCAGGCGGTGGAGGCCGCGTTCGCTGACGAGGAAGCACTGACCGCGGCTTTCGTAGTGGTGCACAACGGACAGATCATCGGTGAGCGGTACATGGAGGGACTGAACAAGGACACCCAACTGGAGAGTTGGTCGATGGGGAAGAGCCTCACGGCAACTCTGATGGGAACGCTGATCCACCGGGGTGTCTACGAGCTGTGGCAACCGGCGCCCATCGAAGAGTGGCAGACAACGCCGGGCGATCCTCGGGCGGGTATCCGCATCGGGGACCTGATGCGCATGTCTTCCGGCCTCCGCTTTGTTGCACCGCAGGACCCGGACTATGACGTCGAGTTTGGCTATCCTCAGGGTTACCCCGACCACTTGTACATCTACACGGGTTCCATCGACTCGCCGCTATGGGCCAGGACGCGCCCGGCTCAGTGGCCACCGAACACAGTGGGGCGATATCGCAACTCGGATCCAGTCACCGTCAACTACTTGATTCGCAGAGGCGTCGAGCAGGTCTTGGGAGTGAACTATCATACGTACCCGCAGCGCGCGCTGTTCGACAAGATCGGTATTCGCAAGATGTACTTGGAGACCGATCCCTACGGGAACTTCTTGCTGCAAGGCTACGAGTATGGTACCGGCCGCCACTGGGCACGGTTGGGCATGCTGTATCTGCAGGATGGCGTGTGGAATGGAGAGCGCCTACTGCCCGAGGGATGGGTGGACTACGCCAGTACCGTTGCGCCCGCCTGGGAAGCGGATGGGCAACCGGTCTACGGCGGTGCTTTCTTCTGGATCAACGGGACGGAGACGTTCCCAATTCCGCCAGAGGCATTCTACATGGCCGGTGCCGGAGGCCAGTATACGATCATCATTCCGTCCCATGATATGGTCGTGGTGCGTCTGGGACATGCCAAAGGTGCCGGACCGGGTGGCATGGCGTTGCGGCAAGCGTTGGCTCTGTTGATGGAGGCGGTTACGGAGGAGTGACAAGGAAATACTGCCACTCTTGAGCGGGATCGTGCCACGACGATCGAGATCACTATCGCGGAAGGTCGCAAGGCGATGGACGCTGACCGAGCCGATACTCTCATCCTCGGTTGCATGAGTATGGGTCTCTTGGGAGTTGCCGAAGCGGCGACGGCCGAACTCGGCATTCCGGTACTCAATCCAGCCAGAGTCGCGCTGAAATACGCGGAAGCCCTGGTGGGCGCTGGACTCAGCCACTCGCGACGCGCCTACTTGGTCCCACCCAAGCTGGCGTCAGGTAAGGTAGCCTCTGCCCTTGACCTCTTGAACCTCAGAGGATAAGGTTCTCCCCCCTACTCAAACCATCACGGAAACTCCAGGCATTGGAGTCAAGATGAAAACTGTCATAGCAGTAGCCCTGGTTCTCGTCGTACTCGCCACACCAGCCGTGGCACAACGACAATTCATCGGTCTGACGGGTGGTGCCACATTGTCGGACTTCGGCAGCACCGCATCAGGCTCACGTTGGGGTGGGACCGCCGGTATCACCGCGGGATTTCGGACTAGTAATTGGTCGGTGATCAACCTAGAGGCGACCTGGACTCAGCGGGGCGACGAGAACGTACGGCTCGACTACATTGACGTACCGCTGCTCATCGGTGGTGTAGCACGAGCCGGCAGTGACACCCGCTGGCGCTTCTACTCCGGCATCGACCTCGCGTTCAAGGTTGGCTGCAACGCGACCACGGTGATTTACGACTGCGATAACGCAAAAGGAACCCAGTGGTTGCTGCCGTTTGGATTCATGATCGGTAAGTGGAAGCCGGGAAGTACCTACTTCGGCATCGATGTCCGTTACCTGCTGGGTCTGTCCGACGCGTTCGATTTGCGGAGTGTGTATAGCCGCGGCTGGCAGTTCAAGGTCAATATCGGGCGGGCGGTTGGACAGTAGGCGCGCGAACTGTTGTAGGGTGGAATAACGCGGATCTTGCCGCAGAGCAGGGTCCGCGTTGGGTCGGGAGAGAATCTAGAGAAAGAAATCCTCCCCGGTGTCCTTTCTCTTCCAGTGCACCCGGTTCATACTCAAGCTGTTCAACGAGATGGCTCCGGGCTCCGGACACACACGAACGCAACTGCCGTCGTACCAGCACTCACCCGGATACAGCACTATCGGAGGCATGCCGTACTCCGGGTGAGGTACCATGATGTCTGCCTGGCACACATCGACACACGTGTTACACCCGATGCAAATCTCCTGGTCGAATGTCAGCGGTTCGGCAGCGGCCGGCTCGGGGAAAGCGTAAATCAACTCGTCCGTCATTTGCTGGCAGCTCCGACATAGTCCCCGTTGCTTGCTTCGTAGTTCTCTTTCAGCGAACCGAAATAATCAATCGCCAGCTCTCCTTCAACGGCTGCTTCGTTCTCCAGTCTCACAGTGACAAACTTGTACCACTCTGGCGGGTCCACTTCCGGGTAGTCCGATCTCATGAAGTGCAAGTGTCTGGCGCTGGCTCTACGCGCCAAACACGCGTGCATCACCAATTCGGCGTTTGTGAGAATGTTGAGTACCTCGAGAGACCGTAGTAATTCGTGCGGGTTACGGGCGGACAGCACATCCGCCTCCCCATCTTTCGCATCCCGTAGCGCGTCCAGTCCCGTTGTCAACAGCTCTTCACTCTTTGTCGCGCCGCAGTAGTGCTGCATGATCCTCGCGATGGAAGCGTTCACTTGTTTCCAGCTAGTGCCAGAAGTACGCATGGCGGGAGCGTATGCACGAGTTTTCTCGTGGTCTACCTGATCCTGGTCTGTGGCTGGTTCGGGTGCACTTGCCGCGTAATCGGCGGCGTGTCTGCCCGCGTAGTGTCCGGTAGCAGCAGCATGCCCGTGACAGTTGGAGGCAAACAGTTGGTCGCCGGCTGCATACAGTCCTGTCACATTCGTGCGCAGAGTCCAGTCGTTCACCATACCACCGGGGAATCCAAACAACTGCCGTTCCTGCGGTGGAAACGCGCCCGACTGCCATCCTTCACCGTAGCTCTGTAGCAAGTCCCGGTCGGGATCGAATCCGGCTCTCGTGTAGTTCTCGAGAATGGGGATCTTTGTCTTTCCCTCTTCGCCCACCATGAGACCCCAGATTGCTTTGCGTTCCAACTCGGACATAGCTGATAGATCGGCATAGAACGGCAGTTTGTAGCCTTGCTGCAGCAGCTCTTCGACCGGAAGGATGTCCGGTCCTTGAAACTCGTAGGTCGGCACGTCCGGTTCGCACCCACCCTTCAAGAACAGTCTCTGTCCTTGTGCAGGGCGATACCGTTGCGACACGTCAATAAGGATGTTGCCATCTCGATCGGCCCAGGGAATCTCGCGCCCGGTGGAATCGACCATCGAACAGGCATACCACGTGTTGTGTGTGTTGCCCGTACCGTACGGCGGGAAGCTGCGGTCACCGGACCATTCGGCTCTGACCGACTTCTCCATCATGGTGAACTCGACTCCCGCCCGCCAGCCCATGGCATGACCGTCACCGTTACACTGTGGCGGCCTGAATTCTGACACACCGGGCATCCCGGGTGAGAACAACCACAACCGCGCGGGGCGTGACATGCACAGGACCGTTGCCTTGGCGGCAAAAACAAAGAACCTACCGGTCCGAGTGTGAACTGCCGTGGCTCCCGTTACTCTTGCCCCTTGTTGCCCTCCAAGCGATAGCAAGCTCGTAGCCATCAACCGGTCGAAGACCTTAACACCGAGGTTTCTACATTCATTGTAGAGTGCTGCTTTGAAAGTGGATCCCCACACGCGCAGCGTGAATCTGTTCTCGTAATCGTAGGCAAATAGCAGCTTGCTGTCCTCATCGCGGAACTCGGCTCCCTGGAACTCGTCTTCGGTGTCCCGGATCTTGCCCCCCATCGTCTCGAGATCCAGTAGCCTGTCGTAGCCTTCCCTGCACTCTATGTAGTGTGAGATACCGTTGCAGTAGCCACCGTGACCGTCGATTAGGGCCTCGGTGAGTTCTTCAGGAGAGACACGCGAGCATGGATTCGTGGCGGCTGATTCCCAATGATCACAGCCAGATCCACCCGCACCACTCGTGATGGTTGCTCCTTTTTCTACCAGCACCACTTTGGCGCCACGCTTTGCAGCTCCAATGGCTGCCCAGCACCCGGCAATCCCGCCCCCAAGTACCAGTACGTCGGTGGCAACAGAGCTCGTTTCGTCCCATTCAACGGGGTAGGGCCATTCTAACGGATTGGATGGTGCAGCCATGCTATTCCCTTCGGTCAATCGGCTTGGCGTGGCTGCGAAGGTGCGGTGTAGAGGCTAACGGATACAAATACGATGGCTGACGCCGTGTACGCAATGAACAATCCCAAGTCGATATTGAACAGTCCTGCCCGCCCCGGTACACCAGCGATGAAAGATCCAACTCCGATCACACCGCCAACCACCATGCCCGCTATGGCACCCTTTGTCGTGGCCCGTGGGAATAATACAGCACCCAGCAGTGGCACGAGCATGCTTCCCATGTAGGGATAGTTGAAGATGATGATTGTATCGAGAATTCCCTCGGCGTTGAGGGCGATGAGTATGCCCACGCTTGCCATGAATACTATCACCGTGCGTGACAGGATCTTGGTATGCGGCAACTCATCCAATGCCACCTTGGGCTTGAAGACTTTGTTGTAAAGATCTCGCGTGAAACAACCGGACAGTGATATCAGCAGACAGTTGGAGCTAGACATCACGGCTGCAAGTAGCGCCGCAACCACCAAACCGGCGGCAACAGGATGAAGTAGACTCTGGATGGTGTGTGGCAACACTTGGTCATCGGGCACTGTGGGGTAGAGTCCCCTCCCAACAGCACCGATCAATCCCACACAGAGGCTTATG
>JBDGXD010000207.1:0-7848 GCA_039584755.1 Gemmatimonadota bacterium
CCACCTGGGCAGGATGGATTCGATTTCGATCGTGCCGAAGTGGACGCCGGCTTCTTTGAAGCCGCGGGGATTCACATCCTTCAGGGCAGGAACTTCAACAGTCTGGACCGGACCGATGCTCCAGCGGTCACCATAGTCAGCACAGCACTGGCACAGAGGTTTTGGCCGGGTGAGGACCCCATGGGAAAGATGTTGCGCCGGCCCAGAGGTGAGGATCTCAGGGTGATCGGTGTGGCAAGCGACGCGAAAGTACGGTCCCTGGGAGAGGCCCCCAGACCCTTTGTGTACATACCGTACAGTCAGACCTACACGGAGTTCTTCACGGTGGTGGCAAAGACGTCGCTCGATGCGGAGCGGACCGCCTTGCAGTTGCTAGCAGCTGCACGGGACCTCGATCCGGAGGTGTGGGTGTGGGAGGCAAAGAGCATGGAACGCCATCTTGGAATCGTACTGCTCCCAGCACGTCTGTCAGCATTGATGTTGTCTGTCTTTGCCGGCCTGGCGTTGTTGCTAGCCAGTGTAGGCCTCTACGGAATAGTCAGTTATGCAGTATCGCGACGCACGCACGAGATGGGAATTCGCATGTCGCTTGGTGCTGACACCGGGTCCGTAATCCGGATGTTGACGGGTAGCGGGCTCAAGTTGGTAGCGATTGGCGGAATTATCGGGCTTGCACTGGCGCTCCTGGTGACCCGTGCACTCAGCCAGATGTTATTCGGGATCGGTGCATTCGACCCGGTCACGTTCGTGGCCGTTCCCACCCTGCTCGGTGGAGTCGCACTGCTTGCGGCCTACATCCCCGCGCGTCGAGCGAGTCGGATCGATCCGGTGACTGCGTTGAGAACGTAGTAGGCCGTCTTCACCGCAGAAGTGCTGGTGCCTCTTCTTCGACCACTCCGTGTTCGTGTCTAGGCAACTGGCCCTGGACCGATCACCGTGATACCAGTGTGAATGAGAACTGAGAGATGTTTGAGGCTATTCCTCTCTCAACGCCTCGACCGGATCGACCGCGGCCGCCCTCCCGGCCGGCACGAAGCAAGCGGCGGCAGATACTGCGAGCACAAGCATTGCAATGGCCGCGAACGTGGCCGGGTCCGTAGGAGAAACCTCATAGAGATACGCATCGAGACTACGCGTCAGCATCAAGGCGGCAGCTGAACCGAGCACTACGCCGGTCAGTGCGAGGATGGCAGCCTGGCCGACCACACCCTTGAAGACGTGTCGTCTGTCCGCACCCAGGGCCATTCGAACGCCGATCTCCTTGGTTCTACGGCTCACCACATAGGAGATCACGCCGTACATGCCGAGTAAGGCCATGAGCAGAGCCACCGACGCGAAGGTGCCGATCAACACCATCTGGAATCGCAATGGGGCGAGCCATTCGGCGATGAGCTGATCCATTGGCTGCAATGTGTTGAGTGGCAGGGCCGGATCGAGTGCGGCGAGCTGGTCCCTCATACGGCTGGCCAGTGCTTCATTGTTGCGGGATGTGTGGATTGCCAGATTGATGAATGGCCACGGGTCCTGTGCCAGCGGCACGTAGACCTCCAAGCGTGGCTCCGACGCCAGGCCTGCGTGTCGCACGTTCGCGATCACACCCACGATCACACGAGACACTGGTCCATTCTGTGAGACAACGGTAACATGCTCGCCCACGGGATCTGAGTCGGGCCAGAACCGCCGTGCCATGGCCTCGTTGATGATGACCACGGGTGGGGCACCGCTGTTGTCACTCTCCTGGAAGGACCTGCCACGCAAAGTGATTCCCATCGTGCGGAAGTAACCCGGACTGGAAGCGTGGTATTCGGCGCGGAGTTGTTGGTTCGTCGAGGCTTCAGGTCGGTCGTCGATGTTGAATCCAAACCGCATGGTCGACCCCGCCATGGGGAGGTTGGTCGTAGCAGCCACGGATTCGACTCCGTCCAGCACCGTGTAATTCGCGATTATGTCACGGAAGAACGCCGCACGCTGCTCGCTCGTGGCATACCGCGATCGCGGCAGTGAAACTGATGCCGCGAGCATTCCCTCAGATCGAAACCCGGGGTCAACACCGGTGAGCCGGACATGACTCTTCAGCATGAGCCCGGCGCCCACCAGCAACACCAACGACAACGCGACTTCGGCCACGATCAGCGTTTGCCGCATGCGGTGCGTCGATCGATCTCCGGTGCGTGCACCAGAAACACGTAGCGCACCATGCGCATCGCTGGGCGAACGTCCCGCAATGGCGACCACCGTCAGCACAACTCCAACGACTAACGTTACGGCCACACATAAAGCGATGACACTGCCGTCGACCGCCACATCGTTCAGGCGGGGAATACCCTCCGGCGCTAGACGTGTCAGTGGGGCCACCGTCCAGAAGGCAACCACAACTCCGAGTGCACCTCCCAACGAAGCCAGCATTGTGTTCTCTATGAACGATTCCCGCAACAAGCGTCCACGGGTAGCTCCCAATGCGGTGCGAACGACCGTTTCGCGCTGACCCTCCGCCGCGCGGACGAGGACGAGGTTCACAACGTTGGCGCACGCGATACAGAGCACGAAGCCGACGGCCACGAGCAGGAGAAACAGAGGACGACGGTATTCCTCGAGCAGATGATCGGAGAGCGGCTTCAGCTCGAATGTCCAGCCGGCGTTGTTCGGGTGTGCTGAGCCGAGCTGATCGGCCAATAGCGCCGACTCGGCCCGTGCTCGCTCTATAGACGTGTTGGGTCCCAAACGTGCGTAGGCCTGCAGGTAGCGCGCGCCGCGCATGCCCTCGGTCAATTCGTCAGGTGTAAAGGCGAGCGGTGCCCAGAGATCGGCCGACTGAGGGAACCAGAAGCTCTCCGGAAGTACTCCTATGACCCTGTAGCTGCCGCCGTCCAACTCGAGCACCTCATCGATGGCGCGGGGATCGCCGCCAAACCAGCGCTGCCAGAACGCGTGACTCAACACGACGACACGATCGTTGCCGGGCTCGCCTGCTTCAGCCGGGAAGCTGACACCCTCTTGCATCGCGACACCGAGCATCGAGAAAACGTCCGGAGAAGCCATGATCGCACTCACCTGTTGTGGGTGCGGGCCTCCGGTCAGCTCGAATGAGTTCTGGGCGGCGGCTATTACATGACTGAAGATTCGGTTGTCACGCCGAAGGTCGACGAGCGTGGGCGGTGAGACCGCAGACAACAGACTTCCTTGTTCGCGGTTGCTCTCCCAAACGGTGACCAGACGGTCGGGCTCCTGGTAGGGTAGGGGGCGCAGCAGCACGGCGTTGGCAACACTGAAGATGGCGGTATTGGCGCCAATTCCCAGGGCCAACGTGAGTATCGCAGGCAAGGTGAAACGCGGTCGCGTGCGAAGCCGGCGCGCAGCGAACTTGATGTCTTGGATTAGCGACGTTGCTAGTGACGCGCGGCTTCCCAACTCCACCCGATTGTAGGGTGTGTTCCGCTTCAAGCTCCACGGTACTGAAGCCAAGACCTGGTGCCAGTACCAACTGCGCGCCTTCCTCCTACTGCTTCCTTCTGCGATCAAGAGGTCAAACTCTTCGGCGAGATCGCGGATGAGGAATTCGCGGTCGCGCTTGGGCGTTACGATGCCTAGCAGCAGACGGGCCAGAGCAGGAGGCTGCGGCGCGCTCATATTGCGTCCAGCTCCGCATCGACTGCGACACCATCGGTCATGCGTCGGACCATGTCACGGGCATGCTTTAATGCTTCCGCACCCGAGCGGGTGAGCGAGAAGTATTTCTTGGCGCGCCCGCCTGGAACCGGCTCTGGCTCCGACACGGATGAGGTCACGTGTCCCTTTCTTTCCAATCGCTCGAGGCAGGCGTACACGGCTCCGATTGCCACCTGTCGGTCGGTGCGGCTCTGGATCTCGCGCCGCACCGTCACCCCGTAGGCATTGTCTTTGAGTCTAAGCAAGGCCAGCAACACCATCTGCTCGAACTCGCCCAGGTAGTCGCCCTTGGACATTTCATCCCCGATGTTCTACAAAGGTGAAGTATAATATTCACTTATGTAGGAGATCGCAAGGGGCAAGACAATGTGCTACCCCAGGACGGAGCACCGCTGGCGGTCGAGGTCTACGACCACTAGTAGAGTTGTCGCAACCTGAACGACAGTTCCTTGACGGTTCCGTTGCGCTTCAGTGTGAGGTTCACGATTTGTGAGTCTTGAGTCAGCAAGCGCCTGATATCAGATAGTGAGTAGTCGGCAACACTCGACCCATTGATCGAAATGATCTCATCGTCCGGCATCACACCCGCTTTAGCTGATGGTGAGCCTTCCAGGACTTGTCTGATCACGACGGTGCCACCGGTCGTGGACGTAACTGACAGGCCCGAGCAGTCTATCGAGAAGGGATCGTCGAAGAACTCGTTGGGCTCCAAGTAGATTCTGTCCCGGCCGTAGTCGTAAACCGTGTTGAAACGCCGCCAGATGCGATTCCCGATGATGCCTGCTATTGCGCTCGGTGAAAGCGGACCCGCTTCGGTCTGGGATAACAAGACGGGCAGAGAATCGAACTGGTAGCCGCCCAGGTTGAAATGTGGCACCCTTCCAGGGTGGCTGCTCATTGCGACATCTTGGGCTCGCAGGATGTACGCGAGATGCCTTGCACCGATTCTCTCTAGCAGGTTGTTATCGTTCACGAAGGGTGTGTTCAAAGCCAGAGGGAGGCCGGCTCCAGTATCGATCAGGTACCGGCCTACTAGTATCTCTCCGTCTCCCAAGCCGATTTCTGCGGTCACCAATGAGAAATACTGGTTGGCTTCGATGTCCCAACGATTACCCGTTCCAGTGTACACGTACGTGCCGCTATCGAATATGGCGAGGAGCCTGTCGTCATAGTGGATCTCGATGACATAATCCCGCAGCAGATCAGCTCCGATCACACCGTCGATGTTCACCCCCAAGCTGAGCTCCATTCGCTCGCTTGACCGCTGTAACAGCTCGAGTTCCTCGAGCACAAGCCGACCTGCACTCAACGTGACACCTTCGATGATTCTCTCAACAAACCGACCCTGGCCGTTGTTTCGCGTCCGTTCGGCGGCGACCAGCCCTATTCGTGCGGCGGTGACCGAATCGATGATCGTGCGGGTGGCGCCCGTATCAAAGATGAAATCCAGTGCTTCTGAGTCGTTGACCCTCAGCTTCACACGGATGTAGCCGTCGGTCAGTTCAATAGGAAGCTGAGCGAGCGCAGTGGATCTTTGCGGATAACTGGTGCCGCCGACCAGCAGTGCGAGGAACCCGACCGTTGCCGTTGCGCACGCACGATGGTGAGTGCTCATCGTTCTAGCCCTGAGTGCAGTCACGTGATCTCTGTGACGTTACCCCAGGCTACGACCGTCGTGCAAGACTCTGGGGCGTTCGGTGGGCCAGGTGGTGGTTGAGCCGGATGGAGGTGTGCCCTGGAGATTGTTGGCTTCTCGCGAGCTGGTGGTCGCGGTCGCTGAACCTCCCACCGGAATCCGACCTCGGGCCGTTAAGCTGACGGCATGTAATGCATTGATATGTATCCACTTAGGAAGTCTGGAGTCAGCGAGTTGATTTGCTCGAAACTCCCCTGAACCAACTCCCGTAGTGTCTAGATCGAACCGCAACATATCTAGAACTGCGACATAGGTACGGAGCACCAATGGCCAACAAGACACGACTCAGTCTGGGCACTGTAATGGTTCTCCATGCGCTTGCCCGCGGCTGTAAGTATGGCTTCGACGTGATGGAAGAGACTGGCCTCACGAGTGGCACCATCTACCCGGCCCTCGAGAAGCTGGAGGGTTTGGGGTACGTGGCATCCGAGTGGGAAGACAGTCGTATCGCTCAAAACGAAAAGCGCCCGGCTCGACGCTATTTCGAAATCACCGAAGCGGGCCTCGTGGCGCTGCAAAAAGCGATGCAGAAACACAGATCCCTGGCGCCGGTCGAGATCCCCGGTGTGATAGAACCTAGGATGCCCTGAAACGATGCGGCACGATCAACTCAGCGGCCCCGCCGGCAACGTCACATGGCGTCTACGTCTGTGCCTGGGAATCATCCGCGTTGCCAGCTTGGCGATCTCATCCCAACGGAGACCCGGCTGGCGTCAGCAGTGGACGGCCGAAGTGGTCTATCGTTGGCAACGCAGAGACGAGCTGACACACCAGCACAAGCGATCCAACCGTGGACTGGTGCTGTGGTCGGCCGGCGCGTTCATCCACGCGTGGTACCTGTTCAGAACGGACTACACCATGGATATCTGGCAAGACGTAAAGTATGGAATTCGTGCCCTGCGTAGAAGCAAGGGACTGATCGCGATTGCGGTCCTATCACTGGGAATAGGAATCGGTGCTAATACGAGCATCTTCTCCGCGGTTGATGTGTTCATGCTGCGGCCGCTGCCGTATCCTGAATCAGATGAGCTATACACCCTGTGGGTCAGCAACCCCGAACGTGGCTGGAACCAGGTGTCTTTTTCCGTGCCTGATTTCGTGGACGTGCGTGAGCGGAGCACGACTATGGCCATTGCAGCTCGCGAGGGTCAGAGCTTCAACCTGTCGTCGGGAGATAGTCGGCCGGAACGCCTGAGCGGTGTGATGGTGACACCCGATTTCTTTCACGTCCTCGGTGTTCAACCATCGATCGGACGCAGTTTCACGGTGCAAGAAGAACAACCCGGTCAGGGCAAAGTCGCTATCATCAGCGATGGCCTCTGGCGACGCCGCTTCGCTGGAGACCCTGAGATCCTGAGTCGCCAACTCACCCTCGATGGGGAATCCTTCTCTGTCGTTGGTGTCATGCCCGCCGGCTTCTTCTTTGAGGACCTACGAACGGACGTATGGACTCCGTTCGTGATAACCGGCGAGGAGAGCCGTTCCTCGCATTACGTAGACGTAATCGGCCGTCTACGTGAGGACTTTTCGGAAAGGCGGGCTACCGAAGAGATTCAACTGCTGATGCAGCAGCTGGAGCAGGAATACCCCGAGAGCAATGCTGGTATGAGTGGTTGGCTGCTCTCACTGCACGAGGATGTCTTCGACGAAGGCTTCAAGATGGGGAGCTTGATCTCGACCGTCGCGGTTGCATTCGTGTTGCTCATCGCCTGCGCCAACGTGGCGAACCTGCTGCTGACCCATGCCGCCGGACGCGAAACCGAAGTGGCATTGCGGGGAGCGTTGGGGGCCGGCCGGATCAGGATCGCACGTCAATTCCTGACGGAGGCCCTGCTCATGTCGCTGATGGGTGGGGCGCTTGGTCTCGTACTTTCAGTATTCGGCATCAGAGCGCTCAAGACGCTGATGCCACCCTGGTTCCCTATGGTCGATCAGGTCGGGATCGACGTTCGCGTGTTGATCTTCACTGCTGCGGTGACGGTGCTGACCGGGATCGTCTTTGGATTGGCGCCGGCACTCCACGGCAGCAAAGCCAACATGGTTGATTCACTTAAAGAGGGCGGCCGCGGTGGAAGCGCCGCGAGAGGTATGCGCTTGCGCAAGGCGCTGGTGATTGGCGAGGTCTCGCTGGCATTGGTGATGTTGGTGTCAGCGGTTCTGCTGGTGCAGGGCTTCGCGCGTATACGGCTGGCCGACCTCGGGTTTGACCGAACTGATGTGCTGACGTTCAGGGTCGCCCTTCCCGAGACCACGTATCCCGATACTGCAGCTGTCGCGGATTTCTACACTCAGCTTGCGTCACGCATCGACGCGTTACCGGGAGTCGATGGCGCGGCCGCAATATCAGGTCTCCCGCTACAGGGTACGAGTGCTACCTACTACACGCTGCCGGGTGAGGTCGTCGAGAGTGATCTGCAGCGACTGATCGCGGGTTTCAAGTACGTGTTGCCCGGATACTTCGACGCCATAGATATCCAGGTAGTCAG
>JBDGXD010000208.1:0-7829 GCA_039584755.1 Gemmatimonadota bacterium
GGCACCTGTTATCTCACTTTCCAGGTAATTTAGGCTACATTTGAATACAAATACGGAGGAATGGGGCGGTGGGTTTCAAGTCTCAAAGACGGCCACCCACTGCCGTACTACACCGTCCTACACTGTCTTAGTCCGTCCTACACCGTCCTAGGTGCGAGGGGTTGCGGTCTTCACCTCGGCGTGTGGTATTGAGGGGATTTTTGGGGGGCCACCAGGTCAGACGAGAATGACGACGGAATTCGCACACGGCATGATCTCCAAGTTCAGCTCCGAAGCTGGGTCGGGACGCACGCCTTCGACCAAAGGCCTCCCGCCGGTGCTACTGCGACTTGCCGTGCGCCGTGTACGGGTCATCAGCGTTGTATTCCTCATAATCTTCTTCTTTGGCTGGTTCCTCACCAACCTGTTCGAGGGACAGCTGGCCGGGGAGTTCCAGCGAGTGGGTGAATGGGGACCCGCGCTCTTCATGATCGCGGCATCCCTTGCCATGCTGGTACTTGCCAGAGTGAGCCGCATCCAAGCCGCGACGGTGCTGGTCATAGCGCTGGTTTACCAGGTGGCCATGAGCTGGGGTATTGCGTTCTCCGTCTATTACGACACGTTCCAAAACATGCCGGCGAGTCTGATGGAGTCGGACCTCGTCGGGCTCACGACGGTGGCCCTCTGGATGATGTTCTTCACCGTGATGGTGCCTGCCCAACCCGGGCGTGCCCTGGCCGCGCTCCTGCTCTCCGCCATCTCGGTTCCGGTGGTCTACCTGCTCGAGGTTCGAGCCGGCCGCGCGCCGGAGCTCGACGCGGGTGCGCTCTGGCTGATCTTCGCCGGCCCCCACCTGCTGGCCGCCGGCCTTACCTACGTGAGTGCCAGAGCCATCTACCGGCTGGGCCAGGACGTCAAGCGGGCGCAGGAGATGGGCAGCTACCGGCTGGTAGAACGGCTCGGCGCCGGCGGCATGGGCGAGGTTTGGAGCGCGCGTCACCGCATGCTTGCGCGTCCAGCGGCTGTGAAGCTCATCCATCGTGATTCGCTCGGCGATCCCGGCCAGGCGGACATACTCATTTCCCGGTTCGAGCGGGAAGCACAGGTCACCGCGTCGCTGCAATCGCCCCACACGGTGGAACTGTACGACTTCGGTACCACCGAAGACGGTACGTTTTACTATGTGATGGAGCTGCTGGAGGGCATCGACCTGGAGGTGCTGGTTCAGCGGCATGGGCCGCTTCCGCCCGAACGCGTGGTGCACGTGGTGCGTCAGGTGTGTGCGTCGCTCGGCGAGGCGCACCGGCATGGCTTGGTACATCGGGACGTCAAGCCGGCGAACGTGTATCTGTGCCAACGCGCATTTGAGCACGATTTCGTGAAAGTGCTCGACTTTGGGCTGGTCAAATGGCATACGGCGCGTGCGACGGAGCAGGATCTTCAGCTATCGCAAGCAGGCTCGATCCTCGGTACGCCATCGTACATGGCGCCGGAAATTGCGCGCGGTGAAGGCGCGGTAGACGGACGCGTGGATCTGTACGCTGTAGGGTGCCTGGCATATTGGCTGCTGACCGGGCGCCTCGTGTTCGATGCGAACAGCTTCCCGGCGATGCTGGTTGCTCATGCGAGCGAGCCGCCGACTCCACCGTCACACCACACCCAACAAACCATCCCAGCGTCGCTCGATGTGCTGGTGATGCACTGCCTCGAGAAGAAACCGGAAGACCGAGTGCAAACGGCAGAAGAGTTGATTACGCAACTCGGTCAGGTATCTGTCGCGGAGCGCTGGACCAACGAGCGCGCCGCTGAATGGTGGAGTTCGCACGGAAAAGAGCAATCGTAAGGGCTCATCTAGTCATTGCCTCGGTCTTCCGGTTCCCGTCCGCCGGCCAACAACCTCGCCTCTCCATTCCTGCATCGTCCCTGCTGAACGGTACCAGACCGTCCTGGACCAACCCATCCACATTTGAGTTCACGCCGTGCCCCACTAGACTTCACAACATCTCTTGCCGGACCACACATAGCACATCGCCGATCGGTGCGGGAGGTCCTTGATGGACGTGGAAATCCTGTCACGCATACAGTTCGCTGCTACCATCGCGTTCCACTACATCTTCCCGCCCATGAGTGTGGGGCTAGGTCTGCTGTTGGTGATCATGGAGGGGACCTACCTCAAGACTGGGAACGAGCTGTATCACCGGATGACGCGGTTCTGGGTCAAGGTGTTCGGGTTGATCTTCGCGCTCGGCGTGGCGACGGGAATCGTGATGGAGTTCCAGTTCGGCACCAATTGGGCCGCCTATTCCCGCTATGTAGGTGATATCTTCGGAGCCGCATTGGCAGCTGAAGGCATATTCGCGTTCTTCTTGGAATCGGGTTTCTTGGCGATCCTGCTGTTCGGTTGGGACAAGGTGAAGCCGAGGACGCATTTCCTCGCCACGATCATGGTGGCACTCGGTGCGCACTTCAGCGCCATCTGGATCGTCGTAGCCAATTCCTGGCAGCAAACGCCAGCTGGATACCACTTGGTAGCGCGTGGCGACGGGTTCCGCGCCGAGCTGACCAGCTTCTGGGAAGCCGTGTTGAATCCATCGACTCTCGACCGCATCAGTCACGTCTATATGGGATGTTGGCAGGCGGGAGCGTTCTTGGTCCTCTCCGTGAGTGCGTTCTATTTGATCAAGAACAAACATCACGAGTTTGCCAAGGCCTCTATCAAGATCGCCCTGAGCCTCGCACTGATTGCCTCGGTGCTGCAGTTGGTGACCGGTCACTCCAGTGCCGAAGTAGTTGCAGAGCACCAACCGGCCAAACTGGCCGCCTACGAGGGTCATTTCGATGCCAGTGCGCCGGCGGGTCTCTACCTGATCGGTTGGGTGAATGAAGACGCTGGACGCACATATGGAATCAAGATTCCAGGAATGCTCTCGTGGATGATCCATGGGGACGCAAGTGCACCCGTGACCGGTCTCAATGCCTTTGCTCCAAAAGACAGGCCACCGGTGAACATCGTGTTCCAGTCATATCACGCGATGGTAGGGATTGGCATGACGCTCATACTCATCTCCGTGCTGAGCGTCCTCTATCTGTGGCGCAACAAGCTGTTCCAGACACGCTGGCTGTTGTGGGTCCTGGTCTTCGCCGTGTTGGGACCGCAGCTCGCCAATCAATTGGGATGGATGTCCGCTGAGGTCGGGAGACAACCGTGGATCGTCTACAATCTGTTGAGGACCTCGGACGGGCTGTCGGCCTCGGTGCGAGCGAGTCAGGTGCTCACGTCGCTCATCTTGTTTGGGTTGGTCTACCTGTTGTTGTTCGTTCTGTTTGTCTACTTGCTGAACGAGAAGATCCAGCACGGACCAGATGATAGCTCGATCCGGGAGGGTAAGCTGGCATGAGTCTCGACTTGAATACTGTCTGGTTCGTGCTGATCGGCGTTCTACTGAGCGGTTATGCCATTCTCGACGGATTCGATCTCGGAGTTGGTGCGCTCCATCTGTTCACCAAGACAGATGGTGACAGACGCGTCATGATCAACAGCATCGGCCCTGTGTGGGACGGCAACGAGGTCTGGCTGGTTACTGGTGGTGGTGCTCTCTTCGCCGCCTTTCCAGATGTGTATGCGACGTCGTTTTCCGGGTTCTACTTGGCGTTCATGTTGCTGTTGTTTGCCTTGATCTTCCGCGCGACAGCTATCGAGTTTCGCAGCAAACGACCGTCACAGCGTTGGCGCAAGGCGTGGGATGTGAGCTTCAGCGTGAGTAGCATTGTGTCTTCGCTGTTGATCGGTGTGGCCCTGGGCAACGTGGTGCAGGGCATACCGCTGACGGCGGAGGGCGAGTACATGGGTGGATTGCGAGGATTGCTCAGGCCCTTCCCCCTGGTAGTCGGGATCACGACGGTCGCGCTGTTCACCATGCACGGCGCGATCTACGTGGTCATGAAGACGGAAGGAGATCTCCAAGTGCGAGTGCGGCGCTGGATTCCGCGGCTCATCGCCATATTTGTACTGTGCTATGTGACCACGACAGGTCTGACCTTGGCGTTCATGCCGCACATGACTACGACGCTGTTCGACTACCCGCTGCTGTTTGTCGTACCGCTGCTCAACGTGCTCGTGGTTGCCAATATCCCACGCGAAGTGCACCACGGACGAGAGTTCCGTGCGTTTCTTTCCTCGTGCGTGGCAATGGTGCTGCTGATGGCTTTGTTCGGAATCGGGATGTATCCCGATATGATCTACTCGAGCCCGATCGCCGAACACAGCCTGAACATCTACAACGCCGCATCATCAGCGAAGACGCACCAGATCATGCTGATCATTGCACTGATCGGGATGCCGATTGTCGTGGCATATACGGTCTCTGTGTATTGGATCTTTCGCGGTAAGGTGAAGATCGACGAGAATAGTTATTGACTCAGGGACGGTGTAGAACCGTCATTCCGTCTGCAGCGTCTTCACCGGATCCGTCCGCACCGCGCGCAGCGCCGGTACCAGACACGCTGCCACCGCGATGATGACGAACAGGGCGCTTACCGTGACGAACGTCACCGGGTCGGTGGCCTCAACGTTGAACAACTGTTGTTGGATGAGCCGAGTGACGCCAAAGGCGCCGCCGACACCGATCACCAGGCCACCTGCCACCAGCGCGAGTCCTCTGCGTAGCACAAGCTGTAAGACCTTCTTACCGGTCGCTCCCATGGCGATTCGGATACCGATCTCATGGCTGCGCTGCGTCACATAGTACGCCAGTACGCTGTACAATCCGATGGCTGCTAGGAAGACCGCTATTGAGCTGAACAGGGTCACCGTAAGCGCGATCACTCTGGTGCCTCCTATTGAGCGGTCGATGACGTTCTCCATCGTAGCCACGCCTGCTAACGGAATGTCGGAATCACGTGCCTGCAGCACCCGCCGTACTGCATTGGTCACTGCCGTGGCACTTCCTTGCGTGCGAATCGCGAGCCGCAGGCCGGAGAAAGCCGCTTGGCGATATGAGTAGTACATTTGCCGTGGAGGTTCTGCGCCCAACGATAAGCTGCGCACGTCTCCTGTCACGCCAACGACCTCAGCGATGGCGGGCTCTTCACCACCTACGTCTACCGCTACCTGTCGTCCGACCGGATTCACATCCGGAAACAATCCACGCGCCATGGTCTCGCTTATGACGAGCACGAACTGCATACCCTGTTCGTCGCTGTCGGCGACATCGCGACCGGCTAGAATGGGAATCTCCATGGCCTCGAAGTACCCCGGCAGGATTCCCCGTTGTTCGGCGAGTTGTGGTCTTGTTCCTTCGGCGGGCGGGTTCTCGGGATCCCATGCCCGGACGTTGCTGTAGGAGTCGCGGATTGGGAGTAAGTTGATCGCTCCAACTGCAAGCACGCCGGGGATTGCTCGTATGTCCTGCAGCAAGCCCGTGAAGAACAGGACTCGCGACTGTGGGTCCTGGTACTCGCTCACCGGAAGCGACACCTCCGCGGTCAGTAGCCGTTCGGCTGCGAAGCCTGGATCTACTGCCCTCAGCCGCGCAAAGCTCCTGATCAGCAGCCCCGCGCCGATCAGCAGCATCAAGGACAGAGCCACTTGGAGGATCACCAAGGAACTGCGTAATCTGGTGCGTCCTCCGCCCGCGGACGCTCGCGTTCCACCTTTCAGATCTTCTGCCGGATTTGCCCGCGCACCGGAGACGGCGGGGATCACGCCAAACACCAGCGCGGTGGCGGCTGACAGCAACAAGGCAAACCCCAGCATGGGCAGCGAGATGCCGATCTCTTGGATACCGAGATTGTCCAGCGGCATGAAGGTTATGAGCAGTCTCTGCAGCCATATGGCCAGTGTTGTTCCGAGAATGCCGGCCGCCAGAGCCAACAGCGCGCTCTCCGTCAATAGTTGGCGTACCAGTCTCGTCGCGGAAGCTCCCAGGGCGGAGCGAACCGACAACTCCATGGTTCTTCCGGAACACCGGGCCAACAGCAGGCTAGCCACGTTGCCGCACGCGATTAGGAGTACCAGTCCAATGGCGCCCATCAACAGAAACAGCATGTCTCGGTGCCCCTGAGTCAGGGCTCCATGCAGCCCGAACAGACGCAGACCCTTGTCGTCGTTCGAGTCGGGATAGGCCGCCTGTAGTTGTGCCGAGATGATGTCGATGTCACTCTGGGCTCGCTCCAAGCTCATGTCCTGCCTGAGTCGACCCACCAACGTCCAGTTGTGAAAACGCCGCACGCCGGTATACGGGCCGCCGTCCCGCATCGGGCCCCATATGTCTGCCTCGTAGCGAAAGTAGAACCCGGCGGGCATGACACCCACCACTGTCACGGGAGTGCCGTCTATCACCAGGGTAGCGCCCACCGCGTCCGGAGAGCCGCCGAAACGGCGTTGCCAATACCCATGGCTGATGATCACTACGTCGGAGGCTGAGAGTTCCGCTTCCTCGGCTGTGAACCTCCGTCCCAACTGAGGCTGAACACCCAGGGTGGGGAAGAAGTTCACGCTTACCAACGTGCCGGGCACGCGTTCCGGCTCGTCGCCTCCGGTGACCGTGACGGCGCCGGAAAACGACCGAACGGCCGCCAGCGATTCCAGGCCCTGGTTCTGGTCGCGGTAGTCGTAGTAGTCGGGCGAGGAGACGTTCCAGGCGAGCCCTTCGCCATACGTAGTGCGTGCAAGCACAAGTCGGTCTGACTCGGGAAAGGGCAGCGCTCGCAGAAGAACCGCATCCGTCACGCTGAACATGGCGACGTTGGCGCCGATTCCAAGGGCGAGTATCAATACCGCGACCAACGAGAAACCTGGTTCCTTCACCAGGGTTCTCACGGCATAGCGGACATCGTGCATCAGAGTACTCATGGGGAAATCCCTCCTGTGAGGAGGCTGCTGCTGTACCCGTGGTCCGGACGAACGGCCCGGGGTTTCCTGGCTGTGCCAGTCCGGTGTGTGGATGAACTTGGATCGTAGGTCGGTCAGTGATTTTGCTGTGAGGCCGGTGACAAAACGCAGGGCCTGACCCCAGTACCAGCGTCGGGCAGCAAGTTGGCCGAAGCTGGTGACTCGCCCGGCGTAGACTTCTTCCAGATCGCCAAGGACCTCGTGGTTCGTTCTCCGCGGCAGAATTCTCGCGAGGAGTGACACAGCCAGCCGAGGCGGAGATGTGTGCCCGGTGCGAGGATCGGGGTCGGTGGCGTCGGGATCCTTCACTTGGCCAGCTCCACTCCGTCCCACATGCGAAGCAAGGCTGCACGCGACTCCCGCAATAGTGGAATTGCGGCCCGGTGCACCTCGTAGTAGCGCTTGCCCCGCCCGCCACGTTCGGCCGTGGATTCGGCCAGTCGAGAAGTCACGAGACCTTTCTCCTCCAGCCGACGCAGCGCAATGTAGACGGCCGCGTGAGACACACTGCGGCCGGTCTGGCGCTCGATCTCGCTCATCATTGGCACGGCGTAGGCCTGCTCACCTACACGCAGGATTGCCAGCAAGACCAGCTGTTCGAACTCCCCTAGGGATCGTTTGGCCATAGCTTCATCCCAACGGTGCTCCAGAGATTCCTAGCATTGCTAAGTACTACGGAGGGAAGGAGTGGTGGGTTTCGGGTGTCGAAGACGGTCCAAAACGGCCCCACCGCACCACGATCTTGGTCATCGTCCTACGCCGTCTTCAGACCGTCTCTGCCATGATCTTCCAATTCGCTCACTCACCCCTAGCGGCCTTCCACATGACCAGCCATGACCAATCCATACTCGCTCACCGAATCACGGATACTTTGCAATCGATCGGCCAGGTGTGACCGCAGCCGCCGCTTGGCCATGGCCCGCACGATACCGCCGACCTTGGCATCGAACAGCAGGCG
>JBDGXD010000209.1:0-7746 GCA_039584755.1 Gemmatimonadota bacterium
TAGCAAAGCAGGAAGCGAACGTCGGTTGCCTCCCATTCCTTCGGGATCAGACCAAGTTCGTTGCCGACGTAGCGGTTGGGTTTGGAAACCAGCGGCAGGACTTCTTGGGTGAGTATCCTGTCAAGCAGTTCCGGGGTCCAGCTTTGCATATGTAAGGATAGGGGAGACCGGGAGCCAGGTAAACCCTTGGATTTTCGGCCATTGTTCGGGCGCTCGCGTGCCTGTATCCAATTCTCTATGCGTCGAGCGCAGCGCGGCATAGATTGGCTGTCACTTCAAGGATTCCAGCATTCTCAATAGCCCGTTGGCCCAGCCACCTCGGAGGACCGCTTGATGCACCGTTCTTCTGCCAAACCCGTTTCCTCATCAGTTCGCCGTTGTTCACTTCATCTGCTCCTGACGATCGTCCTTGCCTCCAGCGCTGCAACAGCCGCATGTCAGGCCTCCGCCCAGGGTTCCCAAGACCCTGTCTATCCTGGAACAGAGTGGACGTACCTCTACCGCCAGTCGCTGGAGGGCTACGGTTGGTCCAATGAGGGCCTACGGCGTGCTTGGGAATTTGTGCGAGACAGCTCGAACTCCACCGGCCTGATCGTGGTCGATCGGGGCCGCGTGGTGTTCCAGTTCGGCGATGTGGAGGATCTGTCCTACGTGGCCTCGGTGCGGAAGAGCATTCTGGCAATGCTGTACGGCAAGTATGTCGAGGACGGAACGATCGATCTGGAAAAGACGATCGCCGACCTGGGGATGGACGACGTCGGTGGCCTGTTGGATATCGAGAGGCAAGCAAAGATCCAACACCTCGTCACGGCACGTTCCGGTATCTACCATCCGGCATCCAACAGCGGCGACAACCTGGCCGATGCCCCTGAACGTGGCTCGCAGCAGCCGGGCGAATACATGCTGTACAGCAATTGGGACTTCAACGCCGCAGGGGCCGTCTTCGAACAGGAAACAGGTGTCGACATATACGACTCGTTGGAGGAACAGTTGGCGATCCCTCTCCGATTCGAAGACTGGGACCGCTCGACCCAGAGAAAGAGCGGCAACCTCCAGGTATCGAGGAATCCGGCATATCACATGTGGCTCTCTACCCGGGACATGGCGCGGATCGGTTACCTCATGCTGCGAGAGGGTCGCTGGGAAGACAAACAGATCATCTCGCAAGACTGGGTGCGGCGCATCTCCGGAGTCGTCACTCCGCTGGAGGAGATGAATCCCGTCGAGCGCCGGGACGGTTACTTCGGCTACGGCTACATGTGGTGGGTGTTGGACGGGCCTCGCGCTGTCGGTCCCTTCGAGGGAGCCTATACAGCACGGGGGGCTTGGGGACAGTGGATCACTGTGATGCCCGCCGTGGACCTGGTGATCGCCCACAAGACCAATTCCGTGTACGGGCGGACAACCAGCTGGCAATCCTGGCAACGATTCATCGAGCTGATGCTGGAATCCAGAGACGGCCTGGAGCTGGAAGGGTCATATCCCTGGGATAATGGCAGCTGACCAAGAACTGCCAACGTTGCTGTTCGTGGGTAGCCCAACCAGAACCGCCCTGACTCGGACGCAAATGGTCCGAGTCGTGCAGGCCGCGGTGTGGCAGCAAGCACCTGCAACCGGATCCATGTTATGACTGCAGAGACAAAGCGCATCCTCGTGGTGGCGGACGTGGTGGGTGGTGGCACGGGGAAACACCTCGAGGCACTGGTACGTTTGTGGATCGACTCGGGTTGGGAGGTCCGGGTGCTCGCCCAGACGCCACCGACTTCACAAATGGACTTCGCCGATTCGCTGGAGCTGTTCCCACCACGCCAGTGGTACGATGTCTATCCACTTGGCCAATTGAGACGTCTGAAGTGGCTACGCAGCTACGTACAGAGCTGGGCACCGACCATGGTGCACACTTATTTCTTCTGGTCCATCATGTACGGTCGTGCACTGAAGCGCATGGGTGTCATACGCAGTTTGGTTGAGAATCGGGAAGACCAAGGATTCGGCTGGGGCCGGCATGAGTACATGCTGTTGCGTCTCACCAAGACAATCCCCGATCAAATCGTGGCGGTATCAGCAGCAGTCCTCGAGACTGCGATCGAGAGAGAACACTTGGATCCCGATCGCACACAAATCATACACAACGGGATCGGGGAACCCCAAGAGACGGACCAGGATCGCGCAGCTTCTCTGCGACAGCTGGGCCTCGACGAGGGCGATCTCATCGTCGGCATGGTGTCGAACCTGAATCGTGCAGTCAAGGGAGTGCATTACTTCATCGAGGCTATACCGGAGATCCTGAGGCGAGAACCGAGAGCACGATTCGTGATTTTCGGACGCGGCGCAGAAAAGGAAGTTCATGAGCGGAGGTCACGAGAGCTCGACTTGTCTGACTATCTCGTTTTCGCGGGATATCGAGAAGACATGCCGCGGTTCTACGCGGCCATGGACATATCGGTGCTGACGTCGTTGACGGAAGGCCTTTCCATCGCCGTGCTCGAGTCGATGAACTACGGTGTACCAGTGGTCGTCACTCGCGTCGGCGGAAACCCCGAACTCGTTGTGGAAGGCGAGACCGGTTTTCTGGTTCCCCCAAAGGATGCTGCAGCGTTTGCAGACAAGGTAGTCCGATTACTGCAGGATTCCGAACTCCGCAACAGTATGGGGACTGCGGCACGTAAGAGAATCGCACGAGAGTTCAGCATCGGGAAGGTGGCCGAGCGTTACTCGAACGTCTACGAGGAGCTGATGCGCTCCCAACTCACCTCCTGAGGATCGGGATGAACACGGAGACAGATCAGATTGCCGTTAAATGGCGCAAACCCATTGGAGTACTGGGTGGGTTGGGGCCTCTCACCTCCGCCGAGTTCATGAGGACGATCTACCAATTGAGCTTGGGTGAGTACGAACAGAACAGTCCCAATGTGGTCCTGTTATCCAACCCGGCGTTTCCTGACAGAACCAGCGCCATTCTAGCCGGCAACGAAGACATCCTGATCGAGCCGCTGACCGACTCACTGCAACGTCTGGTCGATCTGGGAGCGGACAAGATAGTGATCTGTTGTATGACGATCCATGCGGTACTACACAAGGTGCCAAGTGCTCTCCGCGATCGCGTCCTATCGCTGTTGGACGTCATCTTCGATCACGTTGCTGAAAACGGCGGCTCTCACCTGATTGTGTGCACCAAGGGCACGCGGCAGATGAAGCTGTTCGAGAACCACCCTCGCTGGGACAGCACAAAGAACCACTTCATACTGCCGGACCAGGATGATTTGGATACGATCCATCAGATGATCTATCGGCTGAAATCCAACAGCGATCTCAGCGAAGAGGTGCCAATTCTTCAGCGGTTGGGTGAAGAGTATTCGGCCGACTCTTTCGTATCGGGCTGTACCGAGATTCACCTGCTCGTCAAGTACTTGGCATCTTCTGCACACGCGGCCGGTCGTTTCAGTTTCGTGGACCCGCTGGTGATCATTGCGCAGAAGATAGCGGCAGGTCGGCTGTGATCTTGTCCCGATACGGGAACAGCGCCGGCGTTCCACCGGTGTGCAAGAACAGGATGTTCTCGTCCTCCCGAAAATAGCCTTGCTCCATTAGATCGATCATGCCAGCCATGGCTTTGCCGGTATAGACCGGATCCAGCAGCAGGCCTTCCGAACGTGCCAGCGCATGAATCGCTTTTCCTACGGCAGCGTTGAACACACCGTATCCTTCGCCGATGTAGTCATCGAGTACGGTAATGTCTTCGTCACCAAGTGTATCTCCACTACCCAGCTGTTCGAGCACTCGATCGCCGATCGAGCGTACGTAGCCTGTTACTGTTGCACTCTTCCCGTAGACACTGATCCCGATCACCCGCATATCGCAGGACAACAGCTTGGCTCCTACCACTAATCCCGCTTGGGTTCCAGCAGATCCCGTGGCCAATACGACCGAGTCGAATCCAGTTCCCAATCGTCCGGCCTGCTCCGCGATCTCTGCCATGGCTTCCACGTAGCCAAACGCTCCCCAGGGCCCCTGCATCGATCCTTCCACCAATGAGCCACCGATCGGAGCCAGGTACGGAGTCATGCCCTTGGATCTCATTTCATTCACAACAGGCTCTATCACGTGGCTTACGCTGGCGAGTTCCAGCATGTTGTCGATGTCACCGGCCTCAAATACTCGGATGTCAGCACCAAACAGCGTGTCGAGTAGCAGATTCCCGTCGAGACCCGCCGGCGATGTGGGTCCCTTGAACAGGACGAGGACCGATCGAATACCGAGCTTGGTCGCAGCCGCGGCCACCTGACGACACCAGTTCGACTGCAGCCCACCCCAGGTGATGATACAATCGGCCCCTTGCCTCACAACATCTGCCATCATGTAGTCGAGCTTCCGCGCCTTGTTACCTCCGAACGCCAGACCCGTCTGGTCATCGCGCTTCACGAAGAGATTGCGTGATTCGGATTCCGCGGAGAGACCATCCAGTCGATACGTTTGAGTCGGTAGCTGAGATATGGTGACACGCGGAAACTGCGCGAGCATCTTTCGCAGGGATTGGCTAGAGTACATCGTTCACCTCGCCGCCTATGTCGTCCTTGACAAGTCTAATACCCGGCTGAAGCTTTGCCACATCTCGCACCGCAACGGTCTCGGCCAGGGGTCGCTTCAGGCAATTCCCGGAAATACCGCAGCCTCATACGATTAACCCCAGCTACAGGAGACTCTGATGATTGGAGCTGCAGGTAGTACTTGGTTGAAACACGCCAAGAAGAACGCAGGTTGGCTAATCGCACTTGGTCTCATAGAGATAGTAGTGGGCATAATGGTGCTTGGATCGCCGCTGATGGCAGGGATCGCCATCGCGTGGCTGGTTGGGCTCATGCTGATAGCGGTAGGTATTGCCCGACTCATCGAAGCGTTCAAGGCCGGCTCATTCGGAGCGGGAGCACTCGGGTTCTTGAGTGGACTGTTTGCGATCATCGTTGGCGGATACATGTCGTTCAATCTCGGAGCAGCACTTGCCACGCTCACGCTAGTGCTGGCTATCTATCTATTCGTCGACGGAGTTCAGCACCTCCTGCTGGGCTTCAAGCTGAAGCCCGCTCCGGGCTCGGGCTGGATGGTGTTCGGCGGAATCGTAAGTATCTTGCTGGCAGTCCTGATCTGGCGGAGATGGCCTCTCTCGGGAGAGTGGGCCATAGGCACATTGGTCGGCATCCACCTGCTCATCTCCGGATGGACCATGATGGCTATCGGTCTGGTTGCTAGGAAAGGAACTGCCGCACTGCAGGATAGCGCGGACTCAGACTAGTCGCAGGCGTGCGCCTGAACAGAGCGGTGGTGTCCTACAGCGCACCTCTGCTCTTCTCACCTCCGTTGACCATGATCCGCTCCGTCACCACAGACACACGACCTGATTCACCTTTCGACCATTTGGCCCACTGCCAACCGGGATGCCGCCCCTGGTGCCCGATGGATCGTATGAGTTGCCTGGTGAAAGTCTGCTTCCGTTGCGCTGTAGATATCTGTGAAGACCTGCGGGTTCATATCCACTAGCGGGAACCACGAACTCTGCACGTGCACCATGATCCGGTGCCCGGCCTTGAATGTGTGGAAGATGTCCGGTGTATCAAACGTGATTCGGGTGACCTGCCCAGGTACCAGTGGCGCTGGTGATTCGTAGCTGTCACGAAACTTCGCACGCAACACCTCGCCCCGTACCAACATCTGGTATTCACCCATTGGAACGTCCAAATACGGTTCATCAATGGGCGGAGCATCATCCGGATACACGTCGATCAGCTTGACAACGAAATCGGCGTCGGTAGCGGTGGTCGTAACGAACAGATCGGCGGTTATCGGACCGGCAAATGTTCTGTCCTCCGTCAACACATCCGTTTGGTACACCAAGACATCCGGTCGACCTGACACAAACCTCTGGTCCTCAACCATGTACTCGCGTGTGCGATCGATGCGGATTTCCTGCGTGTATGGAACCGGATCGGCGGGATCGCTCAAATAGGAATCCACACCGGCTACATCGCTCGGCGGCTCGAAGGTGAGTGAACCATCGGCGTTGAAAAAGAGAGACACACTGGTGAGATCTGGCGGCGGCCAGGCGTCCAACCGATGCCACTCGTTGGAGCCACTGGCAAAAACGAGGGCCTCAGGTAGGTCCAGTTCACCCTTGTCCTTCAGATAGTGATTGAAAAAGGCAATGTCCACGTTCTCACGATAGAATTCTCCGGTTTCTACTTCAAACGAAACGTTGCCTAAACGGTCACCGGCTGCGCGCACCCAACCTCCGTGGAACCAAGGGCCAGCCACCAGAGTGTTGTCGATTCCTGGATTCTGTTCCTCAATCGACTCGTATATCTCGATCGGACCGTACGGATCCTCCGCATCGAACCAGCCGGCCACCACCAGCACTGCTGCACTCACGCTGTCCATATGGGGAATGATGTTACGCGACTGCCAGAACTCATCGTACGAGCCATGGGTCATCATTGAATCCCAGAAGGCGACCTCGTTCTGGAAATAGCGCTCGTTCGCGTTGCGCAACGGGCCGAGGTCCTTGAAGAACTCATACGCGTTGCCACTGTTGAAATCGAATCCCGGCCCCCAGCTGTCGATCAGCTCTGGTCGATTGCTCCTGAACGACGGGAAGAACCCAAAGGCGTCGTGCAGATAGAACGCCCCTTTGTGATGGAAGTCGTCACCCACGAACCAGTCACCAATCGCGGCCTGAGGCGACGATGCCTTGATCGCCGGATGCGAGTTGACGATGCTGGCTGCGGCATAGAACCCGGGGTACGAGATTCCCCACAGACCGACGCGACCGTTGTTTGGCTGCACGTTCTCCAGTAGCCACTCGACAGTATCGTACGTGTCGGTGCTCTCGTCGGTATCCTCGACCCCCTCGTACTCCACCGAGTGCGGCGTCATGTTGCGGAACGTGCCCTCGGACATGAATCGGCCGCGCACATCCTGGTAAACGAAGATGTACCCCTCGTCCGCAAACCGGTTCGACCCCACCGGCCCAAGTCCTTCGGGAAACCGCTGCTCGCCGTACGGTCCAACCGAGTAGGGAGTGCGCTTCATGAGAAAAGGATAGCTCTGTGACGTGTCCTTGGGCACGTACACTGCCGTAAACAGCGTCGCGCCGTCCCGCATGGGTATCCGGTACTCGTGTTTGACGTACCGCTCGACCAGTTGTTGCATGTTGTCACTCGATGTATCCGAGGTGCACGAGGCGGTGAGCAATGCAACCACCATCCCCAGGAGACAGCTTGTCCAACAGTTTCTCGTGTTCACTGGTCGCTCCCAGTCGCAAGTCGCTTTATCGTTCAGGAAAGGTATCTTGCTGCCAGCGCTATCTAGAGTAGCATGTTTGAGGAATATGCCACAAGTGTCCATCCTGCTGCCTTGCCGCAACGCCGAGTCCACACTCGACGAGGCTATCACTTCACTCGTCGGCCAGACTCTGGCGGACTTCGAGGTCATTGCCGTGGACGACGGATCGGACGACGCAACTCGAAGCACGCTCTCGGCTTGGGCCGAACGCGACAGCCGTATCTGCATCATCGAGTCGAAAGGCAGTGGAATCGTATCCGCGCTGAACGCCGCGGCGGCGGCGGCCCGAGGCGATCTGTTGGCTCGCATGGACGCGGACGACGTCGCGGCACCCACGAGGCTGGAGCGGCAAGTTGCAATGCTCCGTGACGCTCCAGACCTTGCAGGGTGCGGCACACAGATCCGGTACTTCCC
>JBDGXD010000210.1:0-13627 GCA_039584755.1 Gemmatimonadota bacterium
ATATCACCCACGCTGCCGAGGACTTTGACGGCACCCAGGAGTGCGCGAAACCGATCGGAACCGAGGCGCGTCTCAAGTAGAGTGTTGTTCTGCCAGCGCTCCACCCAGAGAAAGCGGTTCCGTTGCCCGTGGTCTTCGTAGATTTCCTGGGAGTCACAGTGTTTCCCTTCCTCCCCCAGCGGTCGCAGTGTCTCGATGGCCTGAAGAAACTCGTCTCGTTTATTCGGCCTGACTTCCACACTGATTTCGATGCCTACCAATTGACGACTCCTGGCTGGTCGTCCGAGCCTGACGTATCGAACGACATGGTTCGTCGGGTTGGATTCCGACAGGGGCTCTGACTCGCGCGTCGGACTGTAAGGCACTGCGCGTGCCGTTACCAAACGGTGACGGTTTGTGGGCTGCGGAGCCGGAATCTGGTCAGCTAAGATCTTGTTGTTGAATCGTTTGGCCGTGCAGCACTAGCCAACGTCGTGAACTCGCTGCAGCTTTATCTGCCTGCGATATTTCGTGGTTCACGAAATGTCGTGCCGAAATATCGTGTTTTGTGGCTTTCCGGCTTGGTGGTGGGAGGTTGATGAATGGGTCCATGGGCAGTTCTGACAATCGCCGCCGGCTCCGTGTCCCTCGCGATCGGGGGCATCCACCTGGTCGTGGGCCGGAGGCGCCGGGACAAACAGGTCCACCTCTGGTTTGCGCTGGCAGCGGCGATGGCGGCGGCCAACGCGTTCTTCGAGCCGCTGGGGTTTGGCGCCGCAACAGTTGCCGAACTCAACCGAGCCTTCAAGTGGAGCATCTCGTTCCAAGCACTGTGCTGGATCGCGCTGACGTGGTACGTGGCGTACTACGCGCCGACCACGCGCCGTTGGCTGGCTGGGCTCATCTCGCTCGGGTACGGTGTGGCGGTGCTGGTCAACGTCGTCGCGCCCTACGGAGTGCTCTTTTCGGATATCTCCGCTCTGGCGGTGAGGGAACTGCCGTGGGGAGAGTCATATTCCCTGCCGGTCGGGACGTCCTCGCCGTGGGTGATCGTGGGCTACGGCTCGAACCTGTTGTTCATCGGGTATGTGATCGATACAACGTTGGCGCTGACCCGGGCTGGTGAAAGGCGAAGAGCAATACGCCTTGGCATAGCCACGTTCTTGCTGCTCGCTTCAATCGTACACGGCAGCTTGGTGGACCTGGAGATTCTGCAGCAGCCCTATCTCATGACCATGGCTTTTCTGTTCGTCGTGCTGATCATGGGACTCGATCTGGCCGACGAAGCTGTCAGGGCGTCGGCGCTGGAGCGAGATGTCGCGGCTGGAGAGTCCCGTTGGAGTTTGCTGCTGGAGCGGGTCAACCTTCTGGTCGTGGGACTCGACACGGTTGGCCGGGTCGACTACGTGAATCCGTTCTTCTGCAAGACCGCGGGCTTTGACTGCCACGACGCAATCGGTAAACCAATCAGTGACTTCGTTGCGTCAACCGACCGGGCCCGTGCGGAAGAGGTGCTGCGTGGAGTCCTCGCGGGCGAGGAGGTACCATACACCGAGGTCTCGTTAGCTACAAAGGATGGCACGGAGCGTAGCGTGCTCTGGAGCCAGGTAGTTCTACGTGACAAGGAAGGAGCACCCAGCGGCACCCTCAGCATCGGTGCGGACGTGACCGAACGCCGCGTAGCGGAAGCCGACCGCGATGCGGCAATCGAAGAACTCGAGATCCTGAAGCAACGGCTGGAAGAGGAGAACCTCTACCTGAGGGAAGAGATCCAGTCCGATCGGGATTTCACCAACATGATCGGCGACAGCGACGCGCTGCGGTATGTGTTGCATCGCTTGCAGCAGGTGGCAGGAACAGATGCCACCGTGCTCATTCAGGGGGAGACCGGGGTAGGCAAGGAACTGGTCGCTCGGGCCATCCACGAGGTTAGTTTGCGCGCCAGCATGCCGTTCGTAAAGGTCAATTGCTCGGTGCTGCCGGCCAACCTCATCGAGAGCGAGCTGTTCGGCCATGAGGCTGGTGCCTTCACCGGGGCAACTCGGCAACGGCAAGGCCGCTTCGAGCTGGCAGACGGCGGCACGCTGTTGCTGGACGAGATTACCGAGTTGCCGCTTGAGATGCAGAGCAAGTTGCTGCGTGTGATCCAAGAGGGCGAGTTTGAGCGAGTCGGCAGCTCAAACACGATCAAGGTAGACATTCGATTTCTCGCTGCCACCAACCGTAACGTCACCGACGAAATCGAGTCGGGACGATTCCGCTCTGACCTGTTCTACCGACTGAACGTCTATCCCATCACCGTGCCACCCCTGCGGGACCGTCGCAGCGACATCCCGCTGCTGGTCAATCACTTCGTACAGCGGTTCGGCCGAGCGCTGGGCAAGACCGTTGCCGAAGTACCTGCGCCCGTGCTGCGACAGCTGACCGAGTATGACTGGCCCGGGAACGTGAGAGAACTGCAGAACGTGCTCGAACGAGCGGTGATCGTGTCGTCGGGAGACAGGCTATGGCTGCCGGAAGGCTTGACAAACAAGAGGGCTGAGGAGCGCCACAAGCCTGCTCAGCAAGGCAGGCTGCGGTCACTGCAAGAGGTTGAGAGGGAGCATATCCGCGCAGTGCTGCAGCGGACTGAGGGCAGAATCGCTGGGCCCGGCGGTGCGGCGGAGATCCTGGACCTCCATCCCAACACACTGCGGTCGCGCATGCAGAGGCTGGGAATAGGGGGGAGAGTGTGGGAGGCGGTGAGGACGTGATCGCTACCACAGAACCCTGAGAATCGAAGGACGAACAAGGAATAACAAACGAGGAGTGGCTCGCAGTTTAGACCGGAAGCTATTTGGAACCCTTGGGAGACAACCGGGACAAACGGACGATGCCAAGAATCCAAGTCAACGGCGCCGAACTATACTACGAGGAGCACGGGTCCGGTTCCGAGGCCATCGTGTTCGGTCACGGGTTGTTCGCCTCGTCCAAGATCTGGCGCGAGTCGTATATATCCCGCCTTCCCCCCAAGTTCCACGCGTATGCAATCGACTTGCGGGGCCATGGGCAGTCGAGTCAGACCGTGAACGGTTGCAATTTGGTCCAATTGGCGGATGATCTGTATCAATGGTCGCAACAGCTGCAGATCCATCCGTTTCTCTACGTGGGAGTGTCGATGGGCGGCGGTGTTGGCGTCCAACTCGCCCTGGAACATCCCGAGGTGCTCCGGAGGATGGTTGTGATGAACACCGTCACCGGGTTCGGCCTCCTCGCCCCGCGGCTGGTGATACCCTTGCTGGCTCTGATGGCCGGGAAAAGATGGTTGCTGAAGAAGATGCTGAGGAGTGGTTTCACGCGACCGCCTCCGGACGAGACGATGCAGCTCCTGCTTGACGACGCATTGCTAGTGAGCAAGCAAACGTGCGTCGAATGGTTCCACCGGAACAATCGAATGCGGCATCTCGATCGATTGCATGACATCGAGGTACCGACCCTCGTGATGATTGGGGGCAAGGACACCGTACTCCCGGTGGATCGACAGCATCGACTGGCTGATGACCTGCCCAACGGCGAGAAAGTGGTCTTCGAGGACGCGGGACACATGATGGCTCTGGAGATCCCGCAGGACGTGTTCGGAGCAATGAGTGCCTTTCTCCAACGGGGATCGTAGACGGACGCGGTGCGGCTGGCTTGTACGAATCTGATGTAGGCCACTGTGAGAAACCTGGTCACATCCGTGAGAATCTCGAGGGACGTGATCCTCGTCTTTCGTAGTCGGTGCCCCGACATTCGACATTCTACATTCTACATTCTACATTCGACGTTCACTAAGTGTCGTTACGACCCGGCAACCTAAAGAACTCACACCATGCTGACGCGCGAGATCCAGTTTCTGCCCGACCATGTCTACCCCGCCGACGAGTGGCGGCTGGTAGAGAATCGGTACTATCCACGACTGCTGCCTCAGATGGAGACGTTGTTCTCCACCTCCAACGGATTCCTTGGTATCCGCGGCTGCCACGAGGAGGGTGGTCCGGTCTACCAAAGTGGGACGTTCGTGAACGGGTTCCATGAGACGTGGCCGATAGTCTACGGAGAAGACGCGTTCGGATTTGCAGAGACAGGGCAGACCATGGTCAACGTGCCGGACGCAAAGATCATCCGGCTCTACGTGGACGATGAGCCGCTCGATGTCTCGAAGGTCAATCTGCTGAGCTACGAGCGGGTGCTGGACATGCGGTCCGGCATCGTGCAGCGGGAAATCTTGTGGGAGAAGCACTCCGGCAAGCAGATCCTGGTGGAATCCCGGCGGCTGGTTTCGTTCGTACACCGCCACGTCGCTGCGATATCGTACGAGGTCACTCTACTAAACGCCGACGCGCCGATAACGCTCTCGTCGGAGCTGGTCCATGGCCAGGACCTGCCGGATACCGACGGCGATCCACGCGGCACTCGAGCATTCGAACAGCGAATCCTGGAGCCTCAGGGGCACTACAGCAACCAGCACCGTGTGGTGCAGAGCTACGGAACTCGCTCGAGCAAGATGACACTGGCCTGCGGTATAGATCATGTAATCGAGACTGAGCTGCCTCACACCTGCAAGTGTGTGTGTGATGAAGATCTGGGCCGGATTCTCTTGTCCATTGATGGTAGGCAGGGGCAGACTGTCCGACTCACGAAGTTCATGACGTACCATGTTTCGCGCAGCGCACCCGCCGCGGAGCTGTGCGAACGAGCCGACCGCGCCTTGGACCGAGCGGTTGCCTCGGGTTTTGGCACACTCTCCGACGAGCAGCGTGTCTATCTCGATGATTTTTGGGGCAGGTCCGATCTCAAGGTCGCTGGCGATTCCACCGTACAGCAGGTGCTACGCTTCAACCTGTTCCATATTTGCCAGGCCACGGCGCGGGCTGAAAGCGTTGGCATCCCCGCTAAAGGACTGACCGGGCACGGCTATGAGGGGCACTATTTTTGGGACACCGAGATCTATGTTCTGCCGTTTCTGATTTACACCGCGCCCAAGATTGCGCGCAATGTGCTGCGGTTTCGCTATAACATGTTGGACAAGGCACGCCAACGGGCCAGAGAAGTCAATCAACGTGGTGCACTGTTTCCGTGGCGGACCATCAACGGAGAAGAGGCCTCCGCCTATTACGCCGCCGGTACGGCCCAGTACCACATCAACGCCGATATCATCTACGCGTTACGCAAGTATGTCGAGATCACTGGCGACGTGGAGTTTCTCCATCAGGAAGGCGCCGAGATGCTGGTGGAGACAGCACGTATGTGGGCCGACTTGGGATTCTACTCGACTCGAAAGGCCGGCAGATTCTGTATCAGCGGTGTAACGGGCCCCGACGAATACAATACTGTGCAAGACAACAACACGTATACCAATCTGATGGCTCGGGAGAACCTGTGGTTTGCCGCAGCTACCATCGAATGGATGCGTCAAAACCGGCCGGATCGCTTCAAAGACCTGGCGTATGAAACAAAGCTGGCAGTCGAAGAAATTGCCGAGTGGAAGCGCGCGGCAGACAACATGTACGTCTGCGTCGACGGAGAGTCAGGAATCCACCTGCAGGACGACGATTTCCTCGACAAGGAACCCTGGGACTTTGACGGAACGCCTCCGGACAAATATCCCCTGCTGCTGCACTTCCATCCTCTGGTGATCTACCGCCATCAGGTGATCAAACAAGCGGATATCGTCTTGGCGATGTTCTTGCTGGGTGACGAGTTTTCCCTAGAGCAGAAACGCCGCAATTTCGACTTTTACGATCCGCTCACGACCGGTGACTCGTCGCTATCCGTATCCATTCAGAGCATACTTGCGTTCGAGTTGGGGTATTTGGACAAGGCCAGGGAATATGCTACTTACGCTTTGATGATGGATATGGCCGACGTGGCAGCAAACGTAGAGCACGGCTGTCATATCGCGTCGATGGGGGGCACGTGGATGGGCATGGTCTACGGCACTGCCGGTATGCGCGACTACGATGGGCGAATATCCTTCAATCCACACCTGGGGCGCCGCGTGGATCAGATGAGCTTCAACTTGATCATAAGGGGCCAACGGTTGTCCGTTGCCATCGATCAGTTAAAGGATGAGGCGACCTATCTACTCAAAGAAGGATCCGGGCTGACTATCGAGCACCAGGGAACGGAACTCGAGCTGAAGGCGGGAGAGCCGATCACGCAGGAGATCCGCGGTTCGTCGTGAGGCCTTCCCGCGCCAAACGCCGCGGACTCAATCCCTCAAGGAAGGAAACAACACACTATGCCGGTCGCAGACTATACGACCTATTGCAAGATGCTCGACAGAGCGAGAGAACGCCACTTCGCCTATCCCGCCATCAACGTAACTTCGCTCGTTACCGCCAACGCAGTACTCAAGGGTCTTGCCGAGAGCAGGAGCGACGGGATCATCCAAGTTTCTACAGGTGGTTGTGCTTTCGCCTCAGGCTTGGCCGTGAAGGACATGTCGCTGGGTGCGATCTCGATTGCCGAACATGTGCACCGCGTGGCAGAACGGTACGATATCTACGTCGCGTTGCACACAGACCATTGCCAGGCACAGGTGGTGGACGAGTTTTTGATCCCACTGCTGGAGGAGAGCGAGCGGCGCCGGGCCGCCGGACAGCCGAATCTATTCAACAGTCACATGTTTGATGGCAGCGCCTTGCCGCTGGAGGAGAACCTCGCCATCGCAGTGCCGCTGTTGGAGCGTTGTCATGCCAGCGAGATCATCTTGGAGGTTGAAACGGGCGTTGTCGGCGGTGAGGAGGACGGTGTGAGTGGCGAGGATGCTCCTGCGGAGAAGCTGTACACCACGCCGGAGGAGATGATCGAGGTCGCACGGCGATTGCGGACGGTCACGGGGGCGCGGTACCTCATGGCCGCCACGTTCGGCAACGTACATGGAGTATACAAGCCCGGGAACGTCAAGCTCAAACCCACCATCTTGAGAGATGGACAGCAGGCGGTGGTTGACGCGTTGGGAGAGGACGCCCGCTTCCACTTCGTGTTCCACGGCGGCTCCGGCTCGAGCCTCGCGGAGATCCGGGAGACACTGCAGTACGGTGTGGTGAAGATGAATGTCGACACCGACACGCAGTATGCCTTCACCCGGCCCATAGCCGATCATATGATGAAGAACTACGATGGCGTCTTGCGGGTCGATGGTGAGGTGGGCAACAAGAAGAAGTACGACCCACGCGTCTACCTCAAGCTGGCCGAGCAGTCGATGGCGGAGCGGGTCAAGCAGGCGGTGAGAGACCTCAACTCAGAGGGAACGACCCTTGGAATGTAGAATGCAGAATGCAGAATGCAGAATGCAGAACGCAGAATGTAGAATGTAGAATGTAGAATGTAGAAGGAGAATGTAGAAGGAGAATGTAGAAGTCAGAATGTAGAATGTAGAAGTGATCCATTGGCAATACTGAACGCCGTCTTTCGACTCGAAGAAAAGCGCACCACGCCCCGGACTGAGATCCTTGCGGGTGTCACGACCTTCCTCACGATGTCGTACATCATCTTCGTTCAGCCTGCGGTGCTGTCGGGGACGATGCTCGGCACACCTACCGGGATGGACTTCGGCGCAGTCACGACCGCGACCTGCCTGTCCGCCGCCCTTGCAACTCTTATCATGGGTCTGTACGCCCGTTACCCCATCGCTCTCGCTCCCGGCATGGGTGAGAACTTCGTGTTCGTGGCCACGGCAATCCCGGTGGCTGCGTGTTCTCTTCCTGGGATTGTCGCTCCTCGGTATTCGCGAGAAGATCATCGATTCCGTGAGTCACAGTATGAAGCACGCGATCGCCGTGGGTATCGGGATGTTCATCGCATTCCTAGGGCTACGGAGCGGACAGCTCATAGTGCCGGACCCGGGGACGTTCGTGAAGCTGAGTTCGGCCATCGTGTCCCCGGACGTGATCGTGTTCGTCGTGGGGTTGGTGGTGGCGGCGGTGCTCAGTGCGCGCCGCGTGCGCGGTGCGATTCTCTGGGGCATAGTCGCTTCACTAGTCATTGCACTCGCCATGAAATGGTCACTGCCGCTTCTGCCATCGTGGGTTGTGGAGTCGGATCTGGTGCGGGAGTCGCTACTGGTGACGGGCTTCACTCCTGCAGCCGGTATCGTCTCGGCACCTCCTTCGATGAGCCAGACATTCCTGGCCATGGACCTCGGCGCTGCGCTGAGCGCCGTGATGATTCCGGTGATCGTGATCTTCCTGTTCATGGATGTGTTCGACACTACCGGCACGCTGATCGGCGTGGGGGAGCAGGCGGGGCTGCTGGTGGACGGCAAGCTCATGCGGTCGCGCCGAGCCATGCTATCGGATGCGGTTGGCACTGTCGCGGGTGCAACGATGGGCACCAGCACCGTAACCAGTTTCATCGAGAGTGCTGCTGGCGTGGAACAGGGAGGAAGAACGGGTCTGACGGCTGTGACGGTGGCCGTACTGTTCGTCGTGGCCCTGTTCTTCTATCCGCTGATCGCCATGGTCGGGAGCTATCCACCGATAACGGCGTCGGCCCTGGTACTGGTAGGCGCGATGATGGCGCGAAACGTCAGCAAGATCTCCTGGTCCGATGCCACCGAGGCGGTGCCGGCGTTCCTGACCGTCATCGGGATCCCGCTGACCAATTCCGTGGCCGACGGACTGGCCCTGGGACTCATCAGCTATCCGGTTATCAAGGCGCTGGGCGGGAAGCCGCGTGAGGTGACCGGAATGATGTGGCTGCTGGCGGCAATGCTGGCAGTCTACTTCCTCGTGCGCTATACGTAACCCCATATCAACTTGTATTCTACGTCTTACCTACATTCTACATTCTGCATTCTGCATTCGGCATTCGTAACTCCTTGTGCCAGCTATACGTAGCCAGGGTCTCCCGCGGCGCCCAAATGTGGCCCTACATCACAGTTATTCCCATCCAGGGGTCCGACATTTAGCAGGTCAAAAGCTGGAGAACCCCATGAAGGCCCCGAAGACTAGCACGATAGCTGCCCTTTTCGCCGCACTGGTCGCGACCGGCTGTACGGTCAACGTCCACACTCGTCCCAGTGCCGAGCCGAGCCCGCCGCCGGCGGAAGAAGACTCAGAAGATGTCCTGGTGAGTCCCACTCATACGCCGCGGGAGCGGACCGAACCGCGCCGGCGGGTTGAGCCCACCGAGGAGACGACTCGGCGGACCACTGGCACCACGGTCACGCGCCGCGAAGACCCTCCGCCGCCGGATTCGGTGGAGACCGTGAGGGAGACGACGAATACCACGATTACCCGGCGGGAAGAACCTCCGCAGCAGCAACCGGATACGGTGGGCACCGACGATCCACCGGATCGTCCGGGAGTCGGCAAAGGCCGTGACGAATCAAAGGAGAAGTACCCCGGCAATGGCAATGCCAACGGGCTGAAGAAGGACAAACGGACTGAAGCCGTGCCTGATTCGGTGACTGATACTCCACCGGATCGCCCCGGCGTGGGTAAGGGCCGAGAAGAGTCGAAAGAGCAGTACCCGGGGAAGGGCAACGCCACCGGGCTGGAGAAGCAACAGGATAAGAACAAGGAGAATCCCGGTCAGGAAAAGGCGACGGGCCGAGACGACAAGGTCGACGTCAAGCCTGAGGGCAAAGGCAACGCCACCGGGCTGGAGAAGCAACAGGACAAGAAAGAAGAGAATCCCGGTCAGGAGAAGGCTAATGACCGTGATGGTAAGGTCGACGTCAAGCCTGAGGACAAGGACAAGGCCAGCGGGCAAGACAAGAAGCCTGAGCCGAAGCAGGAACCGGTGACGGCCAGGCAGCCGAACAGCGAGAAGAAGCCGGACAAAAAGGCCGAGAATGACAAGGCTACCGGTAACGAAAAGCAGCCTGAAGCCAAGCAAGAGACGGTGGTCACCAAGCAGACGAACACTGAGGTGAAGCCGGAGCCCAAAAAGGAAACGGGCTCAACCGAGAGACCGAGTAGTAAGAAGCAAGAGGGCAAGAAGGACGAAAACAAGCCGGAAGCCAAGCAGAATACCGTACCGGCCCAGCCTGAAAAAGCAACCGAGTCGGCCGCAAAGGAAGAGAGCCGGCCGCCGGTCGCCCTACTGGAGATTCCGGCGAAAGAGCTGCCCTCTCCTGGCAAGTGTCGTCTGTGGATTCCAGGGCAGGCTGCCAAGGATCAGGCGAAATCCGGCAAGTGTGATGACATCGAGGGCAACGCTCCGGCCGGTTCTTGGGTGCTCTACCGACCCGACAAGGACGTCGTGCACGTCAAAGAGATGGACCCGCGGCGCGCCGGTGTCGTCGCCAAGGTACTGTCATACGAAGTAGCCTCCGGCAAGCTCATCGGGGAAGGGGGAAGATGATGAGAGCTACCTACGGATCGATTGCGATCGTGGCTGCCTGTGCGCTAACAGCGTGTGGCGTGCAAATCAATACGACTCCCGAGCCTGAAGTGGCGCAAACTCAAGCCAAAGCGAAAGGCCCCAGTACTGCCGCAACGCTTGGCATACCGCCCGGTCACCTACCTCCTCCGGGGAAGTGCAAAGTATGGATCCCGGGCGATCCACCGGGACACCAGCCCAAGGCGAGGAGTTGTGAAGGCATTGAGGCTGTGGCACCGGCCGGATCGTGGGTGTTGTATAGACCAGGCAAGGACAAGAAGGTGGTGCATGTAAGGGAGATGGATCGGCAACGGTCCGGAGTGGTAGTGATGGTGCGGGTGTACGAGACGGCGAGCGGGAAGTTTCTGCGCGAAGGCTCACGTTGAATGCAGAATGTAAAATGTAGAATGTAGAACTCTCTTTCTTGCTCTGCGACGGCTTCAGAGTTCTACATTCTACATTCGATATTCTACATTCTATGTCCTACAATCACTGCGTCGCACCCTCACCCGTTCCTTTTAGATGCCTATCCAGGAACTGGATCACGGCGGAATATCCCTCGATCTCATTCTCCTTTTTGACAAAGCCATGTCCTTCATCCTCGAAGATCACGTATTCCACCGGCACTCCCTGAGCTCTTGCCGCTTCCACGATCTCGTCTGACTCGACCTGCAGTACTCGGGGGTCATTGGCTCCCTGAAGCACCATCAAGGGTGAGCGGATCTTGTCTGCGTTGAACAGTGGCGAGACCCGATGCAATCGGACGCTGTCGGTCGTAGGATCGCCCATCTCCTGGTACAGCGCTTCGCGGAATGACTCCCACCAGGGTGGGATGCTGTTCAAGGTGCGGAGCCAATTGGATATGCCAAACAGATCGACACCTACCGCGAACTCATCCGGCTGCAGCGTGAGGGCGGCGAGCACCATGTAGCCGCCATAGCTGCCACCGATGATGCCGATGCGGTCGGCATCGACATACCCTGTCTCGATCAGCATCTGCTTGCTGGCCACCACATCACCCAGATCCGCCTCGCCGTGCTGCTGGTCGTCCATCTTGAAGAACGACTTGCCGTAGCCCGAGCTACCCCGGTTGTTGATATCGAACACAACGTACCCGTGGTTGACCAGAGCCTGAGTCACGGCCCTGTACCCCACTATGGCCTGTCCGCCGGGCCCACCATGTACCAACACCATGGCGGGTGCCTTGGCCGAGGGCGATGCCTGGTGTGGCTTGTAGAGCAGACCGGGTACCTCGACGCCGTCGTATGAGGTGAACCAAACGTGTTCCGGGGCGACCAGGTCATCACGGTCAATTGCACTGCTCAATCCGTCCGTCAATCGTGTCGGTCGGCCATCGAATGGGCCGACCCACAGGTCGTCCGGAGTACTGCCGTCGGTGGCGTAGAACGCGATGTGCGAGTCGTCGGCTGAGAACTGCATCCCGCGCACCAATCCCTCGGGTAGTCCCGGCACTTCCAGCGGCTCGAGCGACTCGGCGTGATATACCCGGGTCACACCCCGCGCCTCCTCATTCACGGAGACGCGCAAGTAGGCGCCACTCTTTGTGTAGGATGCCTCGACTACGTCCCAGTCGGGTGACAGTACTGGGGTCGTTTCACCGGTGGCTATGTCATAGCGATACAGTGCAGAAAACTCCTGATCTCGGTCCGATGTGAACAGCAGCCCCGATCCATCAGGTGTGAAGTCTGCCGGCAGATTCGCGACATCGCCGGTGTGCTCCGTGATGTTTGTAGCAACTGCCGTCTCTCGGTCGTACAGGAAGATGTCCCCATCGGATGTGGTGTACGGCTTCACCAGTGCCAGGAACCGCTTGTCGGGCGAAATGCCGCCGAAGGTGTACCCCTCGTTATTCTCGAACACCAGCGACCGTTCATAGCTCTCGATATCGTGCTCGTACAGGTCGAAGAACCGCGAGTCGCGCTCGTTGGTCTCGATGAAGAAGGATTGCTCGTCGTCGGCCCAACCGGCAAAACTGGCCTTCAATTCCTCACCGGGCGTGAGATCGTGCACCGATCCATCGGGGTTTCGTACGAAAACGTGATTGAGCTCGTTGCCTCCACGGTCCTGTGAGTAGAGGAAGCGCTCGTCATCGGGGAAGTACGAGATGGCAAACACGGCATCATCGGTGGACTCGGTGAGTGCCTGCGGCTCACCTCCCTCGACCGGTATCACGTAGGCGTTGTACACACCGGTGAGATTGGACGTTACCAGGATCTTTGCGTTATCAGGCGAGAACGATGCACCCAAGAACTGGTCGTTCTCGTAGAAGTCGGTAATGGAATACTGCTGCACGGAACGGGCGGAGGTGCAGGCGAGGGTGGCGGCAAGGGCGACGGCGAAGCAGTGACTGAGTCTCATGTCTGTTACCCGCGTTTGGTGTGGCTATAGGAGCATGAATTTAGAATGTAGAATGTAGAATGTAGAAGGGGAAGGCAGACTTCAGAACGTAGAAGGCAGAATTCAGAATGTAGAATGTAGATGTGAGGGTGAGCGTGAATATGGTATGAACTGCGCTGCATTGATACACGCATTGGAGGTAAGAGCAGTACGATGAACCGGCAGCGGTGCACAGGAGCAGGTCGCATGGCGCGGCAGTACGATATAGAAGAGAGGCTGATTCAATTTGCAGTAGCGGTCTGTCGTCTTGCGAAGACCCTGCCGAGGAACCGGGTGGGCCACCATATCGCAGATCAGCTCGTGAAGAGCGGGACGTCTCCCGCGGCCAACTATGCCGAGGCTCAGGGGGCGGAGTCACGCCGCGACTTCGTGCACAAGATGAGAGTCTGCCTCAAGGAGCTGAGAGAAACCCTGGTATGGCTGAAGCTGATCCGGCGAATGGAGTATGATAGAGATGCCGAAACAGATACCGCGGTCAAGGAAGTGAACGAACTGATATCGATCTTTGTCCGCAGCATCAAGACAGCTCGCCGCGAGCCCAACTGACGACTCGATCGTCGTTCAGTATTCTACATTCAGAACTCTACATTCTGTGCTATATTCTACATTCTATATTCTACATTCTACATTCTACATTCGACTTCTACGTTCTACACTCTGCACTCTTCTACGGGTCTGGCTTCTCCACCGGAAGTCCCCTGCCCGCCCAATCCTGAAACGCTCCATCGTACAGCTTCACCTCATGACCCAGAGTGCGAGCCATGAACATCACCATGGTGGCGTATTGACCGATGTGACAATAGGTGACGACGGTATCGCCGGGCTCGACTCCGGCGGCTGTAAAGGCCTCTCGTAGGGCATTGGGCTTCTTGAGCTT